>WFPK01000061.1 GCA_015487555.1 Phycisphaerales bacterium
CCCCCCTCTTCCCCTTGTCCCTGCTTTGCCCGCCCTTGCCAGAACCTTTCCAGATGAATAAAACTGGTTCCTGTGTCGTATATCATGTATACAAGGTGATCCCATGCCCAGACCAAAGTCCTTCGATCCCGATACCGTCCTCGCCAAGGCGATGGGTGTGTTCTGGGAGAAGGGCTACGACGCTGCGAGCATCTCAGACCTCACCGCTGCGATGGGCATCAACCGCTTCTCCCTCTACGACACCTTCGGCGACAAGCACCAGCTCTACCTCAAAGCCCTCGATGCTTACACCCAAAGCGTCGTCGAACCCATGGTCAAAAAAATCAACACCATCCATACATTGGACGAGCTCGAATCCTACTTTTCGATGCTCATCGACTCCCAGCACGCCTGCACCTGCTCCCCGTGCTGCATGATGCACAAAGCTGCCATCTCCCAAGCGACAAGCGACGAAGCAACCAGATGGCGGGTCGAGTATGTCCAAAAGAGACTCCACGAGGGTTTTTGCCAGCTCTTTCAACGCTTCAAAGAGACCCGCGAGCTCGATCCAAGTATCAAGATCGAAGACGCTGCCTGGCGAACCATGATCGCCCAGGCAGGGCTTCTCTCTTTCGCTGCCTCTCCGATTCCCGTACAAGAAGCAAAGTCGGCAATCCAAGCCCTCATTTCCTCATTCCGGGCATAAATCAAGGCCCTGTGCGAGAACCCAGCCCTTCCACCTTGTCTCGCAACGGCAAGTCACAGCGAGCCCTCCGGGCAACGCATCCAAGCGACGCACCCGGCATCCAGACAACGCACCCGGACAGCGTGCTTCCCTATGGGCACCGCAAGGATCACCCAAACAGGGCGTTGCCCAACGGGCGTGATCGCACACCCAACCAACTCGCCCGCCGCCCCGCCGAATGACATTCTGGCGCTCGATCAACCGCCGCATTGCCAGTTTGGCAGCCAATGAGGACAGGCAGGAGAATAACCATCCCATAACCTGGCATGCCAATTGCAACATTCATCCATTCAGCAGCATCCATTGGGAAGCTACAAAGACATGAAAAAAGTTTTCTTGGAAAGGAGAACATCATGAGCGACCTACTCGTACTGGGATTTGATGACGCAAAGAAGGCGCAGGCCGTGCTGGCAGAGGTGCAAGAGCTCGAACGCGAACACCTTGTCGATCTCGAAGATGCCGCAGTGGTCGTGCGGGATGAAAAGGGCAAGGTCAAACTCCATCAGACCAACGACCTCTCCGGGGTTGCCGCCAGCGGCGGATTCTGGTGGGGAGGTTTCTTTGGACTCTTGATGGGCTGGATCGTCCTCAACCCCCTGCTCGGGTGGGTTGCCGGTGCTGGGATCGGCAGCGCTCTGGGATGGTGGCAGGGCAAACGCATCGACCTGGGCATCAACGACGAGTTCATGAAAGAGCTCGGCGAAACACTCACGCCAAACACTTCCGCCATCTTCGTGCTCATCCGCCGTGCAACGGTCGATCGTGTGATCGAAGAGCTCAAACCATTCGGAGGAAAGATTCTCCACACCTCACTTTCAAGAGAAGACGAGCAGGCACTCAAAGATGCCATCGAAGGCACCATCACCGCCTAGGAACACCGCCTAAGAGCGCTTCCTGAAAATGACACACGATCCACAGTGTTGGTCGAGTCACACTTCATCGCCGACCAGAACAGCGCGTACACGCCTCGAAGCGATATGCTGCGGGGCCGGTGTGCGCTCGATAAACCGAATCAGAAGATCAACCAAAGGAGACACACCATGAGACTTACCAAGACCACCACGATGACCATCGCACTGAGCGTAGGGATGCTCGCCGGGATCGCCAATGCATCGCTCGATGAGCCCCGCGAGGCATCACCCAAACCCGTCGCCCAGGCCACCACCACCATTTCCACCACCACCGAAGCACCGCCCCATGCAAGCACCAAGACCAGCAAAGCGCAGAATGAGTCTGTCAAACAGGTGCAAAGCAGCGTCGATTCGGAGACTGCAACCCAGGCTTCAAAGATACGCCAGAAGGCACAAGAAGATGCGGTGGATGCTTTGGCTCAAACTGAAAAAGCGCTCCGGGCCCTTGATTCAGACGATGCCCAAGCAGCGCTCGATTCGCTGGGAATCGCCATTGGAAAGTTTGAGACGCTTCTGGCAGTATCGCCGGATATGGCACTGGTCCCATTGGGCGCAACCCAAACAACCATAGATATCGTTGCCACGAAGGATGAGATCAAGGATGTCATCAAGGAGGTCCAGAGACTCATCCGCCGAAACGAAATCCAAGCTGCAAGAAAACGCCTCGACACACTCGCAAGCGAATCAGTAATCACCGAAACAGGCCTCCCGCTGGCGACTTTCCCCGACGCACTCGTCCAAGCTGTTCGTTTGATCCGCGAAGAAAAGAACGACCAAGCCAAGGCACTCCTCACCGACACCCTCAACACACTCGTCGTGGTCAAGCATGTAGTCCCCCTGCCGACACTCAGAGCCCAGCTCATGATCGAAGATGCCGATGTGCTTGCACGCAAGAGTGATCGAACAAAAGAAGAATCCGAAAAACTCGACAAGCTCATCGAAGATGCACGCGAGCAGATCCAGATCGCCGAACTGCTCGGCTATGGATCGCACGCCGACTACAAGAACATCTACAAAGAGCTCGATAAAGTCAAAGAAAAAACACGCAACAACAAGCACGGCGAGGGATTCTTCAAAAAAATCACCCAAGACCTTACCGAGATCCGTAAGAAAATATTCAAGTAGTCACACCCCAAAGAAAAACCGCCACCTGACCTGAAATCAGGTCAGTGGCGTCAAAGCACCCGGCAGCTGGTCCCCTCACCGATGCCGGGTGTCTTTGCATACAAACGCCGGGCACCATGCAGGCGACAAAGCCTCCAGCATCATCTCCCAACGCATACAATCCAACCAATGCCCACACAACCCAAACCAACTTCCCCCCGCAAACGCATCGCCCGCACCCTTCGCTACACCCTCGCCTTCCTCCTCATCGCCCTCCTCGGCGTCCGCATCTCAGGCGTCGCCGAACAGCTCGCCTATTGGCCATCTCGACAAACCTTCACCACCCCACCTGCCTACCAAGATATCACCTTCCAGACACCCGATGCCCTTACCCTCCACGCATGGTTCATGCCCGCCCAAAACATCCCCCAAGGAACAAAAGCCCCCTCCATCCTCCACGCCCACGGCAACGCCGGTAACATCGCCGACCACGAATCATTCTCCAGCTTCCTCACCAACGCAGGCTTCAATGTCCTCCTCTTCGACTACCGCTGCTATGGCCGATCCGATGACCAAGCCCCAATCAACCGCGCCAACCTCGCCATCGACACCCAAGCCGCCCTCGACACATTGATGACCCATCCCGATCTTCAACAAGCCGTCGATCCAACCCGCATCGGCATCCTCGGCATCTCCCTCGGCGGCCCCTTCGCCTTGAACACCGCCGCCAACAACCCCCAGGTCCGAGCCGTCGCCACCGTCTCGACCTTCTCCTCCTGGCAAGCCATCGCCAAAGACGCCTCCCCCCTCGGCCCCTTCCTCATCAAGCCCGGCCTCGACCCGATCGACTTAGTCGCCAACCTCACCCAACCCTACCTCATCATCCACGGCACAAACGACCAAATCATCAACGACACCCACGCCACCACCCTCTTCAAGGCTGCCGAATCCGCCAAGTTGAACGCCACCCTCCATACCTACGCCGGAGACCACAACTCCCTCCTCCAAACCACCCCAAACGCCCGCCAAGCCCTCATCGACTTCTTCCACTCCAACCTCACCAAACAATAACTCCCTCCCTTCCCCCTCCGCACCTCCGCGCTCTCTGCCCTGTCTCTTATACAC
>WFPK01000062.1 GCA_015487555.1 Phycisphaerales bacterium
CTGACGGCTCGTTTATCAATCTGCATCTGGGTGCCACGACTCGCCCGAAGGGCGCAGTCGTGTTCTTTGATGGCGGAAAAACCAAAGCACTACTGCGCCGAAGACGGCGAGTAGTGGCACCCGATGGGATGTTTTTGAGCCGTCAGACACGACCTAGGTAGCATGATTCCGATAGTGCAGCTCGATGTCATTTTCAATCTGCTTGGTGCGGATCAGCTCAAATCGGCGCATGTCGATGAGCTTGGGCACATCGCGCCCGGTTGCGACGCCCTGCGCTCGCTCGTCGCCCATGATCCCGGGCGCGAGATGAACGATCGCTTCGTTGATCAGGTCATGCTCGATCAATGATCCGAGCACGCGCGGGCCGGCTTCGACCAGCATGGTGGTGATGTCGTGCTCCCGGGCGAGCTGAGTCAGGACGAAGCTCATATCGAGGTGCCTATCACGGATCGGGGTTTCGATCACGCTACACGGGGTCTGGACGAACTTTGCGGGCTCGGCGGTGCAGATGATCGTTGGGATTTGGTCGGCAGATTGCACGAGCTTGGAACGCAGATCGAGCTTTGCATGCGTATCGAGGACGATGCGCTTGGCGACTTTGCGGACACCTGGGCAATCACGGGCGCTGAGCATCGGGTCGTCGGCGAGCGCGGTACCGACGCCGACCATGATGGCATCGACCTTGGCGCGCAGGCGATGGACGCGCTTGCGGCAGCGTGGATTGGATATCCATTGGCTCTGCCCCGTGCGCGTCGCGATGTGCCCATCAAGGGTTTGGGCCCATTTGGCGATGATCCAAGGCTGCCCTGTCTTGAGGCGATGGATGAATGGATCGCTCAGATGCGTGGCGTTTGGACTGATATCGGTCAGCTCAACTTCGATGCCTGCGTCGCGGAGGATTTCGACGCCGCCTTTGGACACCTCGGCGGGGTCTTTGCGGGCGATGACGACACGGGTAATCCCCGCTTCGATCACTGCCTGCGTACACGGCGGCTGTTTGCCAAAGTGCGAACACGGTTCGAGCGTGCAATAGAGCGTCGCGCCGCGTGGGTCGTGCCCGTTGGCTTTGCAGTTGGCCAGTGCTTCGCGCTCGGCGTGGAGGTGGCCGAACTTGGTGTGGTGTCCGATGCCGAGAATTTGATGATCTTTGACAATGACCGCTCCCACCATCGGGTTGGGTTCGACATGCCCGAATCCGCGCATGGCCGATCGGGCAGCAAGGTCGAGGTAGTGCTTGGTGTGGTGCGGATCATTCATGCGTGTCGAACCATCGCTTGGCGTTCTTCGGTGGTGATATGGCCTTGCATCTCGGCGAGCCATCGGCGGGCGTCTTGGACATACCCTGCCGTGGGTTTGAGTTCGGGATTGCGCATCGCCCAATACCGATTGAATCGCATCATCGCGAGTTCTCGGACGAGTTTGGCAGCCATGGATGCGAGGGCGACGGGGAAATAGGCATTGTCAGCTTTGGGTGTGAGCACGATACCGAGTTCATCGCCTTGGATATATCGGCTGGCGCGCGGGGATTCTTCCTGCGTTTCGAGATGCTCAAAGACCTGGGAAAGCATCCGATGATACTGTGTTCGCCCGCCCTGACGATCACAGATGATGCGGGTGCATCGCCCGGGATAGGTGCGCCCCTTGATCGTCGAGAGATGGTGCACCAGACCCGACTCCGTAGCGGCGGCTTTGGATCGGCGTGCATGATAAATGGTATTGAACTCCGCGACATCCACCACACGCACAAGCACATCGAGCAGCTCGATCTTGTTTTTGTGCATGACTGTGCGCAGATGCGATGCGTCGATCATCAACGCATCATGCGATCGCCCAAGCGGAAGCTCGATCGTCTCGCCAGCATACCACGGCTGATCTTCGAGATTCGCACCAAGAACCTCAAAGAGTTGGCTATCGGTCGTTGGGAGCGAACCATCGCGCACACAAAGAAAAGCGAGCACCGCTCGCTCAAGATGAACCAAGGGATGCTGGGTCTTTGAAGAGTTGGCGAGTTTGAGTTGCTTGGAGTCGGCGACTGGTATCTTGGATTTGGCTTGGCGTTTGGTGTCGGTGATCGCCTGATGTAAGATTGCCCACATATCTGGTGCCTTCTCGCCCGGCGTCCAATCTTCTAGGACGAAGGAAGACTGGGCAACACACAAAGGCCCGAGCATCGGCCCATACCCCGCCTCGTCGATTCCTACATACATCAATGCCATGACTCGTCCTTATGCGATCGATGCGCCCGTTGCGGCGTGTGCTGCTCACCCACCTCAATGAGTATAGGGGCCGGGAACGCCTGATCCGGGCATTCGTTGCAGCCCCAACCGGCAGATCGAAAGAAGGCGACAGACACTCGATTTTATACCCAATGGTGCCGATCAGATCCACGAGGGCTGCAATGTTGAAAGCCCGATATCGATCACCACGATTCGTAAGGAAAACCAAGTGCACACCAACACCCCGCATTCAGCCATGCATCGTATCGGACGCTCAGCGCTGTTCGTTTCACCACTCGCCCTTGTGCTCGCTTCGGGGATGATCGGCTGCGAGAGCAGCTCATCGTTTACACGCGCCAGCGACAACTTCACAACCCAAGGCAAGGCCAAGCTTGCCTCGGTCGAGCTTGACCCATCACTCGTCGAAGGTACATTTACCACCGATGGATACATCGAAGAGGGCGATTCGTTTGAGCTTCCTCAGCAGTGGGTTTCCGAAGCCAGGTCGGGCACGGCGGATATCCAGGCCCAGCGGGCCAATGCCCAGTCGTTTGAAATCTATGCCGAATCGGCGTTTATCGAATCCATGGCTGGCGCAGATGCCGACCTGCAAGACGCCTTCGTTGTTCGTGAAACCGGGTACGCTGATGCACAGCGCACGCAAGCCATCCATAACGCCCGCCTGGCCCAGATGGATAGCCAGATCGCTGCCCGTGGGATCGAATCGGATTCTAAGTTTGAACGCCAGGAAGCATTCCTGATCGCATCGGTCAAAGAATGGCAATCAGAGATCGAGCGGATGCGCTCGGCCGCCGAGAAAGATTGGTCAGAAGCCCTCGCCGAACATGATCGGATGATGGCAACTTACAAAGCGGTCAATGATCGCGGTCAAGCCGAAATTGCACAGATGGTTCAGATCGCAGATTTGACTGAGGAGCGTTCACTCAAAAAGGTGCAATCACTTCGGACCCAGGCCCAATCGGTCGCCGATCAGACCGCGGCCGAAATCTCGAAGCTCAATGGATTGATCCACGCCACCGCCGAGCAAAGCACCGCGAGCTATGCAGAGTTGACCCAGCGCGCTCACTCACTCGATAGCGAGTTGGCCAGTGAAATCTCGATGCTCAATGCCAAAGCCAACCAGTTTGAAGCTGCCGATGCAAACGAGAGCTACAAACTCGCGGTGGAGTCTTCACAGGTCGCCTATGAAAATGCATTGGCCGACGCAGAGGATATTCGCCTCAAGGCGGACGAGCGATCCATGCAGGACCGCGCGGAGATCGCACGCTTGAGCGCAGACACCAACGCCAAGCTTGATTCGGCACGAACGACCTTTGAAGAAGCCCAGCAGTGGGTTTCGAGCCAGTACGCCAAGTCCATGGCCGACATCCAGAATACACTCGCCCAGGCGCAGCGCGAAGAGGAAATTGCCCGCAGCGCATTTGTCAAAGCCGAGATTGATGCACGCGTCGCCGCGATGCACAAAGAGGCAGAGCATGATCGCGCATTGGCACAGAGCGAGCTCGAAAAAATCCAGGCCGAGGCACTCGCCCAGGCAAGCGCACTGCAAGCAAAGTTCGCCAAGGAGTTCGCAGCCCAGGCACGCAAAGGTAGCTTTGTGATCCCGAGCAATACCAAAGAAGAAAAACCATCCGCCAAATCAAGCGACAATGCGCCCAAACTCGCCAAGGCAGAAGCAAAGCCTGTGAATGTCGAAGGCGATCGCATCGCTGCATTCAAGATCGGGCTCGCCAAGGCATCGAAGCTTCGCCAAGAAGCAGACGCAGACCGACTCGATGCCATCGCGCATCGAGACTCGGAAATGGGCAAGTTCAACGACTGGTGGAACGCCAAACAAGCCGACTTCCATGCAACGATCGCTTCGATCGAAGCCTTCGAGCTCAAATCCAACGCGGATGTCTCGCGGATGCTCACAAAGGCCGATTCAATGATTGCCACCGCTGAAACCGAACGCGCACGCGCACTGATTGATGCCGAGAGCAGCCGAACCGAGGTGCTGGCAACCATCGAGACACTCCGTGGCAACTCGGTCACGCTGGGTAAAAAGAAGAACGCCCAAGTCAAGCAGCTGCTCGCCCAGGCCGACGCGGCCAAGCGAATCGGCGAGTCCAAAGTCGCTTCGTTGAGTGTTCAGCGTGATGCGGCCGGGCGTCGAGGCGAGGCCAAGAGCGCTCAGTTGCTCGCCGAGGCATCCTCATTAGAGCAAACCCAACGGGCGGTCGTTGCCCAGATGCACAGCGAGATCGACGCTGCCCGTCAGATACTCGATGCTGAGCTCGCACGACTCGACCAGGCAACCGAAAGCTTCCTCGCAGTTGCGCAGGCCAACTACAACGAGGGAATCGCAATGGCCGATGCGTTCGAGCGAATCGCGGTGGCCAACACGACCGAACTGACCGCTCGTCACATCGCATCACGCAAGCAATCAGATGCCGACATCGAGTACATGCAGTACCTTGCATCGGCAGGCGAGCTGATGCGTGATGCCGAGGTGACTCGCATGTTTGCTCAGGCGGACGAGGAGTTGGGGCTTCAGAAGGCGCAGGATATCGCTTTGCGTGGTGAGATCGAGGCTCAGCAGCAAATCGCTCTGGCCTCGGCCACACGAGAATACACCGTTGCCGATGCGAGAGAGACCGGCGTTCGCGCTCGGTTCGATCATCGCGTCGCGATGACCGCTGCCGATCGCAACCGTGCGTATGCCGATATGTATGCCCAATCGCAAGAGCAGCTCGCCCGCACCGAGATGGCCGCGGCACAGGCAGCGACCTACTCGGAGCTCTCGATGGCAGCCCTCTCGCGTCTGAACACAAGTGCCCAGGCGTTCCAGCTCACCGCCCAGCGGAACTGGGACAGCCGACTGGCAATGCCCAACGATCTGCCAACACCTGCTGGCATCGAGGCCTTGTATGAATCATCAAAGACCACCTTTGATTTCAGCGAGTTCGCAACGGTTCCAACCGATACCGAGTAAGTATCTCCGATCTTGGTGATCTTCAAACCGCCCGGTCGCACGCCGGGCGGTTTTTTCGTGCCCAGATTTCTGCCTGAACCTGTCTATTCATGAAATCTATCCATGAAATCCACCCATGAAAAAAGCGAGTCCTCAAGGGCTCGCTTGAATGCGGATGAGAGGACTCGAACCTCCACGGGCTTTTACGCCCACTTGGACCTGAACCAAGCGCGTCTACCAATTCCGCCACATCCGCAGCGGGTAGATCATTGCCCCCTCCCCACCGCTTGGCAACCGGATTGCCCGAGAAGACGCTCACTTGCTCGCCCAGGGTCCGACCTACTTCGCAGCTGCGAACTCAGGCTCGTTGGATTCCTCGGCCCGTGCCTCTTCCTCAACCTCGGCGTGGGTCTTGTTGCGGTTGGGCATACGGATGTCGAGAATCTTCTCACGAATCTCGGTAAAGAGGTCCGGGTTTTCCGCGAGGAACTCCTTGGCCTTTTCGCGGCCTTGTCCCATGCGGAGCTCGCCGTAGGAGTACCATGCGCCGGATTTCTGGATGATCTTCTCTTCGACGCCCAGATCGACGAGATCGCCGTTGATCGAAATGCCCTCGTTGAACATGATGTCGAACTCGGACTGACGGAACGGCGGAGCGACCTTGTTCTTGACGACGCGAACGCGGACATGGTTGCCCACCGCGACATCGCCCTCCTTGATCGACCCGGTTCGACGGATATCGAGGCGGACAGAGGAATAGAACTTGAGTGCCCGCCCGCCTGGGGTGGTTTCGGGCGAGCCGAACATCACGCCGATCTTTTCGCGGATCTGGTTGATAAAGATGACGGTGCAACTTGATCGCGCGATCACGCCGGTGAGTTTGCGCATCGCCTGCGACATCAAACGAGCCTGAAGCCCAACGACCGTATCGCCCATCTCGCCTTCGATCTCCGCCCGGGGAATCAGAGCTGCGACCGAATCCACCACGATCACATCGACCGCGTTGGAGCGAACGAGAAGTTCACAGATTTCGAGCGCCTGCTCGCCGGTGTCCGGCTGGGAAACCAGCATGTCGTCAATATTGACCCCGATTTTGCGTGCCCATGATGGATCAAGCGCGTGCTCGGCATCAATAAACGCCGCCACGCCGCCAGCCTTTTGGGCGTGGGCGAGAACAGTCAGCGCGAGGGTCGTTTTACCTGAGGATTCAGGGCCGAAGATTTCGACGATGCGTCCGCGGGGAATGCCCTTGCCACCGAGGGCAAGGTCGAGCGAGAGGGCACCGGTGGAGATGCCGGGGATGTTGTTGTACGCCTCTTCATCGAGGCGCATGATCGAACCTTTGCCAAAGGCCTGGTCGATCTGGGCAAGTGCCCGATCGAGTGCCTGTTTTTTCTGGGCTTCGTTGGCGGGGAGGGGCTTGTGTTCGATTGCTTTTTTGGACTTGGCCATGGTGTCGTTGCCTTTCAGGCTTGCCATGCGGGGCCTCGGGTGTTGTTGACGAGGATCAACATGATCCAAGTCTCAACCTTGTGGGCGCACGGGGATCAGCACAGGATCGGGCGGGTTGATGTCCTTATCAATCCGTATCCGGCCAGGGGCGGTGCTGCACGCGGGCCCGGCAGCACAACTATACCAGACCCCGAACACCTTGTCAATGTCAGGGTGGCGTTTGGGTGAAAGTTTTTGTATCTTGTTGCCCGAGCAGAGGTTATCAATCATCGTCGTCGTCATCGTCATCATACCGACCAGTTGCGCCAGGCAACGCAGGCGCCATGGACGAGCTGGTGCTCCCCATCGGCGCTTGCACGCCTAGATCGTGCACAAGCATACCGCCTTGATGCCCAGCATTGGCCAGGGCCATGGTGCCGAGGAAATAGGTGATCGCAACGAGCACGGAGCCGACGATGCCGACAAGTTTTTTCTTGGCTTCAGGCATCTTGCAATACGCGATGAAGGCACCGAGGTAGATGATGGTGATACCGACGAAGAGGTTGCGGACAAGCTCGCCGAGCTCTTCGTGCTCGTGCAGGGCGTCTTCGATGATTTGCGAGGAGTATTGCGGAGCGTATTCAACAAACTCCTCGGCCGCTTCGCCGGTGAACACTGCACCAAAGAGGAACATGGTTCCGAGCACTAAAAGCAGTAATCCAGAGAGTAGCCAGGTCGTTCGGCGTTTTTGATCGAGCAGCCCGATCACCATCGGCGCCCATGCGATTGCAAGGACCCCAATCGGGAAATGGACCGCGATGGGATGTAAGCCTTCAAAAGGTGGTAATGGTGGGAATCCGAACATGGCAAAGCTCCTTTGGGACGGGTGAGTGTATCGTATTCCGGATCGGCATCTTTTTCTTTCAGGTGCTGCCAGTCGAGGCACCCTCTGGCGGGAAGAAATGTGCTTTGTCTCCTACCCTCTACGACCATGAGTGAATCCAACCCCACC
>WFPK01000063.1 GCA_015487555.1 Phycisphaerales bacterium
GAGTGTGAACAGCGCGATCAAGCGGATTAGCGGGTCGTCGCTGCGGAGCCGCAAGCAGTCCACCCTGTTCGCCGAAGCCGCGTTGAAGGTCGCAGCGTACGCGATAAAGGTGTAGGAGATTGACCGAGAAGAGGGTTATGGACTGAGCAATTTCCTGTTCCTTCTTCAATAAAACAACAATTAAATAAATCGTCCCGCTTCTACCATACCCGATCTGCCAACGCCCCACAAGCTGCCCAGACATGCTTGGCGATGTATGCGCACTGCTCCATCCGCACACCCCTCGGCTGCGGTTGCAAAAACAACATAATTACAAGTTACATCCCCGCTTTGGGGCTACTTTCCCGCTTTGGCCCTACTTTGGGCCCCGCTTTGGGTCTTCAAGCTGCCCAAGAACCCACCGGGCCAATCGCCAGTTGATCCACACCACCAAAACCACCCCGATCCCGATCCCCAGATTCATCGCATGGCTCCGGTCCTCGATCGCCCCGCGCATCGAAGTCACCAGCTGATCCCACCCAACATTCCCAACCTGCCCCATCTGCCCAAGCACAAACTGACCAACCCGATCGCTCATACACAAACCATCAGCCAGATCATCCCTGCCAACAACCCAAATCCACAAATCACACCAAAACCACCCCACCCAACGCCGGGTTGCGCACAAGAGTCAAACCACACCCTCAGTGCGTCCGAAAAAAAGCTCCCCTGCACCTGCCCTCATGCCTAGTCCCTATTCCTCTTCCTCTTCCACATCCCCCAGCTCTTCCGCCTCGTTGGTCTGCTCGATCAAAAGCTTCAGTGCCTGCTCTTCAAACTCCCCAGGCACCATCACCTTGACAAATCCAGGTGTCTCGGCCCGAAATCCAGCCGTCATCGCGCCGACCACCTGCGCAGGAATCCCCGCCTCGCTCAGCATGTTCTTGGTCAGCATCGCTTCAAACTCGGTCGGATACCGCCCCACCGTTACGGGTTCATTGTGTTCTTTGCTCATACAACATCATAGGAAAACAAACACCCATTTTCCCAAATGTGATACACTGGGCCCATGCATGCCCATTCACACACCCGATTGCACCGACCAAACCCCTCGCCGATCCTCATCGCCTTCGTCGTGCTCTATATGCTCATCTGCTCGATCCTTGCCCTCAAGCAGGGCAACACCGAGTTCCTGATGTACGCTGTGGTGATGGTCTTTTTCATCACCACCACCCTCGTGCTTCACCTGCGCATCCACTTCACCCCGACGGCCCTCTGGCTTTTGGCGATCTGGGGGTTCCTCCATATGATCGGAGGCACCGTCGCCATCGACCCCCAACTCACCGATGCCTATCGCAACGCTGCATCCCCCGAAGATCAGCCTCTCTCCGCAGTCCTCTATTCGCTGCGCTACTTCCCCAATCTCCCCCGCTACGACCAGCTCGTCCACACGCTCGGGTTCTTCAGCGCCACCGTCGCCTGCTATGAATCCGCCCGCGTGCTCCTCCACGCCCGCCCCTCGATCTCCCTGGCGATCATCGCTGCCCTGATGGGGATCGGACTCGGCGCCCTCAACGAGGTCATCGAGTTCTTCGCTGTCCTCACCATGCCCGAGACCAATGTCGGAGGCTACACCAACACCGCATGGGACCTGGTCGCCAATACCATCGGCGCCACCCTCGCCGGGGTCTGGTCACTCAACCGAAAAATGCAAAGCTGAATCTGCAACACTCGAGCTGCTTTTCCCATCAAGCTATCGAACATATTCCGCCCAACTCGGCAGATTTCACCTTCCCACACAAACTTACATCTGATAGGATGCCCCCATGACACGCCCCGCCAAAGCCTCCCTCATCTCATTTGCCTTGCTCGCAGCCTTCGCAGCTCCAGGCTTGGCCCAGTCCGATCTGCTCAAAGGCCCATCCATCCCCGCCCAGACCCAGAACACCATCGGCTCGACCAACATGAACGGGCACTTCACCCCCGTCGAAGGGCGACCCGAACTCGCCGCCTTCGCACTCGTCACCACCGACCCCGAAAAACTCGCCAGTGCCCGCGATCTCGAAAACCAACGCATCTTCGATCTCACCACCTACCTCGTCGATGAAATCGACGCTGTCCGCGAGATCACCGACGCGATTGCCGCTGGCAACCAAACCCAGGCCCAGATCCTCCTCGCCCAGCTCCGCCTGCGCTACGACCCCAACCTCATAAGAGACCCCCTCCTCACCGAGCTCGAAACCATGCTCGATGCCAACCAACGCGCCGAGCTCACCCGCATCCTCGACGACTACTGGCTCCGCTGGGCCGCGTCCCAATCCGACACGATGAACATGCGCCCCGATTCCTCAGCCTACAAAAAAGCCGAGCACCAACTCAACAACCAACTCTTCCAAGAAGACATCCGCCAAGCCTACGACGCCTCACTCAAACGCTACCGCGACACCCTCGACGCCATCGTCGCCGCCATCCAACCCACCGATGACCAGCAAGCCCAAATCCGCACGCTCATCACCGAGCACATCAAAGAAACCAAGCTCAAAGCCACCAACGCCCAGCGACAGGCCTTGATGCTCGATATATACCATCTCCTCGACGAAGATCGCCAAGAACAGTTCTTCCTCTTCATGACCAGCATCGCGATTGGTCGATCCGGATAACTTATTTGTTTATGGATACCCCATGATTATGCACACACCCACCGCCCGTTTCCTCGCCCACCCCCTCGCCATCGCATGCGCCGCCTTCCTCTTCGCTCCATCGAGCGCCCACGCATCCGATCACGACAAATCCTGCTACGACCCCCAACTGCTCGACTCGAACGCCCAGCTCACCTCCCCAACCTTCCTCAAAATCCGCGACGGGCTCGCCTACATCATCGACAACAACCAACGCGACCTCGTCGTCGTCGATCTCCAAGCCCCCGGCTTCCCAATCCTCAGCCGAACCTCCAGAAACTGGAGCCTCAACCACATCACACTCAACGACAACACCGCCTACCTCTCCTTCGGCTCGCCCTATGGCCTGAGCAACGGCGGCATCTCCGTCTGGGATATCCAAGACCCCACCGACCCCTGGTTCATCCGACCCTACAGCACCACATCCTCCCCCACACGCCTGCTCGTCCACAACGACACCCTCTTCCACTCCGATGACCTCACCATGAATGTCGCACGCCAGCGCGCACCAAGAATCGAAGCGTTCAACACCCCCGATCTCCCCGGCACCATCATCCACGCTGCTGGCAACATCGCCTACACCAGCTCATTGGCCATCCTCGACATCACCGACCCCGCCAACCCCCTCACACTCGCCGAGCCACTCCCCGGCTTCAGTGCCACCCAACTCATCGTCAATAACCTCTTCGTCTATGCCCGATCCGACTCCAACATCACCATCTACCAGCACACCTCCCCCACAACCCTCGACCAAACAAGCACCATCACCATCACCGGCGTCACCGACTTCGTCCTCCGAGGCTCGATCCTCTTCGCCACCACCCCCACCGGCATCCAAGTCTTCGATGTCTCCAACCCAAACTCCCCAATCGCGATCACAACCTACACCGACCTCCCCGGCATCTTCAACCCCACCCAAATCGAACTCATCGACAACACCTTCTACATCACCGATGAAACCGGCACCCTCTCGGCTTTCAACTTCACCACCAACCCCGTCGCCACCCACGCGACCACCGGCATCGCCTACGAGATCAAACTCGCCGGCCCCCTCAACAACCTCGCACTCCTCGCCACCGATGCAGGCATGGACATCTTCGACATCGCCAACCCCCAAATCCCCACCAAACTCTCCACCTTCCCCACCAACAACACCGCTGTGGGCATCGACGCAGCAGGCACCATCGCCTACATCGCAACCCACCAAGCCGGGCTCGACATCGTTGATTTCTCCGATCCAACCAACCCAACCCTCATCCTCAACTACGACTCGGGTCGTTCCACCCAGGATGTCCAGATCGTCGGCGACCTCGCCTATGTCGTCGATCGAATCGACGGGCTCAACATCCTCGACATCACCGACCCGTCCAACCCCCAGCTCCTCTCCATCACCGACACCCCAGGCTGGGCCAGCGACATCACGATTTACCAGAACGGCCCCCAACGCCTCGCCATCATCCCCCACGAACGCTTCAACCTCCAAATCCTCGATGTCACCGACCCATCAGCCCCCACCATCATCAGCTCCTTCACGCCACTCAACACAACGGGCACAGGAATCAGCACCGCGACTGTGCATAATGGGCTGCTCTACACCGGCGAAACATCCAGAGGCTACCGCGTCTTCGAGTTCTCCAACCCCACCTTCCCCGTCGAACTCACCACCATCAACACCGATACGCCAAGCGAAGGTCAGTTCGCTCACAGCATCACCATCCAAGGCTCACGCCTCTACCTCGCCAACGGCTCGGCCGGGTTCTCCATCTACGACAACACCGATCCACTCAACCCCAACCTCATCCTCAACCACCCCGCAAGAGACGGAGGCGGTGGACTCCCCACCAGTTCCTACCGACGCATCATCCTCCACGACAACCTCGCCTACGCTGCAGTCTTCGGCGGCGGGTTCCGCATCATCGACCCCATCGGCTGCTTCGAACCCTGCACCGCCGACTTCAACAACGACGGCTCACTCAACTTCTTCGACATCACCGCATTCATCGAGGCCTTCACCGACCGAGACCCCATCACTGACCTCAACGCCGACGGGCGATTCAACTTCTTCGACATCTCCACCTTCCTCACCCTCTACACGCAAGGCTGCCCATAAACCCCGCCTCCTCCCCCACTTTGCCTATCTTTCCATCCCCCTCTGCGCCCAGTGCCCCTCTTCCCGCCTCCTCCGCGCCGCGGGGGAGGTAGCTGCCCAGCAGGCGGAGGGGGTCTTCTCTTCTCGCTCTTCTCCTCCAATCACCAATCACCCAAAAAGCCCGCCGAATCTCCAGAATCCACCCAAATTCCTTGACACTGCGCCCCGAATCCCGGTATGGTGATACCGGGGCGCGTTGTTCATGCCCCAAGTCCTCAAACCCATTCGGGTCTTACGAGCCGTAAACCGAGCCATAAACCGTGACAAGTCGCACCAGTGTTCCAATCACCCCAACGGGCGATCCGTGACACTACCGGGACGAATCCCATCGGCACGGGCACCAAGACCCACCCAACAACTGGTATTGCAGAAAGGCCAAAAATGACCACCACGAGATTCTCATTCCTTTGCCTGAGTGCCGCGTTCTTCGCAGCCTCGACAGCCACCGCGATGAGCGCAGACATCGCTCAGGCAGCCGGGCAAGCTGCCCCGCTCACAAGCGCCCAAGCCATTTCCAACTTTGAATCCGTCAACCCAGGATCAGCCCTCGCTGCCCGAGCCGACGGCTCCATCGCCCGAGTCTACGGCAAGGCCTTCTCCACCGGACCAACCGCCCAAATCTCTACACAGAACTTCCTCAACCAGAATGTCGCCATGTGGGGACTCTCCATCGACGACCTCGTCGCCAAAGGCCCATTCGAAGACGGACGCCATACACAACCCATCGGGTACCTCCCCGAAACAGACTCCTACAAGTTCACCGGGTACTACTACTCGCAAGTCAAAGACGGCATCCCCGTCTTCCGCACCAAGCTCGTCCTCCTCGTGAGAAACGAAGCAGACAACCCCCTCGTCCTGGCCTCATCACTCCTTCACGACCTGGGCGACTATCAGCCTGAGAACCAGATCGTCCGGATGCCCGTCAACAAAGACCGCATCATCTGGAGCGCCCAGCAGGACTTCCCAGGAAAAGTCATCGACCTCGACACCACCGAACGCATGATCTTCGCAGGAACAGACTCGAACCCATTCCCACCAACACTGGCCGATGTCACCAACATCACCATCAACGGGTTCGAAAAATACCTCATCGTCACCGATGCACTCTCGGGTGAAATCCTCTACAAAGAAACCCTCATCCACACCATCGACCTCTCGGGCAATGTCTCAGCGCTGGCTTCCGATGGGCCCGGAGCTGATATCTGCGAACCCGAAGTCGCCCAACCACTCCCCTACCTCTGGGTCAATGGCGACAACGGCAACTCCGTGCTCACCGATGTCGATGGCAACTACACCCTCCCAAACCCAGGAGTCACCCCCGTCACCATCGACGCCACACTCACCGGGCAATGGTTCCGCGTCTTTAACTATGTCGGCTCGGTCACCTCTGAATCAACCGCCGCCACCCCTCCGGGCCCGGCGGACCTGCTCTTCAACGCGGCCAATAACTCCGAAAACATCCGGGCACAGGTCAACGCTTATATCGAAGCCAACCGTGTCCGCGACTTTGTCGTCGCAGCCAACCCCGCCTATCCGACCGTGATGAACACCCAGTTCCCCATCACCGTCAACCGCACCGACGGGTTCTGCCCCGGCAATGCGTGGTATGATCCCGGAGAGCAATCCATCAACTTCTGCTCCTCGGGCAGCTCGAACCCCAACACCGCATGGTCGTCCGTGGTTCATCATGAGTACGGGCATCACATGGTCAATGCCGGCGGCAGCGGGCAAGGACAATACGGCGAGGGCATGGGCGATGTCATGAGCACCATCATCCTCGACGACCCGCGCCTGGGGCTCGGGTTCTTTGGCTCGTGCAGCAGCTCGCTCCGCAACGCCGACAACAACCGCCAGTACCCATGTAGCGAAGCGATCCACACTTGTGGGCAGCTCATCTCCGGCGCCGTCTGGAGCACACGCAATGAACTGATCGTCACCGAGCCGGGGACTTATACCGATATCCTCAACTTCCTGGCGGTCAACTCGATCTTGGTGCACTCGGGCGATTTGATTACGCCTCAGATCACGATCGACTGGTTGACGCTCGACGATGACGACGCCGACATCGGCAACGGCACGCCTCACTATGATGAGATCGCTACCGGATTTGGTGCCCACAATATGGATGCGCCACCTTTGAATCTCATCAGTATTTCCTACCCAGCCGGGCATCCTGAGTTTATCAATCCCAACGGCGGAACGACGATCGAGGTTTCCTTTACGAACCTCGCTGGGACGCTTGATCCTGGTTCGCCGATGCTGATGGTTGATACGGGCTCAGGTTTTGTTGGATATCCGATGACCGAGACCTCGCCGAACCAGTATGACGCGAGCTTCCCAGCTGCGAACTGCAGCTCGGATGTGGCCTACTACATTACCTCGCAGACCACTGGCGGGGCGACGCAGAACTCGCCGACGGGTGCACCTGATGGCGGCGTATTCTCGACCGTCGCAGCCTTTGATGCGCCGATGGTTGCTTTTGAAGATGACTTTGAAACCAATCAGGGATGGACCGTTTCAGGTAATGCTGTCGATGGGCAGTGGACCCGAGGCATTCCCGTTGGTGGTGGCGATCGCGGTGATCCCGGCATGGACTTTGACGGGTCGGGACGGTGCTACTTGACTGATAATGCCGATGGCAACTCGGATGTGGATGACGGGAGCACAACGCTGACTTCGCCGGTCATGGACGCATCGGCAGGAGCGATGGCGATCAGCTATGCCCGCTGGTATGACAATATGCAGGGCGATAGCCCAGGTGCGGATGTCTTTGTGGTTGAAGTTTCCGATGATGGCGGCGCGAGCTGGGTGAACCTTGAGACCGTTGGCCCTGGTGGGGCTGAGGTTTCGGGCGGTTGGTTCACCAAGCAGTTTGCCCTTGCGGATATCGCGGGCATCTCGGCGACGAACCAGTTCCGGATTCGATTCACCGCTTCGGACCTTGGATTGGGCTCGATTGTTGAAGCGGGTGTGGATGCGGTGAAGCTCTTGAGCTTTGATTGCTCTGATCCGTGTGCTGCTGATGTGAATGGCGATGGTGCACTCAACTTCTTCGATATCTCTGATTTCCTCGCGTTCTTTAGCGATGGTGATCTGGCAGCCGACTTCAATGATGATGGCATGCTCAACTTCTTCGATATCTCAGCCTTCCTCGAAGCATTCGGTATGGGTTGCCCGTAAGACTGGCTACGAGATTTGAATGGTTGAACTGAGTTTTCGATGGGGCGTCCAGGAATGGACGCCTCTTTTTTATTGGAGGGAGAGGAAGGCCATGGGGAAGAGGGCAGTAGGCCATGGGGAAGAGGGGGACTGGTCGATTTGGTTTGTGTTTTCGTTTGTCATGCGGGAATGATCGCATGGATTCTTTGAGGCACAAGGGGGGAGTATTGGAGGGCAAGGATTTTGCGCACGGGGGTGGTCGATAGGGGAAAGATTTTTGAACGCAGAGGACGCGGAGATCACGCAGAGGACGCAGATGGGGAGGGGGACTGGGGAAGAGAAGACCCGACTGCGCCGGGGACGGCGAGTCGGGGCACCCGGCCGGTACCCGGATTACATGTCGGCCATTTCCCAGCGATCCAATGTGCGGTAATAGACGAACGAGCGGTCATCGAAGCCGGTTGGGCCGAAGATCATCATCCAGAGGAGTGATGGTGGTTCGGACTTCGTCGCTTGTACACGAAGATCGTATCCACGCTTGGTCAGGGTATACGACCATTGTCGCGAGCCGACGATTGGAGTTGGAATTTCGGTGATCCAATTGGGGACGAGGTCTTCGATCGACGGGGGGACTTTGCTGTTGGTCTCTGTGTAGGCCTTGATTGCTTCGATGAGTGGTTGGGCAGCTTCGATGGTTTGCTTTTGGGCTTGTTGATCCCAGCGATCAGGAGCTGGGGCGGGGCGAAGGGCGATCGCACTCGCTGCGAGGAGTGATGCGAGAACGATCAAGGCGAGAAGAATGTTTCTCTTGCAAAGCATTGGGGATGGTAGTCAAAGAGGGGGAGGAAGAGGGTACGCGGAGGGGGCAAAGGGCGCTGAGGACGCGGAGAAGACCCGACTGGGCCGAAGATGGCGAGTCGGGGCGGCCAGAATCGGGTTATTTGTTCATACTCTGAGAGCACGGCTTGCCGGGGACGGTCAAGCCGTGGCGGTCGGCAGATTGTGAAGCTGATTGATGAACTGGCGCGGGGCGGAAGATAGAGAAGATTTTGAGGGAGAGGTGAGAGGATGAAAGAACCTGCTTAAGCTGCGCGTAAGCAGGGCACCCGGCACCCTTCTATATCACCGGCCTGCTAGCAGGATTCTTTCGCCACCGCTGAATCCTTTGACCTATTTCCGATTTTCTTACATACACGCCGGTTTCCATTGCAAATCTCAATTGCAGCAACTCAATTTGAGGCAAAAAAGGCATGTTGTCAGGGCCCACGCCAAATTCTGTTTTAATTT
The DNA here is from genome assembly GCA_015487555.1 of Phycisphaerales bacterium. Lineage (GTDB taxonomy): Bacteria > Planctomycetota > Phycisphaerae > Phycisphaerales > UBA1924 > UBA1924. The sequence continues at coordinate 9,253 of WFPK01000063.1, forward strand.
CAGTGGTCAATTCCCATAGCTTTGCTGCCTGAAGATGCGTTAGCTCTCCAAAACATTTTTGAACTATCTTCCTTGAAGGCAACGGCCATGAACCGAAGAAATCTACATAGCTAGCATCATCAGTTTTGCTTACATGCAACGGAACAGGATAAATTTCTTGAGACCAAGGATACCCAACTATTCTAGCAGCGTCCAACAACCCGAGTGATTTCGCAGATTTATGGCCTATCTTGCTACACTTCAACAGAACATCGTGCATTCGGTTGTCGTTCGTGAGAACAGCTACTGCTCCTGGACTAACCGAGTATTTCAACTCGATAGCTTCTGCAAGCACCAAACAGTCTGCCCCTCCCATTGGACCGCGTATCCGATGACTAGGAGTCTTCTTGTTTGTTGATCGTCTTCTGAATTGGTATTTTGCGTTAACTGGAGACACTAACTGAGCAACTTGACTATCCCTCCATGAATGCTCAATCCGTTCGATTTTCCGATTATGAATAAGGCCATTAAATTTCTTGCAAATCTTTTTGTATTCATTTTGTGATAACTGGCGATTTGGATTTTTTTAACAGTACCATGCCAATCACAGTGCAAATAATTTGCCAACACTGTAAATGTCTCGGTCACACAAATAGCCGGGACATAGATTTTAACTAAGGGCCAATCATATCTGAGCACGCTATCGAGCAGCATAACAACACGATCAACTGCTCGACCTGACATTGTGGTCTTATTTGATAAGTACGCTAATATCGCACTTGAGTCAACTACAACATGTTTTACTGAGTCATATAGCAAATGCAAACGATTGGTGTTTACTCCAATCGTTGCAAGGTGTTTTAATAATCGAAATCTTCGCCGGAGTGGCCGGCTCCGACTGGTTTGTCTTTGATTTCTACGATTGCTGCTTCGGTGGTGAGGAGGAGGCCTGCGACACTGGCGGCGTTTTGGAGGGCTACTCGTTCGACCTTGGTGGGGACGATGACGCCCATTTTTACGAGGTCGCCGTATTCGTGGGTGAGGGCGTTGTAGCCGAAGGTGTTGTCGTCGGATTCTTCGACTTTGTTTGCGATGACCGAGCCGTCGAGGC
>WFPK01000064.1 GCA_015487555.1 Phycisphaerales bacterium
TTGGCCAAGATGCACCTCGGCCTCACGAAGCTTGTTGATGATCTGCTCTGCTGAATGCCGTTTTCTGGCCATGATTGCCTGCCTTCCAAATACGCCCATTCTACGAGAATACTCGCATAAAAAATGGACTGGGTTTTGGGGGGCAGGTCAATGAGTGATCCAATCATTACGATGCTCGATGCACTCAATACGGTCGGCTCGGTTCCTCAGAAATCCGGCTCCGGCTGGTCATGCCGATGCCCGGCCCACGATGACAAACACCCGTCTCTGTCGATTGGCATTGGCGAAGAAGGCCGCGTGCTTCTCAACTGCCATGCCGGATGTGAGACCAAAGCCATCATGACCTCGCTCGGGCTTGAGATGAAAGACCTCATGCTTCGCAGGCATTCGACGACCACGCCAACCGAATCTCATCCACATTCATCAGAAGGTTTCGCATCGCCGGATGAAGCGGTTGCCGCTTTGGAACGCACGCATGGCCTGGTGACCAAGCGGTGGGTCTACACCGACGCAGCAGGCAACCCCGTCGGCGAGACGCTTCGATGGGACACCCCGGCAGGAAAAACCATCCGCCCGGTGTCCAAGCATGGCGATCGTTGGTTTATCAAGGCCATGCCTGATCCGCGTCCGCTGCTGCGTTTGCCCGAACTGACCAATCTCCCCGATGGTGCATGGGTCTACATCGTCGAAGGTGAATCCTGCGTTGATGCCGCCCGTGCAGTTGGGTTGATTGCCACCGCGAGCGCCGGCGGGAGCAAGGCCGCCGCCAAGAGCGATTGGTCAGTACTCAAGAACAAGATCGCGGTGATTCTGCCGGACCTTGACGATGCAGGCGATTCGTATGTCCAAGTGGTTGCTGATCTTTGTCACCAATCCGGTGCCGACGAAGTGCGGATCGTTCGATTGGCTGACCATTGGTCCGATCTCCCAACGGGCGGCGATCTGGTCGATGTGCTCCATCTCGAAGGTGGCGATGCCGAATCGGTCCATGAAACACTCGATGAACTCGCCCAAGCAACCCCGCCCGAGCAAAAAGAATCCGAGCCGCTCATCGGCCGGTCAACCTACACACCATTCCCCGTCGAAGCGTTGCCCGAGCCCGTCCGGTCATATGTCGCCGACGGAGCCGAGGCGATCGGGTGCGATGAATCCTTTATTGCACTCCCAATGCTTTCCGGTTTGGCCGCGGCGGTTGGCAACACCCGCCGGATCATGCTCAAGCGTGGTTGGGCCGAGCCGGCGATTCTTTGGACCGCCGTCATCGGCGAGAGTGGCACACAAAAATCCCCCGCCTTTCGGCTCGCCCTCAAATCAATCCGTGATCGTCAACATCGGCTCATGAAAGAGCACCAGGCCGCGATGAAAGCGTGGGAGACCCAGAACGAGATCCACGAGATCGCCATGAGCAACTGGAAGAAGGCTGCGGCCAAAAGCGACAAACAGAACGACACGCCGCCCGACCCACCCGAAGCACCGGAGCAACCCACCTGCCCGCGCAACTGGATCGAGGATTGCACCACCGAAGCCCTCGCGATGCTGCTCCAGCAAAATCCACGAGGCCTGCTCACCCTCCGCAACGAACTCTCTGGCTGGTTTAGCTTCGGGCAGTATAAGAACGGCGGCGGGGCCGATGATGTCGCCCGCTGGCTCCAGATGTTCGATGCCGATGCGTTGATCGTCGATCGGAAGACCAGCGGCACCATCTATGTTCCCTGCGCATCCGTCTCGATCGCCGGCGGTATCCAGCCCGCCATCCTCGAGCGGTCACTCGGCCAGCAACACCGAGACAACGGCCTGCTCGCCAGGCTGCTCATCGCCCACCCGCCTCGCCGGGCCAAGCACTGGACCGAAACCACGGTCACCCAATCGCTTGACGCTGCAATGACCGCGGTGTTCGATCGGCTCTACAGCATTGAACCCGATCTCGATGAAGACGGTGATCCCCAACCCCGTCTCCTGCCGCTCAATGCTGAGGCTAAGCGGATTTGGATCACCTTCGTCAACGAGCACGGCCAGGAACAACTCCAATATGTCGGCGATGAGGCTGCCGCGTGGAGCAAGCTCGAGGGCTACGCCGCGCGTCTGGCGTTGGTAATTCATTGCGTACGCGCAGCCGCCGATGATCGGGACCTCGAAGATACAGAGATCATTGATCGAGAGAGTGTTGAATCTGGAATCCGGTTGTCGCGGTGGTTTGCTGATGAAGCCCTTCGGGTCTACCAGGCAATCGGTGAAGATGACGAGGATCGTGATCGCAGACATCTCGTCGAACTCATCGAACGCCACAATGGCCAAATGACAGTCCGCCAATGGCAACGCCTCCGATCTCACAAGCGATCAGCGGACGCCCAGTCTGAACTCGATTCACTTGTCGAGGCGGACTTCGGCCAATGGGACACCGCACCACCGGGCCCAAAGGGCGGGCGACCTACGCGCCGGTTTGTACTCTCCGGCTAAGTTCCGCCTTCTGACACAACCCCATCCAGATCGCCGCGATGTCGCCCGTGTGGGTCAGAAAGGGGGTTGTGTCAATTCTGTCAGTGTCAGTCGCGGGGATTCCTCGCAAATTGATCGTGATTCCTCCCCCCATCCACTTGAACTTTGCTCACATCAAGACCTCACTGTCCAAAGGAGATCAACCCCATGGCCAGCATGACCACCCGAAAGAACGGCAGCCGATTCATCACCTTCCGATGCGTCGCCGGGCAACCCAGGCACATCACCCTCGGTCGGGTGAACAAACGCTACGCATTGGCCGTCAAGGTCAGGGTCGAGGACCTCGTCAGTGCCAATATCCACGGCCACGCCCCAACCGATGAAACCGTGATCTGGCTCAAGACCATTGAAGATCGACTCTACGAGAAACTCGAAGCCGTGGGATTGATCCCCGAGCGACAACGCACCACGCTGGGCCAATGGCTCGACGAATACCTCGCCGAGCGAGCAGATGATCTCAAGCCATCGAGTCTCAACAAACTCGCGCAGGTTAGGACCAAGCTACTCGCCTTCTTTGACGAAGACACACCCATCCGATCCGTCACGCCCGCCGACGCTGCAGATTGGCGACGATTCCTCAAAGAACTCGGGCTTAGCGAAGCGACCGTCAAATCACATTCTGGAAACGCCAAGACCATCATGGCCCAAGCCGTCCGTAGGAAGGTGCTCGATGAATCTCCCTTTTCCGAACTCAAATCCGGCCCGACACCAAGCCGGTATACGAGGTACATCACCCCCGACGAAATCGAACGGGTCATCGATGCGTGTCCCAATGCCGAATGGCGACTGCTCTTTGGGCTGGCTCGCTACGCCGGGCTTCGGATTCCCGGCGAGTCTCATATTCTGACCTGGGCCGATGTTGATTTTGATCGCGGTCGGCTTACCGTGCGGAGCCCCAAGACCGAACACCACGCTGGGCACGAACAACGGATCGTTCCCATCACACCCAAGCTCATGCCCTTGCTCCAAGACCGATTCGATACCTGCCAACCCGGCGAAGACCATCTCGTCACCATCGGAGGCAAAGGCGCACTGATCCGACCAGTCCGCCAGATCTGGAAACGCGCAGGTGTCGAGCCATGGAAACGCCTTTGGCAAACCCAGCGCCAATCATGCGAAAAGGAATGGGCGATGTTCTTCCCGCAGTACGCGGTCAGCAAATGGATCGGCCACTCTATCACTATCTCAGGCCGCCACTACGCCAACGATGTCCCCGACGAACTGCTCGATAAGGCCTCGGATTATGATGCAGGAACCACGGGTCTATACGGTTCCACGCAATCAAGCGCGCAGCGCATGGCGCAGTAGAAGCTGCACGAAAGCCCCCGATTCGGCCAGAAGTCGTCAAATGCCAAGCACACCATCCATCCAGCAAAAACGGGCGTAACTCACGCCCGTTCCAACTCTTGCGGCTCATTTCGAGAGCCACAAGATCATTCCCAAAATGGAGCCGGGGGGAATCGAACCCCCGTGCCGGGATAGTCAGCAAGATGCTTCTACGAGTGTAGTCATTCGTTTATTCTCGGCCTCACACCGGGGAATGACGCCCTGTGCTTTGGCCCAGCCCCTCGAAACCTCCTCGCCAACACCCCAAGAGACACCAAGTGTTGGCCAGCCTGATAATCGTGATTATGAGCTCTATCAGACATCAAACTCATAATCCGTAGCCTGTATTAGGCTGCGAGTGCGTACTGCGGTTCTGCAGATAAGTTTTTGCGTACTTTTTACGAGGCTAACACGCTCCTCGACTCGCCACACCAAGCCTTCCCTATCCGGTCGAATGCCACTTCGGCCCCTGAATGATGCCGACAGACCGCCCGTCGGCTTTGGCTTCTATACTACGCACCGGATGACCGCCAGGTTCGGCCTGGCCATCAAGGCTGCGTGTATTCAATCAGCACAGATCGAACACCCAATAACCCCGCGCTGGGCCAGTTGCCTGAAGTTGGGACAAATCGCAGGTCATAGGTTGCTGCGATGTTGTCCATCAGAATTCCCGGGTCGGGCTCGATGAGCATTGTTTGCACGGTGTTTGCGATCGAACCCGATGATTCGCCCAGCGTTGACACCGTAAATCCAATCGTGTCGAGCTCGCGGACCGAAAGCTCGACACGCAGGTTTCTCGCAGCGGACTGATCCACGAACTGCACTTCGATCTTGGTGATCGTCGAGCCGTGAGGCAGGTTCAGGTCTACCCGGAAATACAATGATTGTCCGGGTGTTCCAATTGCACCGGCAAAGCTGTTGAAGAGTAAATCAAACCCGCTGAGCCCAAGATACATTGTCTCAGGCGTATAGCTCTTGTACCCAATCGTTGGTTCTCCCGAACCACCCAGCGCCGTGATCGTTCCGCCAACCACCAGATTGTTGGTGATGATGACATCATTGTTCTGGTCGATTTCAAGCTGATCGCCATTCTTATTCACCACCCACGCATCCGTCGCCGGATCGTAGTAGGTCTTGGCTCGCATGAATCCGCCGGTGGCGTATCCAAAGTAGGGCATTCCGTTCGTCCAACTTGAAATGGTGATCCCGCCAAACCCGTTCTGATTCGATTGGACCACCATGATGTCTGTTGGGTCGACATCACGATCACGATTGAAGAAGAACTGATCGCTTCCGCCATTGTCCCCGAAGACCAGAATCCCCGGCGCCTCCATCCAGAACGGATCGCTCAGCGTATCGGCAACTGCAGCGCTCCCCGCGTTGCTCGCAAACGATGCTTGAGGCGCGTTGCCAATCTTGGCTCTTGGAGCCAAAGGCGTATAAGGCCCGACATCATCGCCTGCCCGCACTCCGATTGTGATCCAGCGAGGCGAACCATCAAACACATCTCCAAAGTCGAGTTCGACCGTGAAGTTGCCGTTGATGACCTGATGATCGTCGATTACCACCGTCCCGGCCAGGGCGGCCCCGCCTGATTCCACATCATAAATATCAAAGACCAAGTCATAGACCCCATTGGCGGGCGAGCCTGCATCATTGAGCTGCCCTTGAAAGGCGAAAGGTTCAGCGTGAGCCACACCCATACCCAGAAGAAGGCTCGACGCCAAGGCCATTGATCGTTGTATTGATTGTCGTTTGGTATTCATTTCTGCTCCAATCAGTGACACACCACTCTTTTCGAGCAGGTTCACTGAAGATACGCATAAAAAGTCCCAAATTGAAGGGAATATCCTGAGATCAACCGGAATTATTTGCCTTCTTGCCCCCCGGTGTGCCTGGACCTTAGAAACAACGCTCAGCCGCCTGTTCGAGCGCAGGGAGGACTACAATTCGCCATGCGCATCGCCGTCATTATCCCGGCTGCCGGATCGTCGTCCCGCTTCAACGCAGGCAACAGCGACCCCCTCAATGCCCTGGGCACCCCAAAGTCCAAGCTCGACGAAGACCTCGGCGGCAAATCCGTCCTCCAACGCACCGTCGAACTCTTCAATACCCGCGAGGATGTCCACCAGATCATCGTCGCCGGGCCATACGACGATCAAGCATTCGCCGATTTCAAAGCCCAGCACAGCGATCGGCTCTCGCTCTTGGGGGCGATCCTCGTGCAAGGCGGCAAGGCCCATCGGTGGGAATCGGTCAAGGCGGCACTGAGCGCAGCTGACGATTCATGCACGCACATCGCCATCCATGACGCAGCCCGCCCGGCGACGAGCCCCGAGCTCATCGACCGCCTCTTCGATGCTGCTGCCAAGCACCCAGCGGTGATCCCGGGCGTGCCTGTTTCTGATACCCTCAAGCGCATCAAGGATCAGCCCATCGAAGACGATGGAGCTGTCGATCAGGTCGCTGCGATTCTGGGTGTTGAATCGAAGTCGCCGATGTACGAGGTGTGCGAAACCATTGATCGTGCTCATGCGATGGCGATCCAGACGCCACAAATCTTTGAGCGCCAGCTTTTGCTCCGTGCTTATGCCCAGGATGATCTTTCATCGACCGACGATGCGGGTTTGATCGAGCGCCTGGGCGAGCCGGTGGTGGTGATCCAAGGCGACCCAACCAACATCAAACTCACCCACGCCGACGAACTCCCCCTGCTCCGCGCGATCATGGGCGTCAAAAAAACCGCTTCGCGTCCCACGCACAAGCGGTTCTGAGTTGTTATTTGTCTCTCACTCAGTCAAGCGTTATCAGTGGTTTTCGTAGCTGTCTGATCGACTACAGGTTGTGATCCCAACGACTTAAAGACATGCTGATTTTTTTGACATCGCCAGAGGATTGGAATTTGATCCCCGATGAAAATGCCCAGAAGAACAGAAGCGAAAATCTTTGAAAGGTTGGGAATGCTGCGGACAACTCGGGTGTCTGCACATTCGCATTGAGGACAAACGGGTCTTTGTAAAATCATCAGAACGCTCCACAGCCGATGTAATCTTGGATTGCACCCAACAGATCATACCCTAAAAATGCGAAACGGCAAAATAGGCCCATTGGGCCTGGATTATCTAGTGTCATACAAATGCAGTTGGCTGCGTCCGTTGGATTAGGCGTTGAGATTGTATACTGAC
>WFPK01000065.1 GCA_015487555.1 Phycisphaerales bacterium
ATCGCGGTGTGCCCATCGTGCCCGCAGGCGTGCATCTGCCCGGGGTTGGTGGATTTGTGGGCGAAGGTGTTGAGTTCGGTGATGGGCAGGGCGTCCATGTCGGCTCTGAGCCCGATGCAATCGCCGGGAGAATCAACCGTCGCGGGGATATGGGCCATCACGCCGGTGCCTGTGTTGGGCGCTTTGCCGCCCATGTTGGCGCGGAAGGTGATGCCCAATCGGGTCAGCTCATCCTGGATGAGCTTCGAGCTGTATTCCTCGGTAAAAAGGATCTGTGGGTGGGCGTGGAGGTCTCGGCGGATCGCGGCGATCTCGTCGAGGTGTTGGTTGATGAGCGAAACGATGCTTTGCAAGGAGGTTGTGGGCATAGCCTAAGTGTATGCGACCCGCTGCGGATCAGATCAGGCAGCCTGACGCTGGGCCTGGTCTTTGATGAACTGGCGGGCAGCGTGCTCGACGGTGTTGAACTTGTAGGGTGAGTCTTGAGCGCATTCCTGGTTGTGTGCGCGGATGGTATTGAACTTACTCTGATTGGCGAAGAATGCGTCGGCGACATCAGGGTCGAAGTGGGTGTTCCGCAGGCTTTGGATCAGCTCGGATGCCTCTTCATGCGACATGGCATCTTTGTATACCCGCTTGCTTGTCACCGCGTCATAGAAGTCGGCGAGTGCAACAATCCGGGCGGAGAGTGCGATATCCTGGCCTTTGATCCCGAAGGGGTATCCTGTGCCGTCCCATTTTTCGTGATGTCCCAGCGCGATCTCGATGCCCATGTCGATGAACTCGTCTGGGCCGAGCTTTGATCGGATCGCCAGAAGGGTGTCGGCGCCGATCAGGGCGTGTTTTTCCATCTCGGTGCGTTCTTCGGGGCTCAGGCGTCCGGGTTTGAGCAGGATCGAATCGGCGATGCCGACCTTTCCGATATCGTGGAGCGATGAGGCGAGCACGATCCGGTCGATCCATCGGGCGTTGATCTCGGGGTATTTTTCTGAGAGGGCATCCGCGATGATCCGCGCATAGAACCCGATGCGTTCGAGGTGTGCCCCGGTATCGGTATCACGATAGTCGGCGAGCTTGGCGAGCCCGAAGATCAACGCATTGCGTTTGGCGAGCCCGGCTTTGACTTGGCGGGCGACTTCTTTGTTGAGGCTCTCATTGGTTTGCTCGAGCGCATCGCGGTAGCGTCTTGATGCCAGGAACAGAATTAACCCGGTCAAAGTAAAGACACTAAAGGCGATCGAGATGCGAAAGACAAAGAGCCGGTCGGCAGCGACCTGCGAAAGTGTGAACTCGGTGCGGATCCAGGCATCAACAAGGAACTCACCTGCGACGAGCACCGCAGCCTGAAAGATCAGGATACCAAGAAAGAGCGCCCGTCGATTTTGTGGGCGAAATGGAAACTCGATTTTGGTCGCGGGTTTCTTCACCTGCCGAGCATCGACCCAACGCTTGGTTCACTTCTTGGTGGGCAAGTGGATTGAAGGTTCCAATCGCTTTGTCATGCAGGATGCGCCGGTCACGCCAGAGATATGGGGCAAATCAAGGACTTATCAGCACCCGCTCACACGCATCGATCGCCTCTCGGACCTTGCCCGATGCCCCGAGATAGTCCGGTAGCTGGTCGATATCGAGCAGGGCGTCGCCATATTGGTCGCGTAGTGATGAATCGACGGGTGTGTTGCCGGTGGTTGATTGGTAGAGGAGCTCTTCGACTGTAGGCGAGACGAGAAAGGCAGCGAGCTCTTTGGCCAGCTCCTGGTTGGGTGAGCCTTTGATGATCGCGATGGTGTTGGGGATCAATGCCGGGCCTGTGCTTGGCCAGCTGGGATGGTTAGCGACAGATTCATAGACCAGCTCGACCTTCCACCCGTTGCGTTGTCCGCTCCAGACATCATCGGTGTCGGTGAGCCCGATATCAATTTCGCCCAAGGCGATCGCCTGGACGACGCGGGCGTTGCCGTCGTAGAGGCGGATGTCGTTGTGCTCCATTTCTGCGAGCCACTTGGAGAAGCGCTCGATCCCCCAGGTATTGGCCAAGATTGCCATGTGGATCCGTGTGGTGCCAAACTGCGGGCGGGCCATCCCGACGATGCCTCGATATTGTGGATCGGTCAGCTCGGCGAGGGTGGTTGGCGGATTGTCGATCCGGTCCGATGCGTAGACGATCACCCGCGCCCGCATCGCGTTGCCGATCCATGACCAGTTTTCGCTATGGAGCGCATCGGGCCAATCCTCATCGACCATGCCAGCCATCGCGCCCGGTTCAAGGGCGCCAGCCTGGTCGAGCAGGATCGTGCCCATGGGTTCAGATGACCACCAGACATCAGCGACCGGATGTTCCATCTCGGCCATGATGCGGGTGATGAGCCCGGTGGTTTTGGTCGCTTCGGTGTCGCCGAGCACATGGACCTTGATCCCGGTCTCTTTGGTAAAGGCGTCGATGACCATCTCGGCGAAGGTGTCATCGACGCTGGTGTAGAGGGTGAGGGTGGGCTGATCGGTTGATGAGTCTGAGCGGGCACAGCTGGCGAGCATCAGCGCGCCGACGAGTAGGATGCCCATCGGGAAGAGGCGAGTATTCATATTCATCCGCTAGTCATCTTTCGTGCTCGTGGTGCTTGTGGCGTCGGCGCCTTGTGCTGCGGGTTTGGTCTTTTCGCCTTTGGCTTTCTTGGCAGCCTTGTCGAGCCGACCGAAGTATTGCTGGACTGCTGATTCGTGCTTGCGGGGCACGCGTTTGGTTTCGATGGCTTCAGCTGCCTGGGTGGTGGCACTTTCGACAGCAGCGGAGAAGGTGGCGGTGGACTCGCCTTTGATCTGTGTGCCTTGCACCATGGTCGATGCGATGACCGGGCCTTCGTTGGTGGTCTGGACCTCGGCTCGTTCTTTCTTGAGCATGAAGTCGGTTGCTTGTGCATCTGGGCCGCTGCCCATGCCCTTGCCGGGCCCGCCTGAGCCTTTGCCGAATCCTTGCGAATCGCCCTGGCTGAACCTGCCGGTGCCTCCGGGTTTGGCATTTTCGCCGAATCCTTGCCCTTGTCCGCCGCCGCCGTTGCATTGCCCGAGTTTGGCCAGCTGCGAGTTACATTCGTTCATCGCCATATCGAGCGATTGCATTTCCTGCTGCATGTTTTCCATGTCCGAGAGCTGCCCGGACATGGCTTCGAGCCCCTCTGCCATCTCGCCCGGGTTGGACTGCTGCATCCCTGCTGCCATCTGTCCCATCGCCTGAGCCATCGAGCTCGCAGCGTCGGATGCCCGTTGCTGGGCTTTGGCTGCTTGAGAGAGCTGCTGGGCTTGTTCTTCCGATGCACCCGCTTCCTGGAGTGCTTTTTTGAGTGCATCAGGATCGGCTGCGAGCTGCTTGGCCTGTTGTTCGGAGAGCCCGGCCCCTTTGAGCTGCTCTTCGAGCTCCTGGCGGTTCTTTGCCATCTTTTCGAGCTGTTCCTTCATCGCTTCGAGCCCCTCGGCTGCCTGCTTCTTCTGCTCTTCGCTCATGTCCCCGTTTTCGAGTGCCTTGGCCATCTCTTCGAGTTTCTTCTTCGCTTCGCCAAAGTCGCCTCGGGCCATGGCGCGGGCCATCTCGGTCGCGGGGCCTTGCTCGGGGGTGTTGAGTTGGCGGGTCATGTCTTTGATGGCATCGAAGGTCGCGCCGTCTTCGTTGTTGCGTTTTTCGTCGAGCTTGTCGGAGAGGCTGGTGAGTTCTTTGATCGCTGCCCGGGTGATTTCTTGGGGATCAACAAACTGGGTTTCTTCGGGTGTGAGTTCTTGAGCCGTCTCGTCGCCCGCGGTCTCCAGATCGACCCCGGTCTGGGCTTTGATCTCTTCGATCATCTTGGCGGTTTCATCGACAGTCGCCTGGACCTCTTCGATCTGGGCCTGGTTGGCTTGTTGTTTTTCTTTCTTGGCGAGCAACCCGGTGACATCGGTCGCAGGCACCCACCAGATCGCGATGATTGCCAGCGCAGCTGCGAAAGGCATCGGCCAGTGTTTGGGCGATTCAATCGGGAGCGCGTCTTTGACGATCACACGCTTGGCACGATCGGAGGCGTCGGTGACGATGGCTTTGGACCAGGAATCTTTGTTTTCATCGACGCACAAGGCGGTCGAGATGGATTCGCGCAATCCTGCCCGGTCATCGAGCTCGCGGGCGACTTGGTCTTGGGTTGGTTTACGAAGCATCGCCCAGATCAGCGCGCCCAGCACGCTCACACCCGCGCCGATCAAGAACGCCAGATTCCAAGGAATCTCGATGGTGGGGACGAGCTTCTGGGTCAGCCGAGTGAGGAAGAGGATGCACAGGACAATGAACGAGCTCATCGCGAGTGTGCGCAGCAGGTCGATGAGAAATAATCGTTGTGCTGCCCTGGCGAGGACTTGCTTGATGTCGTTCATGGCGGTCTCCGTGAGTCCAATCGACTTCTATCATCCGATCTCTTGCGATTTGAAGCCATGCGTTGGCTTCAATTCGATAGAATAATGATTCGTATAGAGCATGATACCACCACTTGGTCCGATCGGTTGCTTGAATTGGGGTTGTGACACTGTGCATACACATCGGCCAAACCCGGATTCTGATCGAAAAACCGGTTTTTTCGATCGTGTGGTGATGGGTTTTTTCGATGGGCATTATGTCGATCGTAAAGCCTGCGATTCGGCTTTCTTGCGGATGCACCAGCGCGACAGCATCGGGGATCGGGTTCATGTGATCTTTGCGTGCTTTGGGCTCATCGCGATGTTCGGGCCTGTGACGCTCACCGAGATCGCCTTTGCGCCCTTGATGGTGTTCTTCTTTGTGCGGGTGCTCAATACCTTCCCGGTCTGGATTCATGGGTTCGGTCAGCCTGTAGTTCTGGCGGTGCTGGCGCTGGCGGGGTGGATGATGCTGAGTCTGCGCTGGTCGGGAGACCCGGCCCATGGGTGGGATGAGATCAGCGAGCTGCGCTGGTTTGTGCTCGTGGGGCTGATCTTTCCGGCGATCGAAAAACGCAAGGTGCTCATCGCCGCCATGTGCATCGGGATTGCGATTGCCCAGCTCGCCCAGATTCTTGACGCCTTCGATGGGTTCGGGATCGAGCCCTTGGCGAATCTGGTGCAGAACCATCCCGGGCGCATCGCTGGGTGGTGGCACCCGGTGGTGGGGGGCTCGATCCTGGTGGGGGCGCTGGGGCTTCACCTGCCCGCAGCATTGATCGGCACTGGTCGATCACGGGTGTTTGGTGTGCTGGGATCATCAGCCATTATCGTCGGCATCATCGCCACGGGCACCCGCGGGGCGTGGATCGCTTCGGTGCTTTTGATCGTGCTCAGCGTGCTCATCGGCGCGATCACCAGGCGCATCCGGTGGAAGCGGGTGCTGATCTTGGCGGGCGCGTTGGTCGTGCTTGCCATTGTTGCTGCGATGCTCATGGGCGATGGGCTGCGTGATCGGCTTGATGAAACCCGCACCGAGCTCGCTCAGATCATGGACGGGCAGTATGACTCGTACACCGGCTTGCGCATCAGGATGGGACAGGTCGCACTCGAAGCCGGGGTCGAGCACCCGCTCGTCGGCGTGGGCGCTGGTGGGTATCAGCATTGGTCCAACGAGCAATATCCCGAATCCAAGGTTCATGCCCATGCGCACAACAGCCTGCTTCAGATCTGGAGCACCCTGGGCATCGTCGGCGTCGTGCTCTGGACGATCGTGCTCATCGCCATGCTCCGGGCGAGCTGGCGGATCTGGGATCAAAGAGACGAGGGGCTCTATGGGATCGGGCCGATGTTTGCGATCCTGGGGCTGATCTTGGCGTCGCTGACCGATTCGATCGAGCTCAACACCCAGACGGCAGCCATGCTCGGTGCCCTGGCTGCCCTGTCCCCGGCCTATCGCCCGCGACTGGGCCCAGAAGCTTCAAGATCGCATGACAATCGTCCGATCGGTGAATACACTGGTGTGCCCGAGTCGGTTGAATGATCGGCTGTGGGCGATAACCAAACAGGTGCGATGGCTGAGCGGTTGAAGGCGCTCGACTTGAAATCGAGTGACTCCGAAAGGGGTCCGTGGGTTCGAATCCCTCTCGCACCGCTTCGAGGCGTATCAACCGAGTTTTCGGGCTGATGCGCCTTTTTTCTCGGATTCATTCCGCTCAAGCCCCATTCTCAAGAATGACACCCTGCCCGCCCAATCTCCCCTAAAAAAGGGAGTTTTCCGTGATGTGCACGCGCCCTGGGCACCCATCCCCCCGGCCCGATTGGCACGCCGATTGCATCTCGGTCTCATAGCCAAAAATTGAATCACTTGGCGAGCTGGGAGGCCATGATGAAGAGGGAAGCAAAGAGGGAAGCGAGGCGGAAAACAAGACAGGAAACAAGACCAAAAACAACGATGCATCAGCGGGTGGGCGTTGGAATTGTGGGCGTCTTTGTCGTCAGCGCGATCGTGTCCATAGCCATCGCGGACATCACCGGGAGCAAGCACGACTTTAGCCCCCTTGGATGGTCGCAGAATGAAATCTGTAAGCCCTGCCATACGCCTCACAATGCCGATACGAGCATCGAAGCCCCGCTCTGGAACCACACGCAGACCACCGCGGTTTATGAGCTCTACGCAAGCCCAACACTCAGCGGCGACATCCAACAGCCCGGCCCGGCATCAAAGCTCTGCCTGTCGTGCCATGATGGCACAGTTGCGCTCGATTCCTATGGCGAGAATGCTGGAGACCACTACATCTATGGGCAGACCCTCATCGGAACCGATCTGAGCAACGATCATCCCGTGGGCATCAAGTGGGAACACCGGGGAGTGGGTTCGAACTGCCTCGATTGCCACAATATCCGCCCAGGACCCGGTGAAGACCCCATGGTCTCGATACTTCCCTTCTTTGAAGATGCGCGGATCGAGTGTGCCACCTGTCATGAACCCCACAACAAGCTGGGCATCGAAGGCATGCTCCGGATGTCCAACGACGGATCGGCGCTGTGCTTCCATTGCCACGATCCCAAATAGTCGTGCCCTAGAATCAGCACATGAATGAAGACCATAGCGAGCCAATCAAACTCAATCTTGCGCCCCGAGATGGATCCAGCGAGCCCGCACCAGGCGGGATCACGATCGAGAAGATTCGTGAGATGGTCGAGCTGTTCTATGCGCGCACCCAGCACGATGATCTGCTCGGGCCGATCTTTGATCAGCGGGTCGAAGACTGGGAAGCGCACTACGAAAAAATGACCCGGTTCTGGTCGTCGGCTGCGATTAACGCGGGGACTTATTCCGGGCGACCCATCGAGGCCCACAAGTTTGGTGGGCTGACCAAAGCCCACTTCGATCGGTGGGTCGAGATGTTCATCACGACCGCCAACGATGTGTTCGCCGAGCAAGACGCTGCGGTCTTTGCGAATCTGGGTAAGAAGATGGCCTCGAGCATCGCCATGCGCATCGGCACCGGGCGATTGAACTATTCGTAGCTTTGCTTGTAGATTTTTTCTGATCGTTTGCTTTACAGCTCTTGCTCCTCCCCGCGGGGCGCAGGGAGGAGAAAGAGAGCCGATTTATGACCGCATCGACTCGAGCTCATCCCATCGGGCGTACAACCTGGCCGACTCGGCCTGCGCTTCGTCGAGGGCTTGGCAGGCTTTGGTCATCTTTTCGTGATCGGCGAGCACCTTGGGATCAGACAACGCTGCTTGGGCAAGTTCGATCCGCTCGTCGGCTTCCATGATTTTCTCTTCGATCGAATCGAGCTCACGCTGATCTTTATACGAGAGTTTCTTGGATTTGTTCGTATTGCGGACTTTGCCAGCCTTCTCCTGGTGGGCTTTGGACGCGTTGGGCTGGGACTGGGCGTCGGCTTGGTGATTGAGCACCCGGATCGCTTGCTCCAAGCTCGGGCAGGTCTGTTGGTGTCCGGTGCCATCGAGCACGACGATGCGCGTCGAGCGTTTTTCGAGCATCATCCGATCATGCGTCACCAGAATCACCGCGCCGGGGAAGTCAGCGAGCGATTCTTCGAGCAGCTCGAGTGTCGGGATATCGAGATCGTTGGTGGGTTCGTCGAGCACCAAGACATCGGCTGGTTCGAGCATGATCCGTGCGATGTGGACGCGGGCGAGCTCGCCGCCGCTGAGCGAGCCCACTGGCTGGGCGAGCTGGTCGTCGCGGAACAAAAACCGCCTCGCCCATGATTTGACATGCATGGTCCGCCCGCGAAACTCCACCCGATCGCTCACCGGGCACAGGGCTTGGCTCAAGGGTGTGCTGGGCGGGAAGTCCTGGCGGTGCTGGGAGAACACGACGATTCTGGGCATCGGGTCGGCGTATCGGATTTGGCCCGAATCGGGTGTGAGCTCGCCGGTGAGGACTTTGATGAGTGTGGTTTTGCCGCTGCCGTTGGCGCCCAGGAGCCCGACACAATCACCAAAGCCCAGTACCAGATCAAGATTCGTAAAGAGCTTGTTGTCGCCAAAGGCTTTGGAGATGCCCATCGCGGCGATGAGTTTCTTGGTTTGTCGATCGGTCGAGGCGAACTCGACCTTGGCGCCCGTGTTGGTTGCAGCTTCATTGCGGGCTTTGAGCTCGCCGAGCTGGGCGCGTCGATCGGCGCTGGCGTCGATCTGTTTCTTTTGCTTGGTTTGGCGTCCTTGTGCGCCGCGTGAGAGCCAGACATCATCGCGCCGGACCTCGTTGGCCAATGACTGGGCGGCTTTGGCTTGCCCGTCGATGAACTCGGCGCGTCTTCGGACGAACTCGGTGTAGTTGCCATCGACGCTGAGCATCCCCCCGGGATAGGCGTCGGAGAGCTCGATGATCCGCGTGGCGACCTGTTCGAGGAATCGGCGGTCATGGGTGACGAAGACCGATGCGTAGGCGAGCTGCCCGCCGATGCGCGCAACGAGGAAGGCTTCGAGCCAGGCGATGCCCGCGAGATCAAGGTGGTTGGTGGGCTCGTCGAGGAGTATGAGATCGGGCTCGTTGCTGCACGATGCCAGGGCGCAGGCGCTCGATAATCGCTTGCTCCACCCGCCTGAGAGCATCGAAGCCTGCACCGCCCATTGGTTTTTCTCGAATCCAACCCGGCTTAGCGCGATCTGTGCGATGGTCTGAGGATCAAGGTGATTGGCCGCGTGGTGGGGTGCCCGAGCGAGCACTGCGTCGAAGACGGTGATGCCTTCGTCGAAGTGATCGACCTGGGGGATATAGACCGAGCTGACTGCACTGGGCGTCAGGATTTGCCCGGTATCGGGTTGGTCTTGTCCGGCGAGTATTTTGAGGAGCGTGGATTTACCTACGCCGTTGGGTCCGATGACCCCGATCCGATCACCCTGGTCAACGCGGATAGAGATGCCGGCGAAGAGTGTGCGGACGCTGTGTGTTTTCGAGATGTTTCGTGCATGGAGGAGCATGGCGTCCGATCAGTGGGTTGTGGTTCAGCAGCCAATCCTAGCCGGTTTGGGCCTGTTTGGGCCGGGTTGTGTGCGCAGCTTTGGTCATCCAACAGCCGGGGTTATCAGACCATCGAGCATGATCCCATCGTCTTATCCCAAGATGATCGGTTTGGGTGATTTGTCAGCGCGATCTGGTCGAGAAGCAGGTTATGGAACAGACAAGCACCCCCGACCAAGCTGTAGCAACACTTTCCTCCCCGAGCAATCTCGAAGATGGGCACCTTGCCGATGAGCTTGGTGACTCGGTGACTCGATATGTTGTGGTGGAGATTAATCATAACCTCTATGGCATGTCCACCGATTCGACGGTCGAGTTGATGAGCGGGACGATGGCGCAGATCACGCGTGTCCCCCACAGCCCGGACTATATCTCGGGGGTCATCAATCATCGGGGGACGATCATTCCAGTGATTGATATGCGCTCGCTCTTTGGGTTTCACCCGCGCGAAGCTGAGGGGGATCGGTTTGCCAAGGTCTTCGATGGATTCAAAGAGGAGTATACCCAGTGGCTCAACACGCTCCACGACGCGGTCTACTCCAGCGCAGCATTTTCTGAGCCTACCGATCCAACCGGGTGCAGTTTCTGGAAGTGGTACCAATCCGTGCTCGATGGCTCATCGCCTTTGAGCAAGCTTGCCCAGAGCGATCCGATTCTCAAATCGTATATTGATCGTTTCGAGACCCCTCACCGAAAGATCTATCGGCTTGCTGAGAAGGTGATCAAACTCCGAGACGAGGGTGATATCGAGAAGGCGGTCGATCGGATCAAATCGGTTCGTGCCAACGAGCTTGCCGAGATGAACGGGCTCTTCGATCAGATCCTCGATACCATATCGGCGAAGCTCGAATCGATGCTGGTGATTACCGAAGTCGGCGCACGAAAAGCTGCCATCGCGGTCGATGGCGTGTCCTTTGTGGTCGATTGCGATAATGACACCATCGAATCGCTCCCCGACACCGCAGAGAACACCGAGTTCCTCTCAGGATTGGTCCATCAGGACAATGGGTCATACATCCTCATCGCCGACCTCGAGCATGTCTACAACATCGCTTGCCCAGAAGAATAAAGCCCCGAACCGAATCCAGTTCGTGCCCAGCGATACGCTTACCCGCCGTTCCTTGGATCGGCGGGTTTTTTCCACGCATTGTCGGGGTCTTTGTGCAGCACCCCGGCGCTCTGCTTGACGCATCTTCGGCAGGCGATCACCGAGTTGTCCACCGGGCTCTGCCAGTGCAATCCCTCGCGACCGATCTCGAGACAGAGCTTGCAGGTCTCTCTGGGCCCTGGTGTGTACCCAGAATCGAGGTAGACGAGTTCCATAAACGCGACTGTGAGGCATTGGCTGCAGATCAATGCTCCGCGATGCCCCTCGACCATCTGGCGATCTTCGTCCCAGGTCATCGTGCAAAAATCGCACCGGAACACAATCTGCCCGTCGGCGAGTGTTTCGTTCATCAGGAATCACCCTTGCCAGTTCGGGACGAATCCATCAGCTGATGGCGGGCGAGCTGCTCGTAGACCACGCACGATTCCATGAGTTCATCGTGCGTGCCCTGCCCGACGATTTTGCCCTCGTTGAGCACCACGATGCGATCGGCGCCCAGCACCGTCGAGAGCCGATGGGCGACGATCAGGCTTGTGCGGTCTTTGCAGAAGGTGTCGAGCACCTCGCCGATGAGTTTTTCGGAGTGGGCGTCGATCATCGAGGTTGCCTCGTCGAGGATCAGGATCGCGGGATCGCGCAGGATCGCACGGGCAATGGCCAATCGTTGGCGTTGTCCGCCCGACATGGTGAGTCCTTGTTCGCCGATTTGGGTGTCGAGCCCGTCTTCGAGCTCGTCGATGAACTCCATCGCCCGGGCATCGCGGGCAGCTTGTTCGATGTCTTGGCGCGAGGCATGGCGAGACCCGTAGGCGATGTTTTGGGCGATGGTGCCTTTGAAGAGCACGACTTCTTGTGTGACGACTCCGATCTGGCGTCTTAGCGAGCGGATGCGCACGCGGGTGAGGTCTGTGCCGTCGATGAGCATCCGTCCTTCGTCGGGATCGAAGAGCCTGGGGATCAGCGAGAGCATCGTGGTCTTGCCGCACCCATTTGGGCCGACAAAGGCGATGGTCTCGCCGTGGTTGATGCGGAGTGAGACATTCGAGATCGCCGGGCTCGTTGCGCCGGGGTAGATCACCGAGGCATGATCGAACACGATTGAATCATGATGGCGAGCGAGTTTGGGCAGGCGGTTTTCGTGTCCGGGTTCAGGATCGGCACCGAGCAACCGATCAAGCCGGTCGGCTGCTGCTCCAGATTGCTGGATGTCGTTGACGAGCCCCGATAGCGGCTTGATGCTCGCGCCGGCGAGCGCCAGGGCGACGAGCACCGACATGAACTCGGTTTTGTCGAGCGATCCATCGAGGATCAGTTTGGCAGCCACGATGGTCAACCCGCCAAGGGCGAACATGGTGACAAGCTCGGCGACTGGGCCTGCGATTGCCCGCGCTGTCCGTACCTTGAGCTGTTGACGCAGGACCTCTTTGTTGATCCGTCCGAACCGTCCTGCTTCGTAGCGTTCGGTGGTGTGGACTTTGACAACGCGCAGGCCCTGGAGCGCTTCGGTCGAAGCGCGGTAGAGATCGGCCTTGCTCGAGAGCGCCCTGGTCGATGCCCTTCGGATGCGCTTGCCGAGCTTGCGAATCACGGTTGCGAGGATTGGCATGACCAGCAGCGCCACTGCTGCGAGCTGCCAGTTGATGACAAAGGCTGCCACGAGCGCCACGATCCCCTTGGTGATGTGCGCCACCGCTTTGGAGAGCATCGCGACGAATCCCGCCGAGAGTGCTTCGGTATCGTTGACGATCCGCGAGATCGCATCGGTCGGGCCTTGGGCGACGATTGTCTTGAGCGGCAACTCGAGCACCTGCCCAAAGGCCTTGCGCCGAATCCGCGCGACGGTTGTATGCACAACGGTCAATGCCAGGTATTGGTGCATGAAGTTGGCCAGGGCGCCGATCACCGTCAACCCCGCGAGCGTCACCATGATGAGCACGATGCTGTCGTAGGGATTGCTCGGGAGCGCTGCGATCAACTCAGGATCGAGCACCTTGGCGTATCGTTCGTGTTCATTGGCCTTTGTCTGGGCGATGGTTTGG
Source organism: Phycisphaerales bacterium (assembly GCA_015487555.1). Classification (GTDB taxonomy): domain Bacteria; phylum Planctomycetota; class Phycisphaerae; order Phycisphaerales; family UBA1924; genus UBA1924. The sequence continues at coordinate 12,569 of WFPK01000065.1, forward strand.
AGCCCGCCGCTGTTGGGTTCGAGCAGGATATCGAGGGTCGGCCCGATCGCTGCGATCCCCGCGCCGACTCCGCCTGCCGAGACGATCGCGCAGAGCATCCCGAGCACAAGGTACCGGCGCATCCGAAGCATCTGTTTGGCAAACTTCCAAAAAGCGTCCATAGGCATCAATCATACGGGCCCGGCGGGCTTATATCTCTACCCGATCGCGGGTGAGCCGAATATGCTCGGGGGTGTGGAGCTCGCCGGCGTTCATCCCCGGACACCCATGGGATTCCTCTTTCCACGCTCGTTTGCTGACGAGATTGCTCTTCCAGAACGGCCAGGTCCGGCACTGCTCAGGACGCGATCCGTAGACCCGGCATCCCGTCTTGCCATCAGCATCGCGCGTGAGAAACACGCAGTCATACCCAAATCCCTCGACCACCACCTCCTTGAGCGATCGACCGACGATGGTATCGCGGGCGTATTGGGCATTGAAGTCTGCTTTGGTGATCCCCAAATCCTTGGCCATTGCCTTGGCCTCGTTGTCGGTAAAGAGGACGAACCCGGTTGGGCCGGTGCAGCAGTTGCCGCACTGGGTGCAGGTGAAGCGCAATCCAATCTCGCCGGTGTCGGTCTTGCCGCTGGGATCGGGCTTGTCGAACCATTCCTTCTTGTTCTTGGCAGGCGCACTCATGATTCGATCGACCTCTGGATCACCACGAGCGTCTGGTCGTCGTCTCGTTCGAGCTTGTGGGTGAACTGATACAGCGCCTTGTGCACCGAATCAATCGCGCACTGAGGCATCCCCGTGCAGGCGTGGAGCGATTCCATCAATCGCTTGGTCCCAAACATCTCAAGCCCATCATCGGTTGAAAGATGGTGGGGCGCACGGGCCTCGGTGATGCCATCGGTATAGAGGATCAGCGTATCGCCCGGATTCATTACACACGAATCGGATTCAAACTTGACCTCGGTCGTGATGCCCATCGGCAGGGTCGCGGCACTCTCGATCAACTCGACCGATCCATCCTTGCGCCGAAGCATCGGCGGGTTGTGCCCGCACCGTGTCCATTGCAACTCGCCCGATTTTGGATCGAGCACACAGAAGAACGCGGTAGCGAACTCGCCATTGAGATTGGCATCGACGAGCTTGCGGTTGCAGTACCGCGCCACATCGGCGATGTCATCGACGACCGAACTCGGATCATCGAGTGTATCGCGATAGCAGTGCAGGATCGCGCGGAGCATCGCCATCACCGTCGCAGCCCCGGCTCCGTGTCCGGAGACATCGGCGATCACGATCCCGAGCCGATGATCCTGCCCTTGGAAATAATCGAAATAGTCCCCGCCGGCGATGTTGCTCGTGAGGTAGCTCGTCGCGAGGGTGAACCCGTCGAGTGTGGGCGATCGCTCGGGCAGAAGTTGGCGCTGGATTTTGGCGATCTGCTCGAACTGTTCCATGAGCTGCTCGTTGAGGGCTTCTGCCTGTTTGCGGAACACCAGGTTCCGCGTCGCCGTGCCCATCATGTTCATGTCGAGGAGCCCAGCGACGAAGGTATCCAAATCTTCCCAGTCGGCTTTTTCGTGGAAACTCAGCGACCAGTTCAAAGGCTTGCCGTCGTCGAAGGCGGGCATCGCCGTCACCGATCGCAGCTTGCGTGCATACGACCCGAGCGCGTTGGACAAAGGTTCGTCATTGCTCAGATCGAGCCCCGTCACCACCGCGGGCTCGCCTGATGCGATGATCTCGCCGATCAATCCGCCCTCGTAGGTCGGCAGCTGCGCCCAGTCTCGCCAGGGGTTCCCCGTCGGGGTTGGCTGGTTCGATTGGCTCTGCGGGCTCGTGACCGCGCGGGTGATTTTATATTTCCCCGTCGGCAGATCGCGGATTGAGACACTCACAAACGCATCACGCGGGAACCGCTGACCAACCCAAGGCCCAAAGGCTTTGAGCATCTCGGTCGGGTCCTTGACCGCGCTGACTTCACGCAACACCTGCGTGAGCGCCGCGATCTTTGGATTGGAAGAGAGATCAACGAATCGGGGTCCGGAATCGGTATTGGTCGAGCTGTTGTTCATCGGCATCCAGTCTCGATCGCGTCGCACAATCGTTGTGCCTGGGCCAGCTGCGCATCGACGGCTTTGTGCGCACAATCCTGGTCATCGCTGGGCAAGAGCGGGATATTGATCTTCACATTCCACCCAGCCGATCGCGCAGCCGCCTGCCCGAGCACGCCAGCGACCCCCAGATCAGACTTGAGCTGACGATTCGTCGTCGGGATCAGTTGCTCGCAGAGCTCAAGCATCTCAACAGCCAACCCCACCATCGCCCGCGGCGGCGAGATCGCTCCATCGACCGCTGCTTCCCACCCGGCGATGCGATCAGGGTGGTCTTGATCGAGTTTCCAGAGCGCATTGAGCACGCCATATCCTGCAGCGTCGTCGTCGCCGAGCTGGAGGAATGTTGCGCGGATCGCATTGAGCTTTCCCTGTGCATCGACATTGAAGGCTTGGTGCTGAGCGAGTGATTTTTTGTTGATTGAGTAGCTCACCACCATCCCCGCCGTCGCCGCTGCCGTTGCGCCGGTGATGGCGGCTGCTGCGCCCCCGCCGGGTGTGGGCACCTTGGCATTGAGCGCATCGAGGAACCCGGCGATGGTCTGGGAGGCGAGCGAGGATGGTTCGGGTTCGTTGGTCATGTATTCAATCGTAGGGCCAGTGCAACGGTCGTGGGGATGAGTTCTTCGGGGTGTTTGGCCGCCCAATCGAGCAGCTCGGCAAGAGGAATCCATCGGCAATCGACATATTCCCAGCTGCGATCGAGCGCAGGCATCGTCGGCAGCTCGATCTCGATGGCAATGTCCACCGATCCAACCGCATCATCATGCACCAGGGCGATCGTGGCTGATGGACACGCACCGATTTTGATCCCGATCTCTTCGATGATCTCGCGTTTGAGCTCGTTGACGATCGCATCGAACTCAAGTTGGTCGGTGCCATCAGCGGGCACATCGACCCCGCCGGAGGGCCCGAGTTCCCAGCGGTTGCCATACCGGTGCGTGCTCGGCGAGCGTTGCCCGAGCAGATATCGAGATTCGCTGTGCTCATCGGGAGCGGTGATGATGGCGGTCGTCGCCAGCAGCGAAATGCCCAGATCAACCGTATCGCGCACCGCGTGGTGTTTGTATTCTTCAACCGATGCCCGGATCACGCCTGTGGTTGGGTCGTAGGAATCGAACGCGAGCATTTGGCCGTTGAAGTAGCGCGGGTTCTGTGCGCACAAAGCTTGCCATGCTTGTTCGATTGCATCGGCTTGCGGATGGTTCTTTGGCGTGCGATCAATCACGATTGTGGGTGATGTCGAGATGGGTTCGATTCGGATCATGGTTTGGTGGCCCGGCATATCAGTTCAAGAACCCGCCGATTTGCCCGCCGATATCCCCGAGCCCGAGTTCTTCGGCTTCGCGAGAAATCAAATCCTGGACCTGCTGTTGGGCTTTTTCGGTCGCGTCGTTGATCGCATCCTTTATAAGGGCCGTCGCCAGATCGCGGGTCTTCTCATCGACCGCCATGCCTGCCAGCAGTGCCGGGTCGAGCGTGAGGTCGAGGAGTTTCATCTTGCCATTGACGGCCGCCCGGCAGGCTCCGCCGCCAGCCTCGCCTTCGATGCGCATCGCTTCGATCTTGGCTTTGATCCGCTCGCCCGCCTCGGCGAGTTGTTCCTTGTTTTTCATCAACGACCCGAGGGCCTGCATGGTTTTGAGCTTGTCGAACATACTGGTCGCTTCTCACTTGTTCTTTGGATGCACCCGTTTGATCTCGCCTGCGAAGACATCGAGGACGGACTTGACCAATGGGTCTGCCTCGACCTCTTCGGGAGTGGGTGCCCTCATTTGAGGCGTGGGTTGAGTCCGCTCGGGCGGTGCTTGGCGCGATGGCGCCGGTTCGGACTTGACGACCTGAATCTTCCGGCGATGACTGGGCGCAGCAGCGTCGCTGGGCTCATCGCGCTTGATTGGTTTGACCGGTCTCATGGGCAGCGTCTGCTTGGGCATCGAAGCTTCAATGGGTTTCGATGCCGATGCGGGCGCTGCCCTCATGCTTTTTTTAGCGTGTTGCCTCCGCTGGCGACAAAGGCTGCCACATCGGCGATCTTCTCCGTCATCGCCAAACGCACCATGCACGCATCGAGCAGTGCCCGCGGGGCAGGCGAGGATTTGATCGCTCGTTGCACCGATTCGCACAGGGCGATCATGTGGACGACGCCGGGGGCATCGAAGCGCCGGGCGCGTTCATACTCGGTTTTTCTCGCCTCATCGGACAGATCGACCAGATCGGTGTCTTGCCCGCACGAGCCGAGCACCATCAGATCACGGAAGCGTTCGAGGAGTGAGCCCAGGAGCTGCTCGCCCGAGATTCCTTTGTTCATCAGCGTGCCCGTCGATTGCAGGACGGCTTTGGGATCGCCATCGGCGATCGCGTCGATCAAGGCGCTGAGCAAATCCCGATCGGGCAAGCCGAGGAGCTCTTCGAGCAGCGTCGTCGTGAGTTTCTTCTCGCCTGATGCCAACAACCGATCCAACAATGAGAGCGCATCACGCATCGACCCATTGCCCAATCGCGCCAGCGTAAACACCAGCTCGTCGTCCGCTTGGAATCCTTCGGATTCGACCAAGGATTTTAAGTGCTCAGCGATCGAGCCGACGGGGATATTGCGGAAGTCGAACCGCTGGCAACGCGATTGGATCGTCGCGGGCACCTTGTGCGATTCGGTGGTGCAGAGAATAAACTTCACATGCTCGGGCGGCTCCTCCATCGTCTTTAAGAGCGCATTGAACGCCTGCATCGAGAGCATGTGCACCTCGTCGATGATGTACACCTTGTACCGCCCGCGCATCGGGCGATAGGCAGAGTTGGCGATGAGTTCGCGGGTGTGATCGACCCCGGTATTGGAGGCTGCGTCGATCTCGATGACATCGGTGTCCTGCCCTGCGAAGATGGCTGCCGCGATGTCGTCTTTGTAGTCTGGGTTATTGAGTTCATTGGCGAAGATGCGCGCCATCGAGGTTTTGCCGACGCCTCGGGTGCCTGTAAAGAGGTAGGCGTGGTGAACCCGGTCCGAGTCGATGGCGGCTTTGAGCGTCTTGGCGATGGGCGATTGCCCAACGACTTGATCGAATGTACGGGAGCGGTGTTTGCGGGCGAGTGCGGTGTAGGCCATGGAATCTACCTGAGAATGAGCTATTTGAGTGGTTGAAGAACAATTTTAGCAGAGAAGCGGGTATTTGCTTGAACAATTGGGTGTTGTGAACGATAATATCGGTGAAGGCTCTGCCTCGGGATTGCTACGGCGATTTCGGGAGCATTGCCTTCTTCTTTTTTGTCATTTCCCAACTCGCCTTGAGGTGTATGGGTCAGGGACGAAGACCACGCTGTGGATACGGTGGCGCTGCCAGTTCTTTCGGATTACTTTGTCCCAGATGCGACTTTTGAGCACTTCTGTATACGGCAGAAGCTCAGATCGGCAATCGGCATCAAAGCCAGCTTGCGGGACTCGATATGCCCAGTTCAGGCAGTAGATTGCTCAGTCCATAACCCTCTTCTCGGTCAATCTCCTACACCTTTATCGCGTACGCTGCGACCTTCAACGCGGCTTCGGCGAACAGGGTGGACTGCTTGCGGCTCCGCAGCGACGACCCGCTAATCCGCTTGATCGCGCTGTTCACACTC
>WFPK01000066.1 GCA_015487555.1 Phycisphaerales bacterium
GGTTGTGTTTGCGGGGGATGGGGCGCCGCCTTTGCTTGGGGAGTGGATGCCTGATATGAACTTCAAGTATCTGACCGGGATTGATGATGAGCCGGGCGCGATGGTGTTGTTTGATCCTTCGAATCCGGATGCGAAGAAGCGGATTGTGCTTTTGCTCAAGCCTGTGAATCCGGAGATTGATGTTTGGGATGGGTATCGGGATGTGGTTTCGCAGAAGCTTCGGGATGCGACGGGGTTTGAGACGGTGATGCGGAACTATGCGCTGCCGAGGTTGATGACCGAGGCGGCGACGCGGACAAAACGGCTCGCGTGTTTGCATCCGTTCGCGGCGTACTCTTCGGCAATGTCGAAGGATTTGGAGTTGTTCGGGAAGGTGGCTTCGCGGATTCCGGGGTGCAGTATTGAGGATAAGACGGATCTGATATTGAATCTGAGGCTGGTCAAGAGTTCGGCGGAGATCAAGCAGATCAAGAGCGCGATCAAGGCGACAGCCTATGGGATCGAGTGTGTGATGGGCAAGATCGCCGGCGGGGTCAATGAGCGGGATTTGCACAATGCGCTCGTCGGTGGGTTTGCAGCGATGGGGTCGGTGCGCAATGCGTTCAATCCGATTGTGGGGGCGGGGGATAACGGGACGGTGCTGCATTACAAGGCGAATAACTGTCCGGTGGGTGATGGGGATTTGGTGGTGCTGGATTGTGGCGCGGAGATGGGGGGGTATGCTTCGGATATCACGCGGACGCTGCCTGCGAGTGGGAAGTTTACCAAGCGGCAGGCGAAGCTGTACAACATTGTGCTCAAGGCGCAGAAGGCAGCGATCAAAGCGGTCAAGCCTGGGGTGACGATGGGGCAGGTGGATGCAGCGGCGCGGAAGGTGATTGTGGATGCGGGGTATGGGGATTTTTATCCGCACAGCATCGGGCATCACATGGGATTGGAGACGCATGATCCATCGCCTGCGGTTGCGCTCAAAGAAGGCATGGTCGTGACGATTGAGCCTGGGATTTATTTGGCTGATGAGGGGATCGGGATTCGGATCGAGGATGATGTGGTGGTGACGAAGACGGGGTGTCGGAATCTGTCTTCGGGGATTCCTAAGACGGTGGAAGAGGTTGAGTCTGCAATTGCGGGGGCGCGGAAAAAGGGGAGATGAAGAAAGGGAAATAGGAAACGGGCTGGAAGCCCGTTCTACCGCGAAAGATCAGCCTGCGAGTTCGTGGGCTTTTTTGATGAGTTCTTGGATTTGGTCGGGGTCGGAGTAGCGGTAGAGGGAGATGACATGGCGGTCTGGGCCTAGGAGGATGAGGGTCGAGGGGTGGGAGATATCGCGGAAGCCTTTGTCGGTGTTCAGGGCGCCCAAGTCGAAGTTCATGCCCATGAGGAGGATGGTGATCATTTCCATGTCGCCGGTGGTGAATGTCCATCGGTCTGGGTCTGCTTTGTGGGCTTGGCTGTAGCGTTTGATGACTTGAGGGGTATCGACTTGGGGGTCGATCGAGATGCTCAGGAGTTTGAGTTTGGTGTCGGTTGTTGCGTCTTGGACTTGTCGCATGGCGGCGGTCATGCCGGGGCAGATGAGCGGGCACGAGGTGTAAAAGAAGTCGATGAGGGTGTATTGGCCTTCGAGGATGGTTTGGTCGACGGTGTTGCCGTCGGCGTCGGTGAGTTTGAATGCGGGGATGTAGAGGTCTGCGTAGGGGTTGTCGGTGTCGAGGAGTGTTGGGGCGGCGGGGTATTGGGTCGGCTTTGGTTTTTGGATGAACCAGAAGATGAGGGCCGCGACAAAGGTGCAGGTGAGGAGGATCAGGGAGTGGATGATGACGCGTGGACGCATGGGTTAGGCCTTTGCTTTCTTTGTATGTGAGATGGCGAATGTGGCGATGGCGACGCCGAAGGTTGCGAAGGCGATGGAGATGATCCATGCGAGGGTTGGGTTGTAGGTGGTGTCCATGCCCAGGGATGATCGGATGGCGATGTGGGTCCAGGTGAGGGGGTTGATGAGTGCGATGACTTTGAGCCAACCGGCAGCGTTTTCGACGGGGAAGACGGCGCCTGAGGTGAGCCACATGGGCATGAGGATGGTGTTCATGACGCCGTGGAATCCTTGGGAGGAATCGACGATCCATGCGAGTGCGAGCCCGAGCCCGATGAGTGCGATCGAGATACATGCGAGCCCGGCGATGGCGCCAGCGATGCCCAGCGGGGTGATGGTGATGCCGAGGAATGGGAGGGTGAGGAGGACGATGAGTGCTTGGAGGAGTGCGAGGATTGATCCGGCCGCGATTTTTGAGGTTGCGATGGAGTATCTTGGTGCGGGTGAGACGAGCGCGGCGCGGAGTACGCCGTCGTGTCGGTCTTGGATGAGTGAGATGGCAGCGAAGATCGAGGCGAACATGACGGTGAGCGAGGCCATGCCGGGGATGGTGTAAGCGGCGAGGTTGGCATCTGATTGTGCGACTGAGCCGATGGATTTTGAGAACCCGCCGACGATGAAGAGCCAGATGAGCAGGGGGGTGGCGATGGAGGCGATGATGCGCGATGGCTGGCGGGTTTGGCGGATGAGTTCGCGTTTGGCCAGTGCGATGGTGGCGCGGGTGGCGATCATGAGATGGCTCCCGTCGTTGGTTCGTTTGCTGGGGCTTGGGCGTAGTAGGTGTAGACATCGGCCAGGGTTGGCGGGGCGATGGTGATGGATGCGGATTGGATGGGGCAGGTGGTTGCCAGCGATGGGTTGGCGTTGATGCCGATGATGTGGCGGTTGGTGGTGAGGTGTTCGATCGAGTTGTCTGCGAGCCAGTTTGAAGCGGCGGTGGTGTCGTGGTCGTTGTCGAGGGTGATGCGGATGATGCGCTGGCCGAGGGATGATTTGAGATCGGTCGGTGTGCCTTCTTTGGCGGTTTTGCCTTCGCGGATCATCAGGACGCGGTCGGCGTGGTCGGCTTCTTCGGTGATGTGGGTGGCGAGCAAGACGGTCATGTTGAGGCGCGTGCGGGTGCGGTTGAGGGTTTCCCAGAAGATTCTTCGTGCGTCGATGTCGAGCCCGGTGGTTGGTTCGTCGAGGAGCAGGACGGTGGGGTGGGGGATGAGTGCTCGTGCGAGATCGGCTCGGCGGGCGAGTCCGCCGGAGAGGTGGCGGATCTGGTCGTTGAGGCGGTCGGTGAGCCCGAGTTCGGCAGCGATGGATTCGATGCGGGATTGGATTTGGGATTTGGGGAGATCGTGCAGCGCGCCGGCGACCATGAGGTTTTCGGAGATGGTGAGGAGCTCGTCGAGGGCGGGGGTCTGGAAGACGATGGAGAGGGATTTGCGGGAGGTGGGGGCGATGACTTTGCCAGAGCCTGGGGTGATGGTTTGGGCGATGATGTTGAGGAGGGTTGATTTGCCTGCTCCGTTTGGGCCAAGGAGTGCGAGGAGTTCGTTGTTGGCGGTGAGGGAGAAGTGATCGAGGGCGATGCGGTCGGGTGTTTTTTTGGAGGTGTAGACGACGCGGATGTTTTCGAGATGAATGGCGGGATTGGTTGGCGTTTGGGCACTCATGAGATCAGGGTCCTTATGGCTGATTCGGCGACGAGGACGGTGAGGTAGACGGGGAGGTGGATGATTGAGCCGAAGAATACTTTGCGGGCAGCCTGGTCGGTGCGGGTGATGGCGAACTTGATGCTGAGGTAGATCAGCAGTGCGCCCAGGAGGATCGAGGCGGCAGCGGTGAAGAATCCTGCGAGTTCTGGGATGATCCAGAGGGGGGAGAGGCCGCAGGGGATGAGGAGTGCGGAGGTGACGATCATGGCCAGTGCGGTGTGGTTGCCTTGGGGATCGACGATGGGGAGCATGCGGAACCCGCCTGCTTTGTAGTCGTCTTTGCACATCCATGCGATGGCGAAGAAATGGGGGAGCTGCCAGACGAACATGAGCATGAAGAGCATGAGTCCGATGGGTTCGATGAGGAGGTTGAATCCGGTTGCGGGGGCAGCGGGGGTGGTGCCGATGGCGGTGGTGCCGATCATGGTGGGCAGTGCGCCCGGGACGGCTCCGATGAGGGTGTTGGTGATGGTGATTGGTTTGAGTGGTGTGTAGATCAGGACATAGGAGGCGGCGGTGATGAGGGCGATGAGTGCGGGGATGATGCCGACGGTGAGCCAGAGGATGAGTGTGCCGATGATGGTCAGGGCGAGTCCGAAGTTGAGGACGAAGGCTGATGAGAGTCGGTTAGAGGGGATGGGTCGGACTTTGGTGCGGTTCATCAGTGCGTCGCGGTCTGATTCGTACCACATATTGAGCGCGTTTGCGCCCCCTGAAGCGAGGGTGGTGCCGATGGCGGTGCCGAGGATGAGTTTGATCCAGAGGAGCCATCCTGTGAGGTCGTAGTGGAGCCCGGCGAGGAGGAGCCCGACGAGTGCGGTGATGGTGACGAGCTTGGTGATGCCTGGTTTGGTGAGTTCTTTGCAGGCTGCGAAGGTTGAGGGCGTAGGGAGGTCGGGCGAGGTTGAATCGGGTTTTGCCAGTTTTTCATCGGCAGCGATGGGTTGGGATTGGGGTGAAGTGGTCACGGGGGATGATAGACCAATTCTCATCGGTGGCCCGGTTCGCCGAGCGGGGTTCTTTGCTTGTTGTTCAAGACATTATGGTTGAAGCCCCGGCTCGGCGAGCCGGGGCACCGAAGAGATTAGGGGATGATGGTTTCGATCCAGACGGGGTAGTGATCGGAGGGGAAATCGGTGCCTGGTTTGATGGCTGGGTCGGTGATGCGCCAGACGCCTGAGTTGGTGATGGTGATGTCGGCGGAGGGGAGGACATAATCGACGCGGAGTTTGAAGCGGGCGGTGTCGGTGGAATCGAGCCCTTCGATCTTGATGTCGGAACTCGGGAAGGCGTCGTCAGCGAGTTTGGGGGAGGTGAGGAGCTGGAGCATCATGACCATGTTGAGGGAGGAGCCATCGGATGGGTCGGCGTTGAGATCGCCCATGATGACGAAGGAGGAGTTGGGGGCGAGCCCGCCGGTGTTGCCTTGGTCGTCGTAGAGGGCTTGGTCGTTGTCGATGTAGTGGCGGATGAGTTTGATTTCATCGTGGTTTCGGTGCTTGTTTCGTCCTTCTGGGCCATCGAATGCGGGAGGTGTGGGGTGTGAAATGAGTGCGTGGAGGAGTGAGCCGTTGGGCAGGAGGATGGGGATGTCGGCGAATGTTTTGGATGGGAGGGGGAAGTTGTTCCAGGTGTCGGGGTTGTACCAGGGTGAGCCATCGGTGTTGGTGGGGGGATTGTTGCCCGGGAGGTCTTTCCAGAGGAAGTTGGTGAAGGTGCGTATCTGGTCGGTCTGGATGGTGAGCTTTGGGCTCACGAGGATGGCCATGGCGTATTGGCCGGGGAAGGTTCCAAAGCCGAGGGCGTCGTTGCCATAGGCGCGTCCTGCGTCGGTCTGGTCTTTGGTGATGGGGGGGGCGGTGGAGATGATGGTGCCCGAGCGATCGAGATCGTGCCCGGAGGGGATGCCTGTGTTGGAGGGCGGTGTGTAGGTGTTGAAGGCGATGGGTTTGAGATCGGGGGCTTGGGGAACGGCGAGGTAGAGCTCGACGAACCGGTCGGCGTTGGAGGGCTGGTCTGGGTTCTGGTTGATGGCCAGTTCGGAGAGGAGGAGGATATTTGGGCGGATGCGCTGGATGATGGCTGCGATGTGCTTGAGGCGGGGGTTGTCTGGGGTGTCGAGGTCGGTGGATCGGACATCTTGGATGTTGAAGGTGGCGATGCGCAGGGCGATGGGGTTGGATTGGGGAGCTGCCCGTAGCGTGGGTGAGAGGGATAGGATGAGGAGGAGGGCGAGGATGCGGAATGGGTTGTTGTTGGTCATGTGTGATTGAAGCCTCTGTGGGGCGGAATATCGAGTGGTGGGGCAGATTGGGTTGTCAGCTTCAAGTTATTGAGGGCGTGGGTCGATATAGAAGCGGTCGTGGAGGATTCATGATTTCTGGTTGGTTCGATAATATGCCCGGCGTTGCATGGTTCGGCGGTGTCGGGCGGTGAGTGAGTTGGATACGAATCCGACGAATGGTGATGGTCTGTCCGGTGATGGGGAGGCTGGTGGTGTTGTTGCGAAGATCAAGGGTCATCGGCTTGCGCAGGCGATGCAGGGTGATGGGCTTCGGGCCAAGGCATTGCGTGGTTCTGGGTGGACGATCGCGGGGTTTGGGGCATCGCAGGTGCTTCGGCTTGGTTCGA
>WFPK01000067.1 GCA_015487555.1 Phycisphaerales bacterium
GCCATGGGGCATGGGCAATGGAGGAGAGGGGGATTCTCTTTCGCCGGGCCTTCGGGGGAGGTGGCATGCGCAGCGTGACGGAGGGGGTCACCCTTCTTCTCCCCCTTCCCCCTCCTCTTCTCCCCCTTTGCGTTCGAAACTCTTCTCTGCACCTTTGCGAAAACTCTGCGCCCTCTGCGTACCTCTTGCTTCTCTCCTATCCCCCGGCACACCTATCCCCCCGGCACATTCGCTGCGCCCGAGCGCCCATGCCGGTACGCCGTCACCGCTCCAAGCGCAATAAACACCAAAGACGCCACGCTTCGCAACCCCTCAAACCCATATTTCGCATTGTGATAGACCCAGTCCTGGGCAGTATACCCCGCCCCGGAAGCGAAGTTGTAGTTGATGACCGAGACCGGGAAGGCTGCCATCAGTACAACCAGCACCGTCAAACTCGATGCAGCGATGCCCACCCCGACCGATCCATTCCCCGCAGCTTTTCGCATGCCCATCCCGATCACCGCCCCGCAGACCCACACCGCCGGGATCAGCCGAGGGTGGACGCTGGGCCAGAGGGAATGCAGTGTCCATACGATCCCGATCCATGCCGTTGTGCACGCCAGAGCAATCAACACACCCGATCCAATCCCCCGCCAAACCTTCGCAGCCGGGGCTTCAATATGCTCGATCTCAACGCGAGCGATCGGCTCATCATCCAACTTGTACCGCGCCACCATCTCCGCCTTGATCGCTTCTTCGTCGGCAGAGACTTGACCAAGTTTGATTGTTTTTTTGGTCGATTCATACGCCCCGACCCGTCCCAGATAGCTCCGCACCGAGGCCTCGACCCGTTCATCAAAGCCCAGCCCAAGCGTTTTGTAGATGCCTCGCACCGTGCCGATCGCATCGCTTTGCAAATCCTGATACCGCACCCGTACGAACCGATCCGAACCAATCGCCTCACCCTCCCGGCTGCACTTGGTTTCGGTAGAGGCATACTCCTCGACGATCCGTTCTCGGATGGTCTGCACATCGGGCCCGTCTTCGAGCAGATGCCCCGCCAGCGATTCGTGCAGCCGAACATTCGAATCAATCACCGCTCCGGGTTCACGCACCAGATGTACAAACTTCACATGCCCGTTGAACAACCGGTCCAGCTCCGCGACCCTGGCTGTATGGCTCGGCGTCTTGAGCAGCACCACTCGATCCCGATTCTTCTTCCTTCGTGTGATCTTCCACACAAACATCGCCATCAGCGACCGCCAACGATCAAGCTCCTTTTCGCTCAATCCTTCGAGCCCATGCCACCGCTTCCAATCATCCCATCGGCTCGGCCAAATAAACCGCCCAGGAATCGAAGAGCACCCGCCCCAAGAACACAGCGCAAAGTCGTCTTCGCCAGGCCAATCGGGCCCAAACCCCACCGCATCCTGAGGCCTCGTCTGCCCCAAAAATGGCACCAACACAAACCGCAAAATCGACCACCCAAGCACAAACCCTTGCCCCGCCAAACACTGAGACCACCTCGGCGTCACAAACCGATCATCACAACTCATCAGATTCTGCAGATGCGTCGTCCCCGATCGGTAGTACCCCACAATGACAATCACCCGGCGATTGATCTGAGGCTCAGCCTCAAACAACCTTCGGCGAACCGCACTCAGCACCACCCGCTCATGCACCGTCGCGATCGTCCCCACAAAGCTCGTCACCAGAATAAACCCAAAACGAAGCCAATACCGCGGGCGCACCCCCCCCGATCGAACAATCAGCCGAACCCAGACATCAATCGGCGCCAACGCCAGCACATGGGCGACAGGCCAGGCGATGCCTCGATTCTTCGTTGATGGTCGATCATTGATGCTCATAAACAGTGCCTACACAATACGCTCGCCGAATGGGCAACGCCCCTCTTGCCCCTCTCCGCGGGGCGCAGGAAGGGGCAGGGCGCGCGGGCTTCTCACATCCCCCTTCAAGCCCTTCGCGATTTTTGTGCTCAAAAACTCTTCTCTGCGTCCTCCGCGCTCTCTGCCTCTCTGCGTACATCTTTTCTTCTCTTCCCATTGCCTATTGCCCTTCTCCCTTTCCCTCGCATACCCTTGCCCAATGACACACCCACTCTTCACCAAACTCAGCCTCACCAATCACCCCCGCATCGTCACCGATATCCGTGGCGATGAAACCCCCGAGAAGGACAATATCGTCCTCTCGATCAACCCCGCCACCGGCAAGCCCATCGCAGGTATCAGGCTCGATTCCAAAGAAGACTACGAAGCCGTCACCGCCAAAGCGGTCGAAGCCTTCAAAGCCTTCCGCACACTCCCCGCCCCCAAGCGAGGCGAGATGGTCCGCCAGATCGGCAACGCCTACCGCCAGGTCCTCGAAGAACTCGGCTCATTGGTCTCACTCGAAATGGGCAAGATCAAGGCTGAGGGCATCGGCGAGGTGCAGGAAACGATTGATATCGCTGACTTTGCCGTCGGTCAATCCCGCCAGCTCTGCGGCATCACCATGCCCTCCGAACGCCCAGAACACGCCATGAAAGAACAATGGCTCCCGCTGGGCCCCGTCGGGATCATCACCGCCTTCAACTTCCCCAACGCCGTGTGGGGCTGGAACGCGATGCTCGCTGCGATCGCAGGCGACTCGTGCGTCTGGAAGCCCTCGCTCATCGCGCCGCTGACGGCGATTGCGACCAATGACATCGCCCAGAAGGTCGCTTCCGAGATGGGCTTTGACAACCTCTTCCAGCTTGTGATCGGCACCGATGACATCGTTGGCGAATCCATGATCCGTGATCGCCGATACCCCCTGATTTCGGCGACGGGTTCGTGCAATATGGGTCGCCATGTCGGTTCGGTGGTGGCCGGGCGATTGGGCAAATCGCTTCTGGAGCTCGGCGGCAACAACGCGGTCATCATCGAGCCCGATGCGAATCTCGACCTCGCCCTCAAGTCCACCGTGTTTGGTTCCGTGGGCACCGCCGGGCAACGCTGCACCTCGACGCGCCGATTGATCCTCCACGAATCCATCGCCGACGATTTCTGCAGCAAGTTAGTCAAAGCCTACGAAACCGTCCGCATCGGCGATCCACTCGACGAAACCACGCTCATGGGCCCGTTGATCAACCAGCAGAGCGTCGCTGCATACGAACATGCAGTGAAAACCGCCTGCGAGCAAGGCGCCACCCTCCTCACCGGCGGCTCGCGTGTGACGAATCTTGAAGGCGACCTCTCAACGGGCCACTTTGTGAAGCCTACAATTCTCCGAGCACCCAAGGATAACAACCTCCCCATGGCGCTCGAAGAAACCTTCGCTCCGATCCTGTATGTCTTCACATACAAAACTTTGGACGAAGCGATCGAGATGCAGAACAGCGTCGATCAAGGACTCTCTTCCGCGATCTTTGCTGGCTCATCAAACGCAGCCCAAAGATTCCTCGATCCATGTGGAACAGGATCGGACTGCGGGCTCGCCTATGTGAACCTGGGCACCTCGGGCGCAGAAATCGGCGGGGCATTCGGAGGCGAGAAAGACACCGGAGGCGGACGCGAATCCGGCTCCGACGCATGGAAGGCGTACATGCGACGCCAGACATGCACGATCGGATTTGGAGAAACGCTTGAACTTGCACAGGGGATCCGCTTTGAGTGAGCAACAGAGCCAGCACGATCAGACTGAAATCCTCGCTGATGCCCTTGCAAACGCTGCGGTCGCTTTCGTTGAATCCGGCATGAAGGTCGGGCTTGGTGCTGGGCGTACCGCATCACGGGGCATCGAACTCCTCGCCCAGCGCGTCATCGCCGAAGGGCTCGATATCGAATGCGTCGCTGCTTCCGAACGAGCGGAGGATCTTGCGCGTGAAAGAGGGCTCAAGATTGTTGACTTTGCGATGCTCGAAGAGCTCGACATCCTCATCGACGGCGCCGATGCGGTCGATCGCCAAATGCGCGTGATGAAAGGCTCGCGCGGAGCCATGACCCGCGAACGAATCCTCTGCTGGGCAGCGAAGAAGACCGTCTTTATGGTCAATGCCAACAAGGTCGCCCAGCACCAGATCGGCACCGACACCCCGCTCCCCATCGCTGTGATGGCTTTCGGGCTCGTCTCGACCCGCAAAGCCCTCCGCCACATCGGAATCAACGGCGTCATCCGCCAGGACATGAACGGACAACTCTTCATCACCGACAACGGCAACCTCGTCCTCGACGCCACACTCAATGGCTCGGAAAACCTCGCCCAACTCGCCAAAGAACTCAACGATATCCCCGGCGTGATCGACCACGGGCTCTTCATCGACGAAGCCGACATCATCCTCATCGAAACCGAAATCGGCGAAATCGAACACCTCAACCGCGCCAACCTCTCGTCACGCACATAGGTCCGTATCAACGAGCCGCGACCGTCAGGGAGCGGTTTGTTCATACCTATTCTGAGTGCCCACTTGGATCCATCTTCAAAATACTCGGGCTATTGGCCGTGTCTGCCAGCTCGTTTTCCCCGAAAACTCGCTTCCCCTCTTCTCTGCGTCCTCAGCGCCCTCTGCCATCTCTGCGTACCTCCCCTTTTTCCCCTACAATCCCCAATGCCCAAAGCCCACTGCCCCATCGAAGTCTTCGTCTCCGCATCGACCCTTACGGTCGCCGATGACCTGCCCGCCTCGTGCATGGTCGCGCTCGAAATCAACGAAGGCACCCACATCGTCGCTGCCCTCCCCGGCGATTCCGACGCAGCCAAAGAGCTCTTCCCCCTGCGCGTCGGGCTCACCCAAGGGCAAGGCATCGCGGTCTACGCGGATTATCCCGATGGAACTCCTCATACACTCGAAGAGTTGGGGACTTTCAACACTAACACCGGACGGATCGAGTTTGAGGTCGCCATCGAAAAAGCCCCCGGCATCGGCGTCGCTCCGGGTGCTCCAGTGATCGGGATTTCTTTCCAGGCTTGTGATGATTCGACCTGCCAAGGCCCTCAGACCATCGAGCTTGCAGTCGAAATCGTGATCGACTGAATGATTGTTTGCTGGACTATTCGTTCGACGCGATCCCATAGGCAGCAAAGACCGCGAAGAACATGAAAGCGATATCGAGCGGATGCATGAAGCTGTTGATGAACCCTTGTTTGGTGACTTCTTGGGCGAAGTCGCTGCTCATCGAGCGGGCAGCGTTGAACTTGTCGAGGAGTTCATAGCGCAGATCATCTCTCTCGGTATCGCTCATTTCTGCAAGCCGTTCGTCGGTCAGGTCCTGGATCGTCTGCGGGTAATCGTCAGGCCAGGCGGCGATCCGGGTCGGCAAAGAGCGATCTGGCCAGTCGATCTGCTCATCAACAGCGATTTTCTCGGAGCAGATTTGATCGGCGAGTGATTGTTTGGCCCATTCATTATCGACTTCTTAGCAGCCTTGCGTTTGTTCCTGCTTGGCCTGGACACATGCCCGGTGGGCGTATTGTCCCTTTCCGTTCTTGATCCGAGGCTGATCGACGCAACTTTGCCCACATAACGCGAAAATTTTTCGCCATCAGCCATCGTTTATCCCCCAGAAGAAAAAAGCACCGCATTTTGCGATGCTTCATGTAAGTATGTAAGAAAACCAGCCAGAACGCAACCCCTTATGGCTCGTCCCTAATCCCTTGTTCCTTTTTCCTACTTCTCATCTTCAGCAATCGATTTGCGCATCGAGGTGTCCGCGTTGATGTTCTTCATGCGGTAATGATCCATAATCCCGAGGTTTCCGCTTCGGAACGAATCGGAGATGGCTTTGGGGACCTCGGCCTCGGCGAGCACGACCAATGCCCGGTTTTTCTGTTCTTCTGCCCGGAACTCCTGTTCCTGAGCAACCGCCATTGCCCGGCGTTTTTCTGCCTGGGCCTGGGCAACCTTCGTGTCGGCCTGGGCTTGGTCTTCCATGAGCTTCGCCCCGATGTTTGTCCCAACATCAACATCGGCGATATCAATCGAGAGGATTTCATATGCAGTCCCCGAATCGAGCCCACGAGCAAGCACAGCCTTCGAGATCGCGTCGGGATTCTCAAGCACCCCCTTGTGCGAATCCGCCGAGCCGATGCTCGAGACGATCCCTTCGCCCACACGCGCGACGATCGTTTCTTCGGTTGCGCCGCCGACCAGGCGCGAGAGATTTGTCCGCACCGTCACGCGGGCGCGGGCTTTGAGCTGAATCCCGTCCTTGGCCACCGCATCAATCGTTGCGCGTCCGAGTCTAGGGTCTGGACAATCAATCACCTTCGGGTTCACCGAGGTGTTCACCGCGTCGAGGATATCGCGTCCTGCAAGGTCGATCGCGGTGCCGATGCCCCATTGGAGTTCGATGTTTGCGTTGGCTGCAGCGATGACCGCCGAGACGACATTGGTGACATTGCCGCCAGCGAGGTAGTGATTCTCAAGCTGCCCGGTATCGACATTGTCGAGCCCGGCTTTGACGAGTCGCACTTTGTTGTTGACGATAATCGCCGGGTTTACTTTCCGAAACCGCATCGCGACAATCGTCGGCAGGCTTACACCGGCTTTGGACATGACCGCTTGGAACCAGAGGTTGAAGAAAGTAAACATTACCGTGAATACGCCGAAGAGCACGATCACTGCAACGACGATGATTATCCATACCAATGGGCCAGGCATCCGTTTCTCCTTTGGTCATCCAACTCGGTCATCCAACTCGACTATTCAACCGTCAGCACGCTTTGCGCTCGACGAATACCATTATACACCGCTTCACACCCGACATGCGCAAGAAGCGACGGGTATCTCTTACCCTTGCGGGGCTTTGCGGACTTCGATGGTCAATCCGTCGACCTTTGTTACCCGGACAGGTTCGTCACGGTCGATGATCCCGCCGATGGCGATCGCATCGTGCCGGGTGCCATTGACCTCGATGACACCACTGGGGCGCATATCGGTCAGGGCAACCCCGTCGGCGCCCAAGAGCCCATCGCGACCAGCCATCTGTGATTTATTGGCCTGGGCCCGCTGCTGGGCGATTTCTTCATTGGTTGGCCCGAGCATCAGGCGTCCCAGAGGGGTATTGGGCAGCAGCTCGACCGCCCACAAGAAGGCCATGGGACCCAAGATCACCGTGCCCAATAATCCGATTGCGCCCCACATCGTGTCGTACTTGAACAAGAACACAATCCCGGCGATCGCACTGGCAAGGGCGGTGAGCCCCAGAATCCCACCCGAGGGCACGAAGGCTTCGAGTACAATCAAAAGCACGCCGAGCCCGAGCAAACCGATCCCGATAATGAGCAAACTATCCATTCACGCCGATCCTTCTGCTGGGGAATCTTCTTTGCTATCCTTTGCGTCGATCGCCTCGACATCAATCCGCATCTTCGTCGCCGAGACCACCCGCACGCGGACGCCCGGTTCGATAAACCCGAACGCCGAGTAGACATCCACAATCTCCCCTTCGATATCCGCCTGCCCGACAGGATACAAAGGCGTCGTCGTGATCCCCTCGCTGCCCACCCGCACCGAACCATCATCGGGCACAATCGCATGGAGCATCGTTTTCTGAGGCATCCCGCCCACCCCAGAAGCACCGCTCAACAAAAACTTATCGAATAAAGGTAACCCCTGGGCGTTTTTGATGAGCAACCACCACCCGATCCCCGCAGTCATAAACGCCAGAAGCACCGTCACCGCGCCGGTCGTCAAATCCTTCTGCATATCGGGATTCGACATCGCCCCGCTGGTGGAAACAAAGCTCCCGATCAACCCGCCGAACAACGCGACAAACCCGATCACCCCGAAGAACCCGAACCCCGGAACCACAAAGGCTTCTATTGCCAGGAAGATCACCCCGAGCACAATCGCGATCAGCTCCCACCAGCCGCTGAGCCCGATCATCGCCGGGGGCCCGAGCAGCAAGACCAGAGCACCCAACGCAACAGCCCCAGCAATCCCCGTCCCCGCCATGACCATCTCGACAAACAACGCCAGCAAGAGCACGACAATAATCAGCCCACGCACGATCGGGTTGACCAGGAACCGGACCATCCTCTCCGACCAGCTCATATGCACCCGCACGAGCTGCTCAGCTCCGAAGAAGGCTTTGAGCTCCTCGTCGTTCTGCACGATCGCGGTGGAGAACCCGAAATAGCGCATCTGATCGTCCCGCATGACAATCGCAGCCGATCCATCGGTGATGTATCCGATGAGCCGATACTTCCCACGATCGTCCGCTGAGAATACCTTTCGCGTTGAAGGCGACTCGAGCCCAACGCCCTGCTCAGGATCAATAAAAACCTCTTCGATGTCCCGAAGCGTCGGGCTCGCGGGGCGGTAGGCATTGGGATCGGGCTCGCTTTGGGCAGGCGCATTGATCGGCTTGGCAGCGGGCTCATCAGCCTGCCCGGGCTGCTCTTGGTCTGGCTCTTCGGGCTCTTTGGGCTTTTTATCTGCTTCTTCAACAATCGGGCTCACTCCGGTGCGCACCCCACCCGTCACCTCGGCGAGCATCGGCTTGCCACGCACGACATCGCCTGCAAACAAGAGCCGATACTCCTCTTCGTTGATCGCCAGGCGATGCCCGGTCTCGATCTCCTCGACAAACCACAGCTCGATCCCGTCGGCCACGATCGCCTGGACCATGTATTCGTCATACCCGCTGCGCCGGGCCGAGTCCGTCACCTCGGCCATCAAAGGCGGCAAGAACTTGGTTCGTTCGTCAGGACTCAAGCTCCGAATCTGCCCAGCGCCGACCGTAATGACAAACGCATCTCCCATTGACGCCGGGCTGCTTGTGACGATCTCGTTGCACGCCAGGGCAATAATCGCCCCGCCCGAATACGCATCGGGATGAATCCATGCGACGGCGTTGTCGATGGATGAGGTTTTGATCATGTTAGAGATTTCGAGCACCGCGCCCAGCTCGCCTCCGGGCGAGTTGATCTCAATGACCATCGCCTCCATCCCCGCCTTTTCTGCTGCTTTGATCCGTCGCTTGACGGACATCGCCGTGATTGCGTCGATGGCACCCTTGACGGTAATGACTGCGACCCGATCCGCCTGCCTCGCTGCCGGAATCGAAACCACCGAAACAGGTGGTGCAGGTGCTTTGTCTGCGTTTTTTCCGTCTCCGTCAGCTGCAAATGAGCTCGCCGAGGTGCCCGTGGAGGCAGCCAATCCCAGAACGATACACATCCCCAGCACGACCCGGTTGAGGATTCGGACGATTGCTCTGTTGTTCATCTTTGTATGCACGCCTGCATTATAAGGGATCCAAGCCTCAAAGATTCGGTGCAGGCCCCCCTCAAAGCCAAAAGAAAAGCCCGAATCTTTTGATTCCAAGCTGATTTATTCCCCCCCTAGGCCGTGTCTGACGGCTCAAAAACATCCCATCGGGTGCCACGACTCGCCGTCTTGGGCGCAGTCGTGCTTTGGTTTTTCCGCCATCAAAGAACACGACTGCGCCCTTCGGGCGAGTCGTGGCACCCAGATGCAGATTGATAAACGAGCCG
>WFPK01000068.1 GCA_015487555.1 Phycisphaerales bacterium
AACCGCCACCCGCCTTATCCGCAACAACCGCTCGCCATAAAAAAAGCCGAGATCGGCTTGTAAACCGACCTCGCCCACTACTTGTTACTTCATCTGCTATTTCTGCTATTTCATCGGCCAAGTTGTATTCACCGGGCAATGGGCGAGGAGGGACTCGAACCCACGACATTTCGCGTGTAAGGCGAACGCTCTAGCCAACTGAGCTACTCGCCCGGAAGTGCACAGAGCATAGACACCAACTCAAGAGCCGTCTTGGCCGTCAAGATGCAAATCAGGTTTCAAAATCAGATTCCAGAATCAGGCCCCAGAATCGAGCGCCCCAAAAAAGAGATCGTCCCGCCAAGGAGGGAGCTTGGCGGGACGAGCAGAGAGCATTCTCACCTGTTTGACACTGGCGCAAGACCAGCTAACAAGGACACGCTCTGAGCTCAAACGATCTCGAGAGGGCAATGCATGAGTGCATAATACTACACTATTTGGTCAAAAAAAGGTCAATCAACTCTGATTTTCCAGCTATTCAACCATTCCTGATATCACAATGGGTAATTCCATCCACCTGAATCAAGTCGGCTTATCCACATTGTGATTCCACCTCCCCGATTACCCCAAAACTACCCCGGCATGCCTAACCTATTGTTATGAACAGACTTTGCACCGTTGACCAAACCATTATCGGACCCAACTCCCCCCTCGCCATCATCGCAGGCCCATGCACACTCGAATCCCTCGAGCTCGGGCTCATTGTGGGTAAGTATTGCAAAGCACTCTGCGAATCGCTGAATCTGCCCTACATCTTCAAAGCCAGTTTCGACAAGGCCAACCGCTCCTCGATCTCCTCCAAGCGAGGCATCG
The DNA here is from genome assembly GCA_015487555.1 of Phycisphaerales bacterium. Taxonomy (GTDB): domain Bacteria; phylum Planctomycetota; class Phycisphaerae; order Phycisphaerales; family UBA1924; genus UBA1924. The sequence goes on from WFPK01000068.1 coordinate 853, forward strand.
GCATCGAACAAGGGCTCGAACACCTCAGCGCCATCAAGCAAGAGCTCGGCGTCCCCATCACCACCGACATCCACGCCCCCGAACAAGCCGAGCCAATCGCAGCAATCGTCGATCTGATCCAGATACCCGCGTTCCTCTGTAGGCAAACCGACCTCGTCGTCGCCTCGGCCCAGGCGTGCAAAGCACACAACAAAGCACTCAACATCAAAAAGGGTCAGTTCCTCTCACCAACCGAAATGATCGGCCCGATCCGCAAAGCCACCGAAGCAGAATGCGACAACATCATGCTCACCGAGCGCGGCACATTCTTCGGCTACCACCGACTCGTCAACGACTTCATCGGCATCGCCGACATGATGGAACTCGATTGCTCCGCCTTCACCGACCAAGGCTCCCCACCCGTCTGCTTCGATGTCACCCACTCCACCCAGCTCCCAGGCTCCGGCGAACAAACCGGAGGGCGACCCGACCGCGCCCTCCAACTCGCCAAAGCCGCGACCGCCATCGGCGTGCATGCGCTGTTTGTCGAATGTCATCCGAATCCGAAAGAAGCGTGGTCGGATGGTGCGACGCAGTTGAACTTTGATAACTTCGAGCAGGTGATTACGCAAGCCGTGGCGATTCGATCTGCCATCACATAACAAGCCAAAGCAAGAGCACAACACATGCCCGACTCCAACGACCACTGGTCCATCAAAGACATCCTCGGCGGCATCATCGGCGGCATGCTGTTCTGTACCGTAGGACTTTGGATGCTCGTCCTCCCCAACGCACGCGATGACCAACCCGCCAAGGACTCGGCAAAAATAATCGGCAAACTCCTCGACCTCATCTGGTCCACCCCAGGCGGGATCATCATCCTCCTCCTCGGAGCCCTCATCGTTACGATGACCGTTCACCAACTCGTCACCCAAACCAGCAAATGATCCATTGGCTCAAAAGATCACATAAAAAACCGCCCGCAAACACGGACGGCATCAATATCTCGCTTGATCTCAATCTCGCTTGATCTCACTTAGCTCGCGTGGGCAGCGCGGTATTCACGCAACCACTGCGGACGAGCAACATCGGCTTCGTAGGGATCGACATGCACGCGCCCGTTCTTCTGGAACACGACCTTCCCCGAACTCACCGAGTAGAGTGTGTCATCTTTGCCGATGCGAACACCGAAACCGGGCTTGAACTTGGTGCCACACTGACGGATGATGATTGAACCGGGTTTGGCGGCTTCGCCGCCGTAGAGCTTGACTCCGCGGTATTGTGGGTTTGAGTCGCGCCCGTTCTTGGTTGAGCCTTGGCCCTTTTTATGTGCCATAACACAGTTCTCCGTCAATCTGATCCAGTGCCGATGGCTCTGGATCGGTGTTTTTCATCTCTGCGACACAAATCGGTCGCGGGGGCAAGCGTAGGCCCGGTTTGGGCATTCGTCTAGGGCAAACCGTGCCCCTGGCTGAGCTTGGAGCGAAATTATCGCATGACCCATCGTTTTTCGATGAGCTCGAAGGGGGTATCGCCTTGTTGGGCGAACTCGCCGGGGGTGGCGTATCGGAGCATGAGGGTTTTTCGGAGGGTGTATCGGCGGGGGTCATTGGTGTCGCGTCCGACGATGTAGGACTGAAACTCGCCACTGAGCCCAGCGAAAAACACCGTCACTTCGTCGGCTTCGAGGTCATTGGCAGGCCAGATCACCACGCCATCGCGGGCATGCTCGACGCCTTCGAGGACATTGGAGACGATATCAATCTGCGATTCGAGCAGCGGATTGTCAAGCCTCTCCATGATCGTCTCGGTGACCGTGCTCGATACATCGCGTCCTGAGCGGAGGATATTGGCCCCATCGGTCATCAACGAGACATCGGGCGCAAAGAGCTTGACCCCGCCCCAGTGATTGATGACGCGGTAGGTCAGGTAAAAATAGGGCTTGGCCCCATCGCCTTCATCGACCCATGCCAGGCGCAGCGGGCCGTTCTCGAAGGTGAACTCCCACTGGGTCGCCACCGGCGCAGGCTCGGGCGCTGCCGAAACGGTGCTCGAAAACCCAACCAGTACGCCCGCACCGATCACCCCGAAAGCTCCAAGCACAAGGGTCGCACAACGAAAACGAGTGCCAATGGCGGATTGATTCTTCGAGCAAGTCTTTGAGCGCGTCATATACATCCCATCTGTGGGTCAGGTTCTCTTCTATCCAAGGCTCATTCGAGCGTCCGTAGTGTAGTGTACGCCCGCTGGGCGTCAAATGTATTCGCACACATCCCACCCAAGTTCCCTGCAGCGGCGCCAAATCTCCACTATCATGCCTGCGAGCCTGAACCGTCCACACCCTCAAAGCCTCCAGATGCCTCAAACTTCTGATATCCAAACCCAGCAGATCACCCCACCGCTTCGCTTGTCGGCTGCCGAGCGCCTGGTCGCCTCGCCAGGGCGTCGAGAAGCGGCCAAACGACTCATCGCCTCAGCATCAACCCACGGGATCGACCTCGATCTCATGTGGGGCGTCACCACCCCGTCTCTGGCATCGGCTGCATCGACGGCCCCAAAACCGGCCCTGCGTGTCCGCCAGGTCGCTTTGGCGGTCCTTGGGCCTGGTCGAACCGCGATGATCTTCCTCTCGAACCCGGACAATACACACACCCTTGGCCCCCTTGAAACCCAGACCCGCGAGATCAGTGCTGCCCTTGGTGCCGCCTTGCGCGGGCTGCGGGCTCAATCTCCCCAGCGGGTCACCCTTGCCCAAACCCTCATCGAACCCGACCAGACCTGGGCCCGCCGGGCCTGCAGCGACGCGGGGATGATCTCGGTCGGCGAGCTCGACTACATGCAAAAACCAGTCACGCCAGACGATCTCACCCCCAC
>WFPK01000069.1 GCA_015487555.1 Phycisphaerales bacterium
GTGTGAGGTTGTGGGGTGTAAAAAAAGAAGCCCGTTGAGCACGGGCTTAGTATCTGTTGGAATGCTGCTTATCAGAGTTTGGGTGGGTGATGGCTGGGATTTATGTAAATCAGTACCGCCGAACCACGCCTTTGACGATGCCCTGAATCTGGCAGAACTTCACACGGATGGGTTCAAACTCAGGATTCGCAGGCTGAAGCCGAATGTGGTCATCTTCTTTGAAGAAGGTCTTGAGCGTGGTCGAGCCATCTTCGAGCAGTGCCACGACCCGGTCGCCGTTGTTGGCGACTTGTGCCCGTTCGAGGAGCACAAGGTCTCCATCGAGGATGCCCTCGTCGCGCATCGACTCGCCATCGACCATCAGCGCGAAGGTCGAGCCCGCATCATCGACGGTGCTGAGGAACTCGACCAGATCAATCTCGTCGGCATCGGCGACCTTCTCGATCGGATACCCCGCAGCGATCTTGCCCACAAGTGGAAACTTGAGCGGGCGCGATTCATCGGGAACCGCGATCCCCTCAGCGATCGACAAAGAGCGAGCCTTGTTCGCTTCGCGCACGAGGGCGCCCTTTTTGATGAGCGCTTCGACATGCTCGAACACGGTGACTTTGGAGACCCCGATCTCGTTGGCGAGCTCCTGCATCGTCGGGGAATAGCCACGGCGAATACGCGAATCGCGAATTAACTGAAGAATGCGGAGCTGTTTGGGTGTGAGGTTCATATTGCCCATCCTTTCGATCGGCTTGATACCGATCAGTTGTAAGACCTCGGCTTCGATGCTCGGCTAAATACCCAGAGCGCGTCGAGTCCAAAGTGTGCGTCGAGGTCGTCCCTATAAGTTGTCCAAGTGATCGCTGCACCTGCGCGATGCGCTCACACTGTGAAAAAATCCGTTTCTGGGTCACCATCAGCAACCCGATGATTTCCGCCCTTCCATACGATCGCTCATCCTGTCCATCTCGCCCGATCGCGTCTTTTCGCGTGAGCCATCCGCGTCCTGATGTCTGGGCGGAATATTCCGAAATGAAGTCCCCGCCCGGGCCCAGCCGGAAGAGTGTCGAAGTTGTCTGCAAAGTCGTCCGGTTGACGGACTGTTCCGTTGTTTGACTGAGAGTCTGATTCATGCCAAGCATCCTGATCGTATTCAATCGTATCAACCCATCACACATTCGCACATGCGGGTTGTCTTTGTTCTGATCGGGTATCTCTGCTCGAAAGGATCAGCCTTTCTTTTGTACCTGTTTGGTATAAGATAGCCAATCACAGCCCACACGGCAAGGGAAACGCTGTGATTTCAGTAATTTATCACAGAAGAATCTCAAATTTGAGTTGAAAAGCCCATACAAAATCCATGCGCAAACTTCGCCAGTATACCCGAACAGGTCTTTATCGGACGCGCTCGAATCGACTCCCCGCCCGGCAGACCCGCCCTTGAATCTCAAGCATCGTCAGCTTCGCCCGAATCTGACCCGGATCCACCCCCACCAACTCGGCGAGCTCGTCCCCGGTTTGGGGGGTGTCGAGCGCTTCGAGTAATCGCCCCGTCTCCTCATCCACATCGCCGATCGGCATCGAAATCGGCGTCGGGGTAGGTTCGGGAGGCTGCTTTGCAAAGAACCCCGGATTTTGGGTCGGGTCGGCGGTTTTGGCGCGGTGCGAGCCTGCAAAGAGGTGGTACGCGTCGCCTTCAAGAATCGAGATCACATCGCCCGGCTCGGTGACGAGGTGGGCGCCAGATTTGAGCAGCGCATGCGTCCCGGCGCTGGCAGCCGAGTCCACCCGCCCGGGCACACCCATCACCTCGCGCCCATGATCCTCGATCGCGTGCCTGGCGGTGATGAGCGCGCCGGATTTGAGCCCGGCTTCGATCACCACCACGCCCAAAGACAGCCCCGAGATGATCCGGTTGCGGGCGGGGAAGTTCTTCGCATCGGGCGATGCGTTGACGGGCAGCTCGGAGATGATCGCCCCGCCTCGTTCAACGATCTCATCAAAGAGTGCTGCATTCTCAGGCGGGTACACCTTGCCAATCCCACATCCGAGCACCACAGCGGTTCTCCCCCCAGCATCCAACGCGCCGCGATGGGCAGCGGTGTCAATCCCCCGCGCACCACCCGAGATCACACTGAGCCCCGCGCTGGCAAAGGCGCTGGCAAACTTTGATGCCTGCTCGGCCCCATAGACGCTGCACGATCGGGACCCGACGATCGAGACGGTGTACTTGTCATCGGTTTGATGATCGAAGCGCCCGCGGATCATCAAAATCGGCGGGGCGCCCGGGGTTTGGGCGAGCATCGGGGGGTAGTGGGGGTCGGCGATCGAAACCACATACGCGCCCGCATCGGCAACACATTCGAGCTCCTGGTCGATGCGTTCGATCGAGCAGTGGAGGTGTTGGGCGATATTGGTTGCGGTGGAGCTGCCGATCCCATGGATGCGCGCGATCCGCGAGGCGCTCGCGCCCAGCACCGCCTGAGGCGATCCGATCGCGTCAATCAGCTTGGCGATCCGCGCGGGCCCAAGCCCGGGCACAAGGGTCAGCGCGAGGATGGACCGGGCATCAGCGGAGCATGCACCGGGTTGGAACATCTCTTCGCACCGATCGGGTTGGTCAGTTTCGCGGGGCACGATGTTTATTCTTCAAACTCTTCGACGGGTGTGAGTTTGCCATATCCACGCCCTTTGGTATCTTCATGGGCATCGAGGAGCCTGGCATAGATTTCAAGAGGCAAGTTCGCGCGGATTTGGGTGAGTAGCCGTTTGTTGACGATCGCCTGGGGATACATGAATGCCGGATCAGGGCGACGCACCGTGATAAAAACGCGCATCCCCGTAGCAATGCGTTCGTCTTTGTCGATCTCGATCGACCACCCCGAGTTGGGCGCTCGCATCATCAGCAGGTAGTGTTCGTTGAGTGTGTCGAGCATGATCGGCGGGATGCCGACGACGGGGACATTCATATCGACCTTCTGCTTTCGTAATCGCGGGCGATCCTCCCAGACCGAGCACCCGCTCAGTGCGAGCATTGGCATGGTGATCAGCGCTGCCAGCAATGCCATTGTGACCCAGCCCATCGCCGGCCTGAAACTCTGTGCGTTCATTCGTACCCCCAGTGAAAACCCGCGAACAGCGAGCCGTGTTTGCCTATTGTATGGTAGCCGATGTGATCGGATGATGCTTTCCTGCCCGAGTCGGGATTTTGTGCGCAGTCTTTTGACCCGATGAAGGTATGCTGATTCGAGTTTCATCATAAAAGATTTTGCAAGGATTGATCCATGCTCAACAGACCCATGCTCGACACATTAAAGAGGAATCGACCAGCCAAGCTGCTGTCTGTTCTTGATCGCCGAGGATTTTCGCTCATCGAGCTCATCGCGACGATCGTGATCCTCGTGGTGCTCGCTGGTGCCATCGCCCCGGCTTTGGGTCAGATCCGCCATCAAGCCCGGGCCGCCACTTCTGCCGACAACCTGATGCAGATCGGGCAGGCGCGTGATATGTACGCCAAGGACAATACCGACCGCATCTTCACCTACACCTGGCGCGCAGGCGAAACCTACACCATGCCCAACGGTCAAACACGCACACCCAACTCCGCCCAAGAGGCAGCCTCGCGCCAGAACGAGGAAATCCTCATGCGCCGGACGCAACGGATCAACGGCGTCAGCAAGATCAGGCACGATAGCGCGCGCCTCACCCATCGCCGATCCGTCCATGTTGTGCTTATGGACTACATGGCTGGCGACGACGATGCGTCCTTTGCCAATCTCGTCTTTGTCGATCCGGCCGACGGCGATTTGCTCAACTGGCAAGAACGCCCCCTCGACTACCTCTCCGATTCCAATGGCCTACCTTACGCCGATGGGGCACCGAGCGGATACGACGATAACTCAGTCTGGTTCCAACTCGCAGTCCGCCAACGCTGGTCCTTCGGCACAAGCTACTTCTCCACCCCCTTCGCATGGCAAGGCGACGGCCCAGACAATGTCTATGGCCCCGTCGAATCCACGCCACACCTCTACATGGCCAATGGTTCCCCTGATCTCTCCGGGCGATACATGAATCAGGTCCAGTCCCCAAGCCGAAAGGTCCATATGTTCGAGGAGTTCGATCGCGAACAAAAACGCCAGCCCTACTTCGCCTATGGCTCGGCCCGCTCCGACAAGCTCATGTTCGATGGGTCGATCAACTCACAAGCATCCTCAAGCTCCCAGCCTTCCGTCCATCCCACCTATCCCGATGGCCCGATCTGGAAACAACGCTATGTCCCCCTTCATGTCTTCCCCATCCCAATGATCGGCGGGCTCGGCAGCAACCGAGAACTCAACATGCGCTATATGTGGACCAAGAACGGGCTCCAAGGATTTGACTACAACTAAAAGCCAAGCCTTGATGGATCGGCGCATGCGTCTTGGACGGCTTGGCTCGTCGGGCGAGGCTTTGTTTTCAGATGCACCAGCTCGGGGCTCAGGGTTGAAGACGGGTGGAAGACCAATCACCAACAGACACCTGATCGCTTTCGATTTGTAACGCGCGCGTCCATCGGGCACGATCGTGGATTCTGCCTGTCCCGGCAACCCAGAGTTCGAGGGTGTGGGCATGGAGGTGATATCCGCCCCAGTGCGGCGGGCGGGGGATATGGATGTCCTTGCCACTCATCAAATCGGCGGCGTCGATACCAAGTTGGTCGATGACTTCGACAGCCTTTTCGAGCAGGGCTTCGCGAGATTCAATCGGCTTGGATTGATCGGAGATCCATGCGCCCAGGCGCGATTCGAGGGCACGCGAGGCGAAATAGGCATCGGATTGCTCGGGGGTGGCTTTGACGACTTGCCCGCGGATGCGGACTTGGCGTTCGTAGTGATCCCAATGGATCACCGCCGCGACCTGAGGCGAATTGGTCAGCTGGTGCCCCTTGAGTCCGGTGTAGTTGGTGTAGAACATGACCGAGCCGGCATCGGGGTCAATGGATTTGCACAGGACGATGCGGGCGTCGGGGTGCCCGTCGGCGTGGGTGGTCGCCAGGGACATCGAGTTGGCGTTGGGGGTGAGTCGTTCGCCCATGGCCTGGTCGAACCACGCTTGGAAGAGTGGGAAGGGGGAATTGGGGAGAATGTCCGGGAGCCGTTCGCCCTCGTCGTAGAAGTGGATGGGGTTTGGGGGGGTGCTCATGGTGATAGGGTATCCTCCACAATTCTCTGAAACTTTGGGAGCAACCTGACAACTGTGAATCGATCGGAAACACGGGGATTTGGTTGCGGTACAATGCTTGCGTGAATGATTCAACCCTCTATGAAAGCAAGCCGAGCAAGTCTTGGAAGAGTCCCAAGGCGGATATTCCTGATGTGGGCAAGCTCTTTGACCGGACGCCGCCGCACCATGTGGATGCGGAGCGGTCGCTTCTGGGGTCGATTCTGCTCGATCCGACGATTCTCAATGATGTCGTCGAGCTGATCCCCAACGCTGAGCAGTTCTATAAGGAATCGCATGGGGTGATCTACCAGACGCTGGTGGATACTTATGAAGCGCATCAGACGGGTGATTTGGTGCAGCTGACCGAATCGCTGCGGGCCAAGGGGTTGTTCGATCAGGTGGGCGGGTCGGCGTATCTGATGGAGCTCGCCGAGGCGGTGCCCAGTGCGGCCAATGCGCCGTACTATGCGAAACTGATCGCCGATAGCGCTCGATTGCGCAAGCTCATTGATGCGGCGGGCGAGATTCTCTACGACGCCTACAACCAAGGTGGCGGCGGGATCGACGCGGCCAAGCGTGTGCTCGATCAGGCAGAGAAACGAATTTTCGATATTGCATCGGAAGACATCAATGCCGAGCCTGAATCGCTCAATGAGCTGTTGCTCGCCGAGATGGAGCGGATCGAGCGGGCGGAGGGTAAAGCGGTCGCGGGAATAGCGACGGGGTTCACCGACCTCGACGAGCTGCTCTCTGGGCTTCAGCCCGAAGAGCTTCTGATTCTGGCAGCCCGTCCTTCGATGGGCAAGACGGCGATCGCGCTCAACATCGCCGAGCAGATCGCCTTTGGTGGCGCGACGCCTTGGGCGCCCAAGCAGATCAATAATCCGGTGCCTGTTGGTGTGTTCTCACTGGAAATGGCGCGCGGGGCGTTGGTGCAACGGCTGTTGTCGTCGCGCTCGGGTGTGGACTCGAACCAGCTGCGCACCGGGCGGGTCAACAGCGGGGAGTGGGAAAAACTCACGCGGGCCTCGGCGGAGTTGGCGCAGGCACCGATTTATATCGACGATACGCCGGGCATGACGGTGCTGGCGATGCGGGCCAAGGCGAGACGGATGAAACAACGCCACAGCATCGGGTGTATTGTGATTGACTATCTCCAGCTCTTGACCTCACCGACTTCGGCGCGTGAGTCGCGCCAGGTCGAGGTCTCCGAGATCTCGCGTTCGATCAAGGCCCTTGCGCGCGAGCTCAAGATACCGGTGATCTGTCTGGCCCAGCTCAATCGTGGCGCCGAGCAGCGCGAGGGCAATCGGCCTCGGATGAGTGATCTGCGTGAATCGGGTTCGATCGAGCAGGATGCCGATGTGGTGATGTTGCTGCATCGTGAGTCGTACTACCATCGCGGCGATCCCACATGGGACCCGACGAATCCCGAGTTTGACGAGGATAATCGCGAGAAGCTCAATATGACCGAGCTGATTATTGCCAAGCAGCGCAACGGGCCGACGGGGACGGTGAAGCTGATCTGGGATGCGGGCACGGTGCGGTTCAAAAATCACGACGGGCATCATCAAGGCGGGAGCTACGGGTTCAGCCAAGAAATGGACGGCAAGTCCTACGGATTCGATGGGCCAGACTTTGATCCCGTGCCAAGCCAAAGCCAAGACTTCGCACCCACGCCGCCGATTCAGGACTTTGCGCCCGGGAAAAAGACCGGGCCAGAAGCCAACTTCCGAGACGGGTCTGGAGATCGCGAAAGCGATGAAGAAATGCCTCCGTTTTAGGCTCAGTACCCCGCCAGCACCGCATCGACGCGGGCGTTGAAGTTGGCTCGGTGGGTCATCAGCGGGATCAGGATGAGGTCGATGAGTTGCCCGATGAAGAGGAACCCGAAGGTGAAGAGGTAGAGGAGTCCTGTGATCCATTTGCCGTTGTAGAAGCGGTGGATGCCGCAGATGCCGAAGAGCCCGAGAAGCCAGAGCAGGTATGAGATGGGTGTTGATCGCATGGGAAACCTCCGAGGAGGTTATTGGGATTTTGACTCGCGGCGTTTCGCGAGCCAAGGTTCCAGTTGAGCCAATCCATAGAGCATGAATACCATCCCGAGCAAACCCGGCGAGGGGCCTCAGAATAAGGTATTGGGGACTTCCTCCTCAGGGAGCAGGTAGTTGAACCACGCCCAAGTGGTCGGGCCGAAGAATACGCTGCCGAGACACAGAAATAGAAAGAACTTCAAGCCTAAATCGGGTGGCGACTTGGTGCGCGTTCTCACTTGCTCTTCGCCGGGAGTGTAGTACACACCGTGCCCGTCGAAACGGCGTCGATGTAGATTGGCCACCAGGGGAGTCTGGTGCCCTATTCTCTCTTGGCATCTAGAGGCTGGGGTTGAGATTGCCCTTTGGGCGTCTTTGGATGAAGTAGCTCAGCAGCTCGCCTCGGCTTTGGACATCGAAGTGTTTGTGCAGGCGGACGATGTAGTCGTGGACGGTTGCTTTGGAGAGTCCGAGTTGCTGGGCAACCTGTTTTTCGCTGAGCCCTTCGAGCAGGAGGTCGAGGGTCTGTCGTTGGCGGGGGGTGAGTCCTGCTTTGGAGATTTGGTTTCGCAGGCTCAGGCGGGTGCCCAGGAGCGGCGTGATTTCTTCGCCAAGGATGCCCAAGAGTTTGACGATGCGCATCGGGACAGGCGGGGCACCGAGTTTCCGGTTGCCTCCGATCATGACGATGGAATCGAGCTGGGGTGCAAGACGGAACGAACTCACCCACTCATCCATGCCGGTGAGCTTGACATATCTTTGGTAGAAATCGCTTTGGTACCAGAGATCGTCGGGGACAATCATCGGGCGAGAAAAAGCGACCGACTCTTGGCCCATCGCGGGCGAAAGGGCTTTGTTGACATTGGGAAGCACTGCGCGGTCTTCGTCAGCCATGGAGCTGAGGTAGATGCGTTCTTGTTCTTCAGTTTCCCATCCTTGATAGGCAATGGGGAGGAGGTCGGGGGGAGATTCTTCCGGGACGGGGCGGATGAGTTGGAGCCCAACGAATGGGAGCCCGGCGAGTTCTTGGACGCCGTTGAGCAGGATGGACTGCCACTCTTCTGGATGGTCCCACCGATCGCAGCAGGCACTGACGAGTCGAAAAACTGCCCGCACTTCCTCGGTGTTGGGTTCGGTGCGGGGTTCGGTGTTGGTTTTATCGAAACTGCTTGATTGAGAGGAGTTTGCGGTCATTTTGCCTTGATACCACTGTCTAGATACCACTGTTTAGCCGTATTGCCTTGTTCTGCTGGTTTGCACTATAAGTATAAACAGTCCTTTGTGCAGGGCCACGATATTCGCATTTTGTTTTCCAAGTTCTGTGTCTTGGGAGTTGTAATTGGTGTGTGTTGGCAGGGGGCTATGGACATTTCAATCGCCGAAGCTGGTGTAGACACTTCGGGCAGCCGTGATGAGGGGATGGCTGCTGGGAACCAGTCGCTGCTTGTTGGCAGCACTATTGATGTCTACATCGCCGAGAACGCCGCCTTGCATCACGACAAGGCGGTTGTTTTTTCCCATCTTGAGCAGTTGCATCGCATGGTGCCCGAACTGGGTGGCCAAGACGCGATCGCCGGCGGTTGGCGTGCCGCCGCGTTGGGTATGGCCTAAAACCACATAGCGGGATTCGATTTCGGTGCGTTCTTCGATTTCAGTCGCGAGCCATTTGGCGATGCCCCCGAGCCGGATGGGATCGGGCGACTTTTCGATGACGCGATCGACGATCTGCTCGCCGCCTTTGGGGCGCGCACCTTCGGAGACGGCGATGATGGTGAAGCGTTTGCCGCGTTGGGAACGCCAGAGGCAGTAGTCGGAGACCTTCTCGAGATCGAACTCGATCTCAGGAATCAGGATTACATCAGCACCAGAGGCGATGCCAGCATGGAGGGTGATCCACCCGGCGTTTCGGCCCATGAGCTCGACCGCCATTACGCGATGATGGGATGCGGCGGTCGAATGGACGCGATCGAGCGCTTCAGTGGCCACATGCACAGCGGTCTGAAACCCGAAGGTGATGTCGGTGCCATAGAGATCGTTGTCGATGGTTTTGGGCACACCGATGCAGTTGAATCCTTTGTCGGCGATTGGTTTGGCAACGGACATGGTGCCGTCGCCTCCGATGACGATGAGCGCTTCGATTTTTCGGATTTGCAGGTGGGTGACACAGACATCGGTGAGGTCTTTGTAGATGATGTTGCCGTCTTTGTCCTCGCCCATTGGATACCTCTGCGGGTTCGAGCGGTTGTTGGACCCAAGGATGGTGCCGCCTTGGGTGAGGATATTGGAAACATCATCAAGGGACAAGGGGCGGATTCGGTCTTCGATGAGTCCGAGGAACCCATCTTCGATGCCATAGACCTCGATGCCGCAGTTGATGGCGTCTTTGACGACGGCCCTGATGACGGCGTTGAGCCCTGGGCAATCGCCGCCGCCGGTGAGGACAGCGATTTTTTTGATATTGCAGCAAGAAACCGGTTCTTTGAAGGTAGACATGGTAGAGATGATATCGTATCAGAACGCCTTGTGCTTGGAATGGCGATAGAATCCAGCCGTCAGGCAATGAGCGGATGCGATCTGCTCGGCTGGCGTTCGCCTTTTCTGATTTGGAGTGCTTTGTGATGATTCAGTATCTTGGTTTGATCGGTGTTGCAGCGGTTGCTCTTCCTTGTGCGTTTGCGAGTGCTGAGCCGGTGAGTTTGGTGTATCAGTTCCCCGAGGATGTACCGGTCTGGTATGAGATGGTTCAGGAGATGGATCAGGCACAAACAATGCTCGGGCAGACGACCGAGGTGTCAAGCTCGACCACCCAGCGGATGCGGACAGAGCTCGTCGAAACCTACGAAGACGGCACCTTTGTGATCGGAAACACCATCGAGTCGATCGCGTTCTCGATGGTTGGCAGCGGGCTCGATATTGAGTATGACTCGACCAAGCCCGAAGACGAGGCCAAGCTCGTTGATCCGATGCTCGCTTCGCTGGCAGCACTCAACGGCATCGAGGTCCAGTTCCTGCTCGACCCTACTGGGACAATCCTCGATGTGCCCAATCTCCCAGCACTCCAGAACCATATCTTCGAGATGGAAGACCCATCAATGATGGGCATGATGGAGATGATGGTGCAACGAGACACCCTCATCGCTACCAACGAGATGAACTACAAGCTCCTCCCGTCAAAGCCTGTAGAGGTGGGCGATCAATGGCAGCGGGTCTTTGAAATTCCATTTGAACTCGGGAATATCACCGTGCGGTTCGATCTGAAACTCGATGAAGTCTCGACAGAGAACGGCGACCGGATCGCTGAAATATCCATCAGCGGGGAGATGGACATGAAGTTCAATGAAATCGAACAAGTCACCATCACCACCACAGATTCGACAATCGCAGGATCGGCCCGGTTCGATATCGACGACGGGGTGTTTGATACCGTGCTGCTCAATACGGGGTACCAGATGGAGATTCATCTCGCCCAGGACGCAGAGCCTCAGGCGGTGATCAGCACCAACCAGAAAATCAAAATGGCCCGCCTCGATGACTGATACGGATAACCCGTGCGGATGACCTATGCTTGATCTCCAGTTCAAGCAACCCTTGGTGGGCCGGTGTGGTACCATAGACCGATGGATCGGCCTGTAGAAAATCCCGAAGCGCTGCACGAAGCGAGCAATGCAGTTGATCCACATCTGTATCTGCACCCCCAAACCCTCGCTCGGCTTTCTTCGATGGAGCTTCGGGCGAAGATGATTGTCGAAGGGGTGATGAGCGGGCAACATCGTTCGCCGTATGCCGGGGTGTCGGTGGAGTTTGCCCAGCATCGCCAGTATGTCGCTGGCGATGACATTCGGCATCTCGACTGGAAGGTCTATGCCCGCACCGACAAACTCATGGTCAAGCAGTATCAGCAAGAGACCACACTCGATCTGGTGATCCTGGTCGATTCCTCGGGGTCGATGAAGTTTGGGTCGAGGCTGTTTTCGGATGCTTCGGGCTCGGCGAGCGAAACATCGCCCGATGGTCGTCCCAACTGGTCCAAGTTCGACCACGCTACCGCGACGGCTGCTGCTCTTGCGTATATCACGATCCATCAGGGTGATCGCGTCGGGCTGGCGGTGTATGCCCACGAGCTGCGGGCGATGGTGGATCGGTCGGCGAGGAAATCGACCTGGAAACAAATCGTCGATACCCTGGCGACCCAGCCAATCGACCAGCAAACCGATACCGTGCGGATGATGGATCAGATATTGGCCAAGATTTCCAACCGGTGCTTGTTTGTGATTGTGAGCGATTTCTTTGATGAGCCCGAGCGTATCCGATCGGCCTTTGCCAAGGTCAAGCATCGTGGGCATGATCTGATCGCCCTCCAGGTGCTCGACCAGGCCGAGACCACATTCGAGTTTGACACCCCGGCAGCCTTCGTCGGGCTCGAAGGCGAAGAGACCATCCGCATCGACCCACGGGCACTCAAAGAAGAATACCTCAAAGCCATCAACACGCATATCGAGCTCGTCGCCAAGCACGCCCGCTCGTTTGGGTTCGACCACCAGCTCATCTCGACGCATCACTGGTTGGGCCCGACGCTCTCGTCGTTTGTCGCCCGCCGAAATGCTGCTTCTTCCATGCGATCGGTCCGGTGATCCGAACCATGCCCCTTTCGCTGCTCCATCCCGGACTCTTCGCATTGGGCATCGCTGCCGTGTCGATCCCGATCGTTCTGCACCTGTTCAAAGGCAAGCGCAGGCCCATCGAATGGGGAGCGATGCGGTTTTTGGAGCAGGCTTATCGCAAACGCCGGCGGATACTTACGATCGAGCAACTGATTTTACTCATGCTCCGGTGCACGCTGTTGGTGTTGATCGCTGCGGGCGTGGGTTCGTTGATGCTCGGATCAGGATCGGGCAAATCGGTCCCGACGACGATGGTGATCGTGCTCGATGATTCCATTGGCTCGGCGCTGATAGATGGCCAATCGAGCATCCTTGAGCTCAACAAATCCTTTGCCTTGCGGGCGATCGACGAACTCGATGCCCAGCGCGGGGATCAGGTGATGCTTATCGGCGCAGCGATGCCTGCGAGGGGCATGGTCTTGCCTCAGAGCTCGGATATCGAAGCGGTCCGTTCCATCATCCAAAGGCTTGAATCGACGGATTCTCAGCTCGACCTCGCTCGTGCCATCGAACTGGCAGGCAAGGTCACCCGTGAGCCCAAACAAACAGCCAATACCGTGCTGGTGTTCGCTTTGGCTGCTCGCAGCTTCGATCTTTCAGCATCACCGCCTGCTGCGAGCCTTGCATTCGATCGTGTGATTCTCCCGACCCTTCCAACAAACACAATCGAAAACATCGGCATCGCCAGCGCCTCGCCAACACGATCCCTGATTACCCACTCCAAGATAACCCTCCCGGTGGGCGTACGGGTCGAGCTTCTTCGTTCGGGTATTGGGGCACCAGAACAGCCCGACGATTCTGCCGAACCTTCAAGCACGATCCGGATATACGATCGGCTTGGCACGCTGATCGGTCAGCGGACTCTCCGATGGGGTGATGCCCAGACAACCCTCTCAGCAGCGATCGCGATTGACCCCCAAGCCATCGAAACGCTCGGTGCGCAGACCGCTCTGGTTCGGATCGAGATCGACGACGATGCCAATCTCCGAGACAACACGCATCTGGTGCCTCTGGCGACACGCAAGACGATCCGTGTCGGCGTGGTTGATCGGGTGCGAGAATCCTCTGGGCAAGTCGCCCCGTCGACGATCTCTGCTTCGCGCTGGGTGCGGGCAGCTTTGGCACCCGACGAACGCTTCGGCATCTCGATCGTTGACATCGACCCCGCACGCGCATCAGCGATGGGGGCGCTGAATCTCGATGCGCTGATTGTGCTCTGCCCGAGTATGCTCGACGAGCCGGGCTGGGATCGGATCGCGCAACTCAACGAATCGGGGATGCTGGTGGTGTTCGCGCCCGATGCGCAGGGAGCTTCGCTGCGTTGGCTCGATCGGGTCGAAACAATCGCGCCCAGGATGCTCGCGCCTGGCTCGGTGCTGCGCGAGCACCAACGCCCCATCATGCTCGATCCCGATCAAACCATCCCGGCATCGAGCCTATTCGCAGGAATCGAATCCGAGTTCGGTCGGCTCGCCCGTGCAATCGCTGCCGGACGCTCTGTGCGTCTGGTGCCCGGAGATAAAGGTCTGGCGATGGGGCTCTTCGACGATGGCTCAGCCTTGGCGGTACAATCGCAGCCAACACATCGGCAAGGTCTGGTGGTGGTTCTGGGCGTCGGCTTCGATCTGGAATGGTCGAACCTGATTGCCCGTCCGATGGTTGTTCCGATGATGCAGGAGATCATCCGGCAGGGGGTGGGGCGCAGCTCGGCGATGCCGACAATCCGAGCAGGGCAGGCAATGCCTAGCCCGGCGTGGGCGATTGCCAATCAACAGCTCGAACTCGAAACCCGCTCAAGAACTTCTGCGCCAAGCGATGATACCACACGCGCAGGGCTCATCGCCCAGCTCGATGCCCAAGGCGTCACTCGCTCATTGGTCATCATCAACCCCGACGCCGAGCATGCGCGCACCGATCCGGGCTCGCCAGAAGCACTCGAACGCGCGCTTCTCGATCGCATAGATGTTGCCAGCATTGATTGGGTCGAACATGCTGAGTCTCTCGATGATTCGGATCCCCAGCGCACCCGCATGAGCATCCTCGATTCAGTTTCTCCGGGGGTGTCGATCGGGCTGTGGATGTTTCTGATCGCAGCGATCATTGCAACGATCGAATGTGTGCTCGCCTGGATCTTCACCGCCCGGCTCTTTGAAACCCAAGGAGCCCGCCAATGAACGATTTGCTCAATCGGCTCTTCGGGCTCGGTGCCGATCATGAATCAATCGGGTTTGGATCGCCCGATGCGCACTTCACATTTGTGCATCCGCTGGCATCATGGATCATTGCGCTGCTCATCGGGGCGATTGTGCTGTTGGTCTGGTGGTCATACCGGGCAGTTCCCAGCTCGCGATTGACCCGATCGAGCCTTGCCACCTGCCGGGCTTTGGCGTTGGTGATCCTGTTCCTCGTCGCGATGGGTCCGATGATCGAACAAAGCACAGCCCACACCGAAAAAGATTGGGTCCTGGTGCTTCTGGATCGGTCAGGATCACTCACAACCCCCGACGCTCCCCTCAACACCAACACCACGCAAACACATCCCCCCCTTGGCACCCGCGATGCACAACTCAAAGCCATGCTCGGCAGCGCCAGCGAGCCTTGGAACAGGCTCGCCAATGAGAAACATATCCTCTGGATGGGCTTTGGTGATGTCGCAAAGACCCTGGCGACCGGGACGATCCCAGACGAGCAGGCGATCGGCAAGCCGATCAGTCAGCGCACCAATCTTGCCCGCGCACTTGCCAGCGCGCTCGATCAAGCTGCTGCCCGCCCGATCTCGTCGGTGGTGATTGTGTCTGATGGGCGAAGTTTCGAACCCATCGAACCCGAGCAAATCAACACACTCAAGAGCGCCCAGATTCCGATCTTTGCCATCCCTCTGGGGAGCGATGGGCCGGTGCGTGATCTGGGCATCGTGCGCGTAGAACATCCCCAAGCGGTATTCGGCGATGACCTGGTCCCGATCCGCGTGCGATTGAGCGCCTCGAGCATCAGCTCGGAAGAAATCACCAGGGGCAATCTCCGCATCGAACTGATCGATCATGCACGCGCAGAAGTGCTCGACTCAGCAGCCATCGAACCAAAGCACCTGGGGCTCGGCGAAGAGCCCAATGAATGGATCACACTCAACGATACCCCCGCAGGCGCAGGCGATCGGCAATACGATCTGGTGATCCGGTCGGACTCGGGGCTGATGGAGCTCGACCTTGACCGCTCAAACAACCGATCTTCGATCCGCTTGCGTGTGGTCGATCGTCCGATGCGTGTGCTCTACATCGACGGGTATCCGCGCTGGGAGTATCGGTATCTCAAGAATCTGCTTTTGCGCGAACGATCCATCGTCAGCTCTTCGATGCTCTTGGCTGCGAGCCGACGGTATGTGCAAGAGGGCGACGAGCTCATCGGGGCGTTGCCTGCGACCATCGAAGACTGGGAACCCTTCGATGTCATTCTCCTCGGCGATGTCCGCCCGGAACTCTTCTCCGATCGTCAGCTCGAATCCCTGCTCGAACATATCACCAAACACGGCGCAGGCATGCTCTGGATCGCAGGGCCCAGCGCCAATCCGATCGCTTGGCTCGATTCGCCTTTAGGGGTCTTGCTCCCGATGCGTTCCGATGCGGGAGGCTCGCAGGGAACCATCCGCCCCTGGGATTCGCCCGTCACTATGCGATCAACTGATGAGGCGATTCGCCTGGGGCTGCTCGGGCTCGATGACCAACGCGCAGGGTGGTTCGATCGGCTCAGCGATCCGGCGACAGGGTGGTCAAAGCTCCAATGGGCACTGCGTCTTGATGAAACCACTTTCAAACCCAGCGTCTCGATCTTGGCGCGGGCGCAATCTGCTGGCGAGCCCCAAAGCCAAAGCTCACCCATCATCACCATGATGCGCTATGGAGCGGGGCAGACAATGTTCGTCGGCACCGATGAAATCTGGCGTTGGCGCTATGGGCGAGGAGAGGATCTGACCGAGCGGTTCTGGCTGCCCTTGATTAGATCGCTGGGGCGAGGCACCGTCGATCGACGATCGGCATGGGCAGCGCTGCGCATCTCGCCGACCAATCCGATCCCCGGCAACCCCGCCCGGATCACACTTGAACTCTTCGATCAGGCGCAGATTGATTCGATGCCCGAGGAAGTCCGTATCGAGCTTCGCGCAGGCTCCCAAATAGATGAGCATGGCACACTGACCCTGCGAGGCACAGGCGATACCCGCATCGGCACCTGGATTCCAGCTCGCCCTGGAATCTACACTGCATCGCCGATCGGGCTCGACCCCGAGCTGGCACCAATTCGCGCTCGGGTGCAGGTGCTCGATCACTCAGCGGAGCAGCGACTGCTCGATACCGATCATCAGCTCCTGGCCAAGCTGGCCCAGCAAACAGGGGGGGAGCTGATCCCGCCGGGTGACTTTGGCACAATCCCAGAACGAACACCCAATCGGGCACGAACGATCCTCTCCCCTCCTCAAAGAACCTCGCTCTGGGATCGTCCGATTGTCCTGATCGTGCTGGTGCTGGCTTTGACAGGCGAATGGATCGCCCGTCGGGCGCTTCGCCTGGCATAGTTTCATTTTTCCATGATCGCTCTGTGAACCTTTGTATACTCCTAAGAAAAGGACGCTGATTAGACAAACGACCTTGCCCATGCTCGATCAATCGACCAACCCTGATATCCGTCAGCTCCGCCATCGGCTCGAGGCGAGCTCCAGGCACGCCAGGCTGATTCTGATCGGGCGAAGCGCGCTGATGTGCCTTGCGCTGCTCGTCGGCGCGATCATTGTGCTTGGGTACCTCGATTTCCTGCTCCGCTTGCCGATGGTTCTTCGATTCATCACGCTCGCCGGGCTCATCGCTTTGGGCATCGGGTGCTGGATCAAAGGCCTCGTCCCTGCGATCAAGCTCAAACTCGGCACAACCGACATCGCCCTCGAAATCGAACGCCACGAACCGGCCATGCGCGGGCTTCTCGCCAGTGCGATCGAGCTCGAAGCACAGCTCGCCGACCCAAAGAAGAACACCCAAGACGATGAAATTCTTCACGCCCTGACCAGCGCCGCTCTGCGCGTTGCTCATCGCCGACTCCAAGGCCAAGCCTACCCATCAGTTCTCAAGTTCAATGATTTCATCAAGATGCTGTCGCTGTGTATATTCATCGGGCTCAGCGTCGCCCTGATGAGTATGCAATCACCCACCCTTGTGGGCATCGGGCTCGCTCGGATATTCGCCCCGTGGGGAGAAACCACCTGGCCGATACGATATGCGATCCATGACACAACCACCAAGACGCCTCGCCCGATTGATATCGCGGTCCCGATCCGGGCGTTGATCGGCTCGGGGCAATCCCTCAGCGACGCCAACCCCCAGGCGCAGATACGCTGGCGCGTTCTCGACGATCATCGCCAGCCGATTACCCCGTGGATGCGCACCGGGCTCGTTGCCCAGCACCAACGCGATCCTTGGAGCAACACGCCGATCTATGAGCAGCTCATCGACGCGAACCGCGCGGTTTCCGGGCATGACAGCGAATCGTTTGTACTCGAATACCAAATCCAGACACGCGACGATACAAGCAAGATTCGCCAAATCACACTCGTGCATCCGCCCGAGTTGCTCAGCACCGCCATCGAGATCACCCTGCCTCGGTATGCTCGCCCCATCGAAGAATCCGGGCTTGTGCGCTCGGGGATCATCGAGACCAACCTGGCCGATTCGGTCATCTCGCCGATCCTTGCCGAGTCTCGAATCCAGATCACCTGGCGTTTCTCCAAGCCCATCGAAATCACCAAAGACACCATCCCCGTATGGGCACAAGCCTTGGCATCGACCAGCACGATCGAAGCTTTCGATCAGTCCGAGCCGGGCACGATCGAACTCACACTCATCGCCCATGCATCGGCCACGATCGAGCCGAGCATCCGCGATACGATGGGTATCCCGGTGCGAATCCCCATCGCCTTGTCGCTTGGCGTCTTGGAAGATCAAGACCCGGGCGCGACGATCGTCACCCCACAGCACGACCAAACGGTCTCGTCGAGTGCGATCATCGACATCCAAGCCCAGCTCGGCGACGACTTGGGGCTTGCGCAAGCTTCGATCTCCATCACGCCCGCCCGCCTCCCCGCCCGCCTCTCCGCCGAGTCCCCTGCCGAATCTTCGGGCGCTGCGCATGAACCGATTTCTCCGCGTGTCGATCTGATCGCCAAAGAACTCCACGCAGATCTTCGCGCCACACTTTCTCAGAAGCTCGATCTGGGCACGCTGAATCTCGAAGCAGGCGATCAACTCTGGATCGTTACCACCGCGTGGGATATGCGAATGGGGCCCAATGCCGACGCCGAGCCCGACGCCCGCCCCCCCGGCATGACCCGATCGCCGATGCGTGTGCTCGATATTCTCGAAGATGATGCCCTCATCGAACAGATCCGCAAACGCCTCGATCCGATCCGCAACGCGCTGCGTCAGCTCGATCATCAACAGCGCACGCTTCAAGAGCTTCTGATCCAAGGGCAGCTCACCACCAGCGATGCCCAGCGCTCGATCGCGACCGGGCTCGAAGCCAACCAACGCACCATCGCTCAGCTTCGCCAGAAACTCGAACGCAACACCCTCGATGACCCTGTCCTCGAATCGCTCTTGCGCGATGCCAATTCGATCCTTGACGAAGCGATCGGATCGGCGAAGCGGGCGAGCGATCAGCTTGACCGCAGCGATGCAGATCGCGCAGAGGCGAATCAACGGGTTGTTCGCGATCGGCTCGGCGAGCTTTTGACGATGCTCGATCAGGGGCAGGACGCCTGGTTGGCGCTGCGGTCGGTGCGTCAGCTGCGCGATGAGCTCGAAGCGTTGCGCGATGACACCGCCGAGTTCAACGCGCAGGCTGCGGGGCAATCGCTCGAAGCGCTCAGCGCCGATCAGCGTTCTGTACTCGAACGGATACTCGATCGTCAACTCGATCTGGCAGATGATGCGCGCGAAGCGATGGCAACGCTTGACGAGCAGGCGGCGCAGCTCCAAGAGCATGACCCGACGCAAGCCCAGGCGCTGCGCAAGGCGGCGAATCAGGGGCGCAGCGCTCAGATCGAGCAGCAGCTCAACAAAGCTGCCGAGCAAGTCGAATCCAACCAGACATCATCCGCAGCTACGACCCAATCCCAGGTCCTCGAAGAGCTCGACAAAATGCTCGAAGAACTCGAAAACACGATCCAGAACCGGGACAACGCACTGCGCCGAGAACTCGCTTCGATCATCGAGTCCATCGTGCAGCTCATCGCAACGCAGGAGATCGAGCTTGATCGGGTCGATCAACCCGACGCCGACACGCGGATGATCGCACTGATGGGCAACACGCTGGCGGTGCGCGACGAAGCGCTGGGCGCCTTCCCCGAGACACGATCCATCGCCGATCTGATCACACAAGCTTCCCGATCACAGTCCAGCGCGATCCAATCCCTGAGGCAGGTGCCGACGGAGATTGCTGCTGCTGCACGGTTTTCCCAAGCAAGCTTGCTGAGTCTTCAAAGCGCACTCGAAGAGGCCCTGCGCCTCGATGACCAAGCTGCCGATCGCCAGGCGAAGAAGCTGCGCGATGAGCTTCGTGATGCGTATCGTGAATCGCTCGAATCGCAAACAGCTTTGCGTGATGAATCAGGGATAATGGTCGGCGAGGAGCTCAACCGACGCCAGCGTGCCAAGGCGCGGGCGATTGCTGCGTCGCAAGAAACCCTCCGCGAACAGCTCGCACAGATGCTCGAGCAGACACAAGAGCTCAGCGATGCGCCCGTATTCGCCTTGGCCCATGCCCAGCTTGATCGGCTGATGATCCAAAGCCGCGATGGGCTCGGCGGGCGAAGAATCGAGCAACGGGTCATCAACGCCCAGAACGGATCCATCACCATCTTGAGCGCCCTCGTCGAGGTGCTCTCGGATGCTTCACCGAATCAAGAGCCCAAGGATTTCGATGATGGTTCATCGGGCAGCTCGGGGGGCAGCTCGGGCGCCAGCAGCGACAAGCCCGTGATCCCGCCGATCGCCCAGCTCAAGCTCTTGCGCTCGATGCAACAACTCGCCGCGATGCAGACTCGTGCTTTGGCTGAGCATCCAACACCGACCAACGAGGCCGATATCGAGGCCCTCTCCGATCTCCAACGCCAGCTCTTCGAGCATGGACGCACGCTCATCGAGGACATGAGCCAAAGCCCAGCACCATCTCCAGAATCGGTGCCAACGAAGCCGATAGAATCCGAGGAAGGAACGCCGAGCCCATGAATCTGAATCATACCCTGCGATCCATCCTCATGATTTCCATGATTTCCATGCACTCGATGCCAGCGCATGGCATCGAACCAACCGATCCCCTGCCCACGCTCGACGAGCTCCTCGGGCTCGAGAACCAATCCGATCAACCCGACCAGGTCATCGAGGACCCCAACGATGCAGCCCTCGATCAAATGCTCGACCCCCAGCAGGCCGGCGAGGCCTTTGCGCAGGCCGTCACGCTGATGGATCAGGTTGCAAGGCGCATCGCAGAGAATCATGATTTGTCCATCACGACACAACGGCTTCAAGAAGACATCCTGAGCATGCTCGATCAGGTCATCGAATCGGCACAGAACAGCGATTCCCAAGGCGGCGGCGGATCGTCGTCATCATCAAAATCATCAAGCTCAAATCAGAACCAACCAAACCAACAACAAGCCCAGCAACCCGGCACCGGTTCGCAGCCTTCGTCCCAGTCGGGTGAGTCCATGCCAGGGGGCACCTCGCAGGCCAATCCCGGCGACGAAATCGCGCCCGATGGCGTGAGTTGGGGGGCGCTGCCGCAACGCATCCGCGAGGCGCTCTCGCAGGGCATCTCGGATCAATACTCCGAGCTGTATCGCTCGATCACCGAGCAGTATTACAAATCGCTCGCGGAGGATGAAGACTGATGCTTCGCGTGCGAATCATTCTGGCGGCGTTGATCTGTGCATCGGGCACGCTTGCCTCTGCGCAAGATGAAACCCAGAAGAAGGCCAAGCCGACAGGCGGGGCGCAGAACACCCCGATGGAATCCGAGATCACCCCCGAGCTCGATGATGCGGTGGCCAAGGGGATCGAATACCTCGTCGCGACCCAGCTCGAAGACGGGGCGTGGGCATCGGGGCGGTTTGGGAAGAATGTCGCGATCACTTCGCTGGCGTGTCTGGCACTGATGGCCGATGGACACATCCCCGGGCGCGGGCCCTATGGCGATACGGTTGATCGCGGGGTCGAGTTCATCCTCGAATCGACCGCCGAGAACGGGTTGATTACCTCGCAGGCCAACAACGGGCCGATGTATGGGCACGGGTTCGCTGCCCTGTTTCTCGGCGAGATCTATGGCATGACCCCCGGAGGCGACAACGCACGCACCACACGCATCCACGAAACACTCGTCAAAGCTGTCCGACTCATCGAGCAGACCCAGAACGAGGACGGCGGATGGCGATACAACCCCGTGCCCTACGATGCCGATGTCTCGGTCACCATCTGTCAGATCATGGCCTTGCGCAGCGCGCGCAACGCGGGGATCGAGGTCAGCAGCGAGGTGATTGATCGCGCAGTCGAGTATGTCCGTTTGTGCCAGAACCCAGATGGCGGGTTCAAATACCAGATCAGCTCGGGCAATAGCGCCTGGCCAAGAACGGCTGCCGGGATTGCGTCGTTGTATTACGCGGGGATTTATGAGGACGATGCGATTGATCGCGGATTGGCCTACCTTGAATCAAACGCCCTCCCCGGAAAATCATCAGCGACACGATCGCACTACTTCTATGGACACTACTACGCGGTCCAGGCATCATACCTCGCGGGCGATGCGCACTGGGCGCTGTGGTGGCCTGCGATTCGAGCCCAGCTCATCGCAACACAGAACGACGATGGATCATGGGACGACCGATCCGTCGGCAAGCCCTATGGCACCGCGATGGCACTCATCATCCTCCAAATGCCCAAACGATACCTGCCGATCTTCCAAAAATAACCCATATGAAGTACCGACCCCAAACCATCCTCTGCTCACTGCTGACCTGCACCAGCATCGCCTTTGCCCAAGAGAGTCCTTCTCGCTCTTTGACATGGACGCTGAGCACCGAAAAACTCGAACTCATCGAAACCATCCTCACGCAGGCCAACGAGCAGGAAATCATCACCATCGACACCTATGGCCTTCGCCGCCGATGGGCAATCAATGACCTCTTCTTTGCCCTTCCCACCACCACATCACCATCGAGGACAAACCCGTTTGCCAATGAACCAGGCGAAACTCAGCACACCCGATACATCACCCTCACCGACGGACAAGTGCTCAAAGGGGTGCTCCTCGAACCCAGGCACGACGATGCGCTGACCTGCTGGGTCTATACCGGAACAACCATGCGAGGCTCGGCGACGATCGCCCTTGAAAAGGTGCGCTCGATCTCGGACCGACCCCGGGGCATCTGGGAACCCGTCGATGCCCAGTCCGATTCGATCACCACCATCAGCGATGATGTGTTCGTCGGGTTTGTCGAATCGGTCGGCCCAAAGGTCACAATCGCGACGAGCCGAGATTTGGTAAAGATCGACCTCGATCAAATCCGTGAAATACGCTTGGCCAACATCCCCGAGCGCATCGACGGGATATACCTCTCCACCGCTGAGGGGTTGCGCTTGCGCATATCGACATTCGATTTCGATTTCCAGCACGCGCTCTCAGCGACGATTGATCCCCAGGCTTTGGGATTCGATGCCGATGCGCCGAGCATGTGGGTGATGCCCCCCGAGGCCCCCGCAGGAATCGAGATCATCCGCTCGGATCGGCAGATTCTTTCGCTGACAAATATCGACCCTCAGCTCATCGAACCCACCGGCGGGCGAGACTGGACCCCCGCCCCCACAGTGCTGAGCTCAGCGATCCATCCGATCCTCTCAGCAATCGACCTCCACGCCCCTGTCCGGGTGATCTACCCGCTCCCCGAAGATGCTGTTCGATTCGCCTGCACACTCTTGCCCTCGATCAATACCTGGACCGATTGCATCGCATCAATCTACGCCATCGCCCACGACGGCCAGCGCACAGAACTCCTCAATACCAGACTCAATGCCGATCACACAACCCAATCGCTCAATGTCGCCATCGAACCCAACACAGCCTACATCGAAATCCGCATCGACCCTGGCGCATCTGGACCAATCCAGGACCGCGTGCTTATCGAGCACCCAAGGGTGCTCCTGGAGACAAACTAAACCGCCTTCTTTCAGAACCCACACCTTTCGCTGCCAAAATCACGAAACAACGACAAAGAAACAAGGCCGAGGCAATGAAGGCATACAAGAAGCTGTGGCAGGGATGTTCCCAGATGAGGGGGGGACCCGGATAAAAAAGATCAAAAAGACCAAGATCATCGGGAACCAACCATTCAGCGTGTGCGAATCTTCTCACGATGACAAGAGGCATTGGCTATTCTCGCCGATGAGTATGAAAGCAGTCAACCTGAGTAGTTCCCAGACGACCCGATAACGGCTCGTTGCGATCGGTGTCAGTCTTGGCTGTCTCCAACCATGACCCCCACGAGACTCGGCGCTCGGCCTCACGGCTGGGTGCCGGGTTTTTCATTGGTCTGGAAGTTTTGAAGAAAGATCAGGAAAAGATCAGGAAAAGA
>WFPK01000070.1 GCA_015487555.1 Phycisphaerales bacterium
GACCTACCCACTGACCCACTGCATACCCAACGAGCCTGGCCCGCGGGAATCGAGGTGCGGACGGTACGCTCGCTTGATCCCGATGCACCCGATTCGGATCGCCAAGCCCTCATCGCTGCTCTCGAGGGGAGCTACCAAGAGACGCTCGACTGCCCCGAGCTCTGCGGGCTTCGTCCGATCGAGGATGTGGTCGATTCGCACATAGCCACCGGCGAGTTCGATCCGACACGCTGGCACCTGATCTTCAAAGACGGGCACCCCGCCGGATGCTGCCTGCTCTCGCATTGCCCCCAGAGCACCTCGGTCGAGCTGGTCTACCTCGGGCTCGCGCCGATCGCCCGCGGGCTTGGATTAGGACGCTCAGTCCTGTCCTATGCGATCGCTCAACTCGGGCCCATCGGGATCAGCCAAGTCACCTGTGCTGTCGATAATCGCAATGCGCCCGCGATCAAGATTTATGAATCACTCGGTTTTACGCGCTTCGATGCTCGCGTGGGATTCGTCTCCCCGATTGCACCTGAATCTTGCACCTGAATCGAGCCCCGAAGCGTAACTCGTTTGGGTATGCGTTCATGCGAATCAGGCCAAGAAAGCACCCGCTTGCTTGTGCACATTTTCGCATCGGTTTGTGCATAAGTCCTGTCTCTGGTGGATGAAAAAAACTTTGTGCGCCTAAGTCCATGATCCATCACGATCAGCAATCTGCATACACATTTCCTCGCCATGACCGAGTTGCGAACCACGCGAAGAGTCTCTATGCTCTCCCTTGTCGGTTAGGATTGACCGGCATGTACAACTCGATCGCTGGACCACTCTGAGGGGACACTCAGAACCCACTCCGCAGGACTTTTTTGACAGGATTTTTTTCGACAGGACTTCTTTCAACGGACTTCTTCTCGAATAGGACTTCTTCTCGATTCGTCCCTGCACCTCTTCTTCGGAAGCTTCTCCAAAAGCTTCTCCAAAGATGCGCGAGCATTTCCAAAGGTGCGCGAGCATTTGGCACACTTTGCGCGATCAGTTTGCACCGTGAATGGACTCGGGAAAAGAACGAAAAGCATTGCTCGCCCGGCAAATCGGTGTGCAAGGTGCGCGATCGGATCGCGCAGGCACATCAACACGGGCGGTCCAGGACGACCAAGAGGCATCAGCGTGCAACAACCAACCAGTAACCTTCACAAAAACCCCAAGAATGGACCCAAGAATGGACCCAAGAGTGGACCCAAGAGTGGACCCAAGAGTGGGCCCAAAGCAATCGAGCAGACCAAAGCAGCGCACGCCCCAAAGGCACCGCACGCCCAAAGCGCTTCTTGGCACATCGCCAATGAGCCCCCATCTGCTCGCAACACTCAATACGCCCGCACGGATGCGCCGAGCTTGGGGAATCTGCCACTCGATATCAATCGCCCCGGGTGCGATCCGACCCAACACACCCAACACACCCAACACATCAATCAACCCATCAGCCTGACAACCTGTCACCCAACCAGTCGGCCCGCCCATCACCCGCAAACCAACGGGCTGTGCAATCAAATCCGCGAGCACCTCATCCGCACCCAAGGACACAACAAAGTCCGCCGATACCTCTCGGGCTCAGTCGCCATGAACTGCCTTGACGAGCACACCATCGAGCTTGTCGCAGGCGATCGTTTCACACTCGACATGATCGAGCGTCGGCTCGGTGCCCCATTGCGCGTGGCTGCCCAGTTTGCCCTGGGCACCACCAATCCCAGAATCGTCTACCGCGTCGAGCCCATCGCCCAAACAAGCACGCATCCCAACCCCGGACGCGATGCCCATGCGCACACGCTTCAAGCAACCCCAGATTCAACCCACCCCCTGGCCAATCGCATCCCAACCCGACGCCCCAACGCCCATCGCGCTCCGCTGTGCCCGACACTCAATGACTTCCTCGTCGGCACATCCAACCGACTCGCCTACGAATCCATCAAGCAGGTCATCCAAGCAGGAACCGACTCCCCGCCCATCTTCCTCCACGGCTCATGCGGCGTCGGAAAAACACACCTCCTCCGAGGTGCCACCCAATACGCCCGTGAACTCCGACCCGGATGCAAAGTCCGGTACACCACAGGCGAAGCCTTCACCAACGGGTTCGTCACCGCCATCCGTACACGATCCGTCGAAGCCTTCCAGAAAAAATATCGTGGGCTTGATCTGCTGTGCATCGACGACATCCATCTGATGGCCGGCAAACAGGCGACCCAGCACGAACTCTTGCAAATCTTCAATAAACTCTCGCTCGGCGGATGCACAATCATCCTCGCTTCCGATGCACACCCCCGCGAGATCGGTCGGCTCGACCAGGCACTCGCTTCACGCTTTGCTGCTGGGCTCGTCGTCAAGATCGAAGAGCCGGATATCGAACTTGCCCGCAGGCTCGTCCCGCATATTGCCGCTCGGCGTGGGCTGTTTCTTGATGTACCCGCAATCCAGACGATCGTCGATCGTGTCGGAATCGGCAAGGGAGCATCAGTACGCGATCTTGAAGGAGCGATCCTCCAAATCCAGGCAATTGCCCGGCTGATGGACCAGGGAACCCCCTCGGCTTCAGATACTCGACCATCGGGCTCATCTGGGTCCCGTACACCCACGATGAGTCATATCCGCAAGGCCCTTTCGCTCCGCGACGGGTCTGATACGCGAATCTCGGCGAGCCCCATCGGACTCGACACCATTATTTCGCGCATCTGCCAGGAAATGACGGTCTCCAAATCCGATCTCACCGGCAAAGGACGCCAGAAAAAAGTTGTCATGGCCCGCGAGCTCATCGTCCATATCGCCCGCAACCTGACCTCCAAGAGTTTCCCCGAGATCGCCCACGCCATCGGCCGTCCCAACCACTCAACAGTCATCACCGCAGCCAAACGATTCAAAAACCGCATCGCATCGGGTACGCCCATCGCCGTCGATTGCCCCCACGACGGCTTGCCCCCAGCCGAGCTCGCCGAGATGCTCGCTGCCCAGATGCGCTCGTAAGCGCAGGCGCACACGATCAGGAGATGGTACCGGGTGCCACTGCTTGACCGTCTTCGGCAAGCAGTGTCTTCAGAGCTACCAAACGCTTCACAAGACACGCCTCGCCGGTGCCCTCCTTCATCCCGAAGGGTAAAGGAGGTCTTCGTGTCGGCCCGGGTTGTCAAAGAACCTCCTTTGCCCGAGCGGGTCAAAGGAGGGCACCATCCTTTTCCCTCGCTTTTCTCAAGGTTTCGCTTGCCAAAACGCCCTCGGGTAGCCGACAATGCGCCCTATGCCAAAGCCAATGCCCAGCCACGATATCCCGCTCTCCAAACCCAACATCTCCACACTCGAAGAACAGCTCGTCCTCGAAGTCCTCCGATCGGGTCGGCTCTCCATCGGGCCCATGCAAGAACAGTTCGAAGAGCTCGTCGCCCAGCGCTGCGGCACATCCCACGCGATCGCCTGCTCATCGGGCACCGCTGGGCTTCATATGATCCTCATCGCCCTGGGCATCGGCCCGGGCGACGAGGTCATCACCACGCCCTTCTCGTTTATTGCCTCGTCGAATGCGATCCTCTATGTCGGCGCCAAGCCGGTGTTTGTGGATATCTGCCCCACGAGCCTCAATGCGAATCCCGAGCTCATCGAGCAGGCCCTCACCCCCAGGACCAAAGCCATCCTCGCGGTCGAAGCCTTCGGCAACCCCAGGCACATGGACGCCTACGCCCGGATCGCTGCCAAATACGAAATCCCGCTCATCGAAGACTCCTGCGAAGCCCTCGGCACCGTCTACAACGGGCAACGAGCAGGCGCATTCGGACGCGCGGGGGTCTTTGGGTTCTATCCAAACAAACAGATCACCACAGGCGAAGGCGGGATGATCGTCACCAACGACGATCGGCTCGCTGACACCTGCCGATCGCTTCGCAATCAAGGACGCGCGGTTTCAGGCAAAGGATCGGTCGATGGCAGTTCCAATGCGGGGAGCTGGCTTCATCACGATCGGCTCGGATTCAACTATCGCATGTCCGAGATCAGCGCCGCCATCGGCGTCGCCCAGATGCAACGCCTCGACGAGCTCATCGAAGCTCGCAACGATGCTGCCGATCTCTACATCGAACGATTGCTTGATATCCCCGAGTTGATCCTCCCCACCGTCGAGGATGCGTGCACGACGATGAGTTGGTTTGTGTTTGTGGTTCGCTTGGCTGCCGGG
The DNA here is from genome assembly GCA_015487555.1 of Phycisphaerales bacterium. Classification (GTDB taxonomy): domain Bacteria; phylum Planctomycetota; class Phycisphaerae; order Phycisphaerales; family UBA1924; genus UBA1924. The sequence continues at coordinate 4,196 of WFPK01000070.1, forward strand.
TATACCCGGTATGAGCGAGACCGTGTGATCGCGGGACTTCGGATGCACGACATCGGCGCGGGTGACTACTTCCCCTGCATCCACCTCCAGCCGATCTATCAGCGGGCGCTGGGCTTGGCTCAAGGGAGCTTCCCGATCGCCGAGAGTGTTTCTCAGCGGACCCTAGCGCTGCCGTTCTTTGCAGGGATCACCGATCGCGAGGTCGATATTGTCGCCCAGACCTTGGAGCTGATGATCTCACGCGAGAACCTCTCGCGAAGAGACTAGGCGGTGTCTGCCGGCTCAAAGCCATCCGAATCTGGGTGCCACTACTCGCCCGAAGGGCGCAGTAGTGCCCGTGTGTTCAACCAAACAAAGACACGACGGCACCGAAGACGGCGAGTTGCAGCACCCAGATTCGGATTGATAATCGAGCCGTCAGACGCGACCTCGTCCCCCTCTGTCTCTGCCTCTGCGCCTGGGCACATGGGAATGAGGGAACGAAAGAATGGATGAAGGCAGGTGATGTCTTTGGATCAGAAGCACGCTTTGCCTTCCTTCCTCTGGTTTCCCGAGATGCCAGTTTTGCGCTCGTATCCCCCTCCCCTGAGAAAACACCCCCACCCCGCCACACCAGACCCATATTTCGGGTATCCTCCGGTCTATCCTATAAGCACACCGCCGGGCGTCCATTGCGCACTTCGGCCGATTCACGCATCAAAGGAGATAGTGCACAAGTGTGGTATGAACGCCTCTTAGGACCATTCGGCGTCGATATGGGCATCGACCTGGGCACCTGCAACACCCTTGTTGCGGTGCGTGGGCAGGGCATCGTCCTCAACGAGCCCTCCGTGGTCGCGGTGCGCAAAGGCACCAATCAGGTCCTCAAAAACGGACAGGCAGTCGGATGGGTCGCCAAGGAGATGCTCGGCAAGACCCCAGGCTCAATCACCGCCATCCGTCCGCTCAAAGACGGCGTGATCTCGGACTTCGAGATTACCGAAGCCATGCTCAACTACTTCATCACCAAGGTCACCGGGCGCGTCCGGATGCTTGGGCCTCGGGTCGTTATCTCGATCCCCTCTGGCATCACGGCGGTCGAAAAACGGGCGGTGTTTGACTCGGCCGAGCATGCTGGAGCGCGCAAGACCTATCTGCTCGAAGAACCCATCGCCGCAGCGATCGGCGCGGGGCTGCCCTTTGCTGAGCCCACCGCGTCGATGATCGTCGATATCGGTGGCGGCACCACCGAAGTCGCCATCATGACCCTGGCCGATATCGCCAACTGCGAGTCGATCCGCGTCGCCGGTGATGACATGGACGAGGCGATCATGGCCCACATGAAGCGGAACTATTCGCTGATGATTGGTGAGCAGACCGCCGAGCGGATCAAAATCCAAATCGGGTCGGCTGCCAAGGTCGATGAAGAGACCAAGATGGATGTCCGCGGGCGTGATATGGTCTCGGGGTTGCCTCGTAAGACCGAAGTCACCTCCGAAGAAATCCGCGAAGCCCTGAGCGAACCTGTCCAGCACATCATCGAAGCCGTGATCCGCACGCTCGAACGGGCAGAGCCCGAACTCGCTGCCGACCTGGTCGATAACGGCATCGCCTTGGCTGGTGGCGGGTCGCTCTTGCGTGGATTGCCTATCGAGATCAACAAAATCACCGGGCTCGATGTCACCTTGGCAGAAGACCCCCTGACCTGCGTTGCCCGAGGGACAGCGATCTATCTCGAAAACATCGAAGAGTGGAAAGAAACCCTCGAAAACAACTCGGATATCTGAGTGGGCTCGGGCGGGGACATCCCGGCAAGGGCTCGGCACAGGTTCGCGGTATGCGGTATACTCTGCGAGAAGCACCCGACGATTGCGCGAGAATGACCCCATGCAACACCAGCCTTTGATTGTGAGATGGTCGATGCCCGCCACGATCCTTGTGCTCTTTGTGCTCTCGTTTGCCCCGTTGCATCTCACCAAATGGACCAACTGGTTCGCTGCCCAGATCAATGTCGTCATTATGCCCGTCGCCCATCCCATCGGATTGGCCGTCGATATGATTATCCCGCCTCCGAGCTCGATGCCCCACGCCTCCCAGCGCGAACGCACCATCGCCAACGAGCTCGACCGTGTCCGCACACAACTCCTCCAGACCCGCGACGAGAACCGCAGACTCACCGAACTCATCGACCAGTTCTCCCGAGGCGAAGCCATCACCCCAAACCTCGAAGTCCGCCAAATCCATCGCCCACGCATGTCCTCACTCGTCGGCGAGCACCTCCTCATCCGCACCGACAAAATCGAAGGGCTCGTCCAAGGCACCGTCGTGGTCGTCGATGCAGTCCAACTCTTGGGCAAAGTCTCTCGCGTCGATGGAAAAACATCCACCGTCCTGCCCATCACCGCCAAGTCCGCCCCCCCAATCCTCGCGACCGTCCTGCTCAACGAGTCAGGATCACAACAAGTCAAGTGCCTGCTCACCCCTGTCGGCGATGGCACACTCAGGGGCGAAGTCGCACGATCGGCGACCAATGACATCTGGCAGGTCGCGGTAGGCCAAGAGGTCAGGCTCCTCGATAACCAATGGCCTGCCCATGCCAAAATGCTCGTCATCGGCACCATCGAACGCATCGAACGCAACGATGCGCAACCACTGCGACAACGCATCATCGTCCGACCCACCGTTCCAGACCTTCGCCGAGTCCCCGAAGTCATCCTTCGGCTCCCCGCGCTCGATGCAGACCAAAATGAGGACACCCCATGAACTGGTTCGTCTTCGCATTCGTCGCATGGATCGTCTTTGGACTCGAACTGGCCCTCCTGCCCATCCTCGATGCCGGGTCGGGTTCGGTCCATCCGAGCATGGTCATCCCGCTGATGGCCTTTGTCGCTCTTTACGCTCCGCGAAAACAAGCGCTCTGGAGCGCGATCATCCTCGGCGTCGTCATGGACCTCGTCTCCCCAATGGCCCGCGCCGACGGGGGCTCAGTCGTCATCGTGGGGCCACACGCCTTGGGGTTCCTTCTGGGATGCCATTTCATTCTCACCATCCGAAGCTCACTGATCCGCCGAAACCCGTTGACTATGGTCATCATCTCCATCGCTGCCTCATTCATCGCCAGCATCGTCGTCATCGCCATATTCACCCTTCGAGACCTAGGCACCAATCCGCTGATCTGGGATGCGGGCGACGAGCTTGTCCAGAGCACCTTCTCCTCGCTCTACACCGGGCTCAGCGCCCTCTTGCTCTCTTTCTTCTTCTTCGCCCTCGCCCCCACCTTCGGGTTCCACTCCTCTGTCCCCACAAGATTCGCCAGAACCATCAAATAGCTCGTTCATATCCACCCTATAATCCAACCACATGACTGACCACAAAGCCAAAACCAAAGCCATCCTCTTCGACGACGCCAAAGGCATCCTCTCACCCCTCAACGACCTCCGCCCAACCTTTACCATCCGCACGGGCCCGCTCACCATCGCCGAGCGACTCACCATCGCTTTCGATCTCGATGTGGTGGGCGTTATCGTCCCCCAGCCTATCACCGAACTCACCGCTGAGGGCACGACGATCCCCGTCAACACGCCCCCCGAAGAATCGAACGAAGAGATCCTGCTCATCAACGCCCGATGCCCCCTACCCGTCCGCGCCATCGCCGAGATCACACTGGGACAAGTCCTCGTCGAAGAAGACACCGAGGACATGATCGCTGTCAAACTCACCGCGACCCATGTCCGCCGACTCCTCTTGGGCGATCATCCCGAGATGACCCCCATCGCCATCGCAGGCAAACACCTGATGAACCGCCCGTGGGACTGGAAACACTTCCGCGATGCTTCGATGGAGTTTGATCTCCAGGTCATCGCCCAGAGCATGCGCAAGGTCGATACGGCCCCGCCTGCTGTCACGCTCATCGGCTCGGAGGGGATCGCCATCTCACCCGAAGCACAGGTCATGCCCGGCGTCATCCTCAACTCAACCACAGGACCGATCGTCATCGAAGAAAACGCCACCATCCACCCCGGCGCGATCATCACAGGACCGGCCTACATCGGCCCGGGCAGCTCAGTCCTCGAACACGCCAACATCAAGCCCAACACTGCCATCGGCCCGGTCTGCAAAATCGCAGGCGAAGTCGGAGGCTCAATATTCCAAGGCTACGCCAACAAAGCACACAGCGGGCACCTCGGTGATTCATGGATCGGCGAATGGTCCAACCTGGGCGCAGGCACCACCAACTCGAACCTCCTCAACACCTACACCCCCATCAACGCCCGCGCCACCGCCAGCAGCAGCATGGAAAAAACCGACGAGACATTCCTCGGCGTCACCATGGGCGATCATGTCAAAACCGCCATCAATACCCGCATCATGACCGGCGCCATCGCCCACCTCGGCACCATGTTCGCCGCGAGCACCCCCCTCGCCGGCACGACCGACCCCTTCTCGTGGCATACCGACGCCGGCGTCAAAAACTTCCGGCTCGGAAAGTTCGTCGATGTCTCCATGGCCGTCATGCAACGCCGAGGCATCCAGCAATCGCAGGCGTACAGCCGAAGGTTGACCGTGCTCCACGAAACCATCACCGGCCAAGAAGCCTTCAGCTGGCCCGGCAAAGACACGAGTCATCTAGCAAAGTCGTAGTTGATCCGGGTGCCACTGCTTGACCGTCTTCGGCAAGCAGTGTCTTCAGAACCATCAACCTACTCCTATAAAACACGCCTTGCCGAAGCCGGTCAAGGCGTGGCACCCTCAGAATCAGTCCCACCATCGCGCAGCTCAATCGCCTCTCGCCACAACTCGCTCTCGCGTTCTCGAAGCACCTGCGGATCAGGTTGATACCCTCGATACGCAGACTCATACAACTTCACGCACGCATCCTTGCAATACCCTGCCCCGCACTCCGGACACACCCCCCGATCTTCCAACCCAACGAGTGAATATCGGCACCACGGGCACAAAAACCAATCGCTCCTCAGCGCCCTCGCCTTGGTGCGCACCTGAATCCCTCTGGGCAAGAGCCAAGCCAGAATCAACAGGGGGATCACCAAGAAATGCAGCCACGGGATCGAAACCAAAGAACCGATGCCGACAAACACAAACAATGAGATCAACAATCCATGCCGAATCATCCCCAGCGTCTTCCCCACCCCCCGCCGAGTATCCCACCGCTTGTCGATGAGCATCTTGAGTTCTTTCTCCGCCCGCTCATCCATACCAGAATCATAGCCCAACCACCCCTATCCTATTCCTAATGAAAACCCTCTACCTCATCGACGGCTACGCACAGTTCTTCCGCGCATACCACGCCATCAGAACACCCATGACCTCCCCAGTCACCGGCGAACCCACCAACATGACCTATGGCTTCGTCGGCATGCTCCTCAAACTCCTCAAAAACGACGGCATGCACATGCTCGGCGACGGCAAAGCGGACTACATCGCCGTCGCGCTCGATGTCGGCGGCGACAAGGGCACCTTCCGCACCCAACTCTACCCAGAATACAAAGCCAACCGCGACGAGCCGCCCGAAGACCTCTTCCCGCAGGTTGAACGCGCCATCGAAATGCTCGAAGCCATCGGCGTGCCCGTCATTGGGTGCGAAGGGTTCGAAGCCGACGATGTGCTCGCGACGATCGCGACCGATTTCTCATCCAAGCACCCCGACATCCGCGTGCGGATCATCTCCAAGGACAAAGACCTCAAACAACTCCTCGGCAAGGGCATCCCCCCAACCGAGATGTATGATGTCCATAAAGACCAACTCATCACCGAGCAAGACCTGATCGAAGACCTGGGCATTCGTCCCGATCAGATGATTGATCTGCTGACCCTCATGGGCGACACCGCTGACAACATCCCGGGTGTGCCGGGCATCGGGATCAAGACCGCTGCCAAACTCATCGCCGAGTTCGATACCCTTGCAGGCGTGTTTGAAGCTGCAAAACAAGGCAAAATCAAAGGCAAACGCCAAGAGAACATCCTCGCAGCCGAGCCGATATTGCCCTTGTCCAAACAACTCGTCACCCTCCGCCACGATGTCCCCATCGAGCTTGACCTGGCCAAAGCTCGAACGGACGATCTCGATCTCGACAAGCTCATTGCCTACTGCAAAGAGTTCGGGTTCAGCCGCTACCAAGACGACATCAAACGCCTGATCTCCGGCGACACCATCGAAGAATCCAAACCCGTCACCAAAGAGAAACCCAAGCCCGAACCATTCGGGCTCTTCAATCAACCCGACGAACCAACCGATACGCCCGCTGTCGAAGTTGATGGCAACTACACCATCGTGCGCACAAAGCATGCGCTCGATGCGCTCGTCAAAGAACTCAAAGCCGTCCCACTCATCGCCATCGACACCGAGACCACGCACATCCGCCCGATGTGGGCTGAGCTTGTTGGCGTTTCCGTTTCGACCAAGCCCGGCACCGGCTCCTACATCCCAACGATGTCACCCGATCCATCAACGCATCTCAACACGCAGCAAGTCATCGACGCACTCAAACCCATCCTTGAAGATGAATCCATCGCCAAGGTCGGGCAGAACATCAAGTACGATCTGTTGATCTTCCAAAACGCCGGCATCATCCTGCGCGGGTTTGTGCCTACAAATACAGCTTCAAATGCGGGCGACACCATGATCGCCTCCTATGTCCTCGACTCGTCGCGCTCATCACACTCGATGGACAACCTCGCCCTGGCCTTCCTCGATCGCACGAATCTTTCCATCAAGGACCTGATCGGCACAGGAAAAAGCCAGAAGCGTTTCGACGAAGTCCCCCTCGAACTCGCCGGGCCCTACGCCAGCGAAGACGCCGATGTGACGCTCCAACTCAACGAAAAACTCTCGCCGATGATCCATAAGGAACCATCGCTCGAAAAACTCTACCGCCAGGTCGAGATGCCTTTGGTCGAAGTCCTTGCCGCCCTCGAACACAACGGCGTGCTCGTCTCCAAATCCGAACTCAACAACCAAGAAGCCCGCCTCCAAAAACGCATCGACGAACTTGTGCGCACAATCGATGACGAAGCGAAGAAAACCATCGCCCGCACCTTCGATCTCAACTCCCCCAAACAACTCTCCGCTGCCCTCTTCAACCAACCCGACGACGAAGTCGAAGGGCTCGGCATCAAGCCCATCAAGAAAACCAAAACCGGTTTCTCCACCAACGCTGAGGTCCTCGAAAAGCTCGCGCTCGATCCCGAAATCGAAACAACCATCCCATCGCTCATCCTCGAATACCGCCAGCTCACCAAACTCGTCTCCACCTATCTCAAAGCCCTCGCTGACGATATTCACCCCAAAACAAAGCGAATTCATGCCAGTTTCAACCAGACCGTCGCCGCGACGGGTCGGTTAAGTTCGTCCGATCCCAACTTGCAGAACATCCCCATCCGCTCGGACATCGGCCGCGAAATCCGCAAGGCTTTCGTCGCCCCCGATGGACACCAACTCATCAGCGCCGACTATTCCCAGATCGAGCTCCGCATCCTCGCGCACCTCTCCGACGATCCCGCCCTCATCGCCGCCTTCCGCGCCGGCGAAGACATCCACCAGGCCGTCGCGGCCCAGATCAACAACATTCCGCTCGATCAAGTGACCAAAGAACAACGCTCGGGCGCCAAGATGGTCAACTTCGGCATCGTCTATGGCGTCACCCCCTGGGGGCTCGCCCGTCGGCTCAATGTCTCGAACACCGAAGCAACCGAGATCATCGACAACTACAAAGCCAAGTTCGCCAACATCACCAGCTTCCTCGATCAGTGCGTCACCTTCGCCCGCGAGCATGGCTTTGTCGAAACCATGCTCGGTCGCCGCCGACCGATCAACGATATCGACGATCGCAACCCGCAGCGCAAAGCCCTTGCCGAGCGCATGGCCATCAACTCGGTCGTCCAGGGTTCGGCTGCCGATCTCATCAAACTCGCGATGATCGACCTGCACCAGCGCATCAAAGCCGCCGAACCTGACTCCCCGTTGCACACCACCAAGATGATCCTCCAAATCCACGACGAACTCGTCTTCGAAACCCCCACCGAACTCGCCAACGATGCCAAGAAAATCATCGTCGACCGGATGGAAACCGCGATGGATCTGAAGGTGCCACTCACTGTCGATGCCCATGTGTCGAGTGATTGGTTTGGAGGGAAGTAGTCAGTCTTCGGTGGCCCGGTTCGCCGAACCGGGTTCTTTCTGTCTATTTGTAGCACAAGAGAAGACCCGGTTCGGCGAACCGGGCCACCGAAGAGAGCATCGCATACACTTCCCCGTGACCACTGCCCGCCCCCAAACCTGGACCACCCGCGATCTGCTCGCATGGATGAGCAAGGCCTTCGAAGCTGCCGAGCTCGATTCGCCTCGCCGCATGTCCGAGATGTTGTTGGCCCATGTCTTCGGGTGCGATCGGTTGAAACTCTACATGGAGACCGATCGCCCGGCCTCGCCGCTCGAACGCGACGCGCTGCGCGATCTGGTCAGGCGAGCACTCAACAACGAACCCATCCAATACCTCGTCGGCGAAGAGGTCTTCTTCACCATGCACTTCAAGGTCGATCCCCGCGTATTGATCCCGCGCCCATCGACGCTGACCATCGTCGAAGAAGTCCTCCAGCACACCCGCAACAACCCGGCCGACAATGCGCTACGAGAATCCGACGCCGGCACCGGGATCATGATCGCCGACATCTGCACCGGATCGGGGTGCATCGCAGCGGCACTCGCCAAGAGCCTGCCGGGCGCTCGCGTCATCGCCACCGACATTTCCGAAGGCGCCCTCGAAGTGGCGCATCACAATATCCGTGCGCACAAACTCGAAGATCGCGTCGAGCTCCTCTGTGGCGATCTGCTCGACCCAATCATCACCCACCCCATCGCGGGCAATAACGCCTCGCTCAACTATCTCTGCTCGAACCCGCCTTATATCCCCGATCATGAATGGGACGCGATCGAACCCAATGTCAAAGACCACGAACCGACGCTCGCGCTGCGCGCCAACAACCACGGCATGGAGTTCGTCGCCAGACTCATCGAAGACGGGCCTCGCCTGCTCGTCCCCACGGGCATGCTCCTGATCGAGATCGCCTCATGCAACGCAGAGCAAACCCTCGAACTGGCCAAGACCCATGAACTGCTCGAACATCCCCGCATCGCCAAGGACTCCGACGGGCTTGATCGTGTCCTGATTGCGCATCGAAAATAGACTCCCAACGAGCCACGACCATGAGAGGGTGATCTTCCGTTTTACTCAATCGAGCAAGCCCACTCCCTCACGGTCGCGGCTCGTTCGAATCTATCGCTCAATCCCCAGCGCCTCGCGCACCTGCCCCATCAATAGCTCGATCTCAAAAGGCTTGAAAAGCACACTCTGCAATCCATCTTGCGAAGCGCGCACAATCGAATGATGCGGGTCATACCCAAATCCGGTCATCAAAATCACAGGCACATCCGGGCAGTGCTTGCGCGCGGCACTGAAGACCTCGTACCCATTGCGATCGGGCATCTGAATATCGGAGATGACCAGATCGAAAGGCTTGGCGTTGCTGGTAGAAACCTGTTCAAGCAACTCGATTGCCTGGGTACCATCGGGGACCACCATGGTCTCGCATCCGCGATGGGTGAGCACCTCGCCGATAATTTTGCGAATCTTCTTGTTGTCATCGACCACCAACACCCGCTTGCCGATCAGCGCCGGGTCTTTTTCGCGTTCGAGCATGGCCCGATCAACCCCCAGCAGCGTCTGCGGGCCACTGGCGACAGACTTTACACGATTGCGGATCGCTTCGACATCAACCATGATCCGTTTGATATGGGCTTTGGTTTCAGGATCGGCATCAACCTCATGTTCGGTGAGCCAGCTGATTTCCTGAACGATATCGTCGAGCGGCTCGTTGATCTCCCCAGTCATCCGATCCGAGACCACCATATTCGTCTCGGTGCGTTCGGTGACCAGAAGCTGGAGCATGTGTAGCGCCATCGCCACATACCGCCCAAAGATCTCCGCAAACATCCGATCCTGATCGTCAAACGCGCCGGGCTGTTGGGATTCGATATCCATGATCCCGATCACCCGATCCGACACATACAAAGGAACCGTCAGGCTTGACTTGGCTCCCGAGAGCCCAGGAAGAAACCGATCGTCCTGCGTCACATCATTGCAGATATAGCTCTTGCCCGTCGAAGCAACATATCCAGATATCCCGGATCCCTCCGATTCGAGATAGAGATCAAAGTCCCGAATCTCGGGGGGCAACCCGGATTGCATCACAATCTGAAGCTTATTGGTTTTCTGATCGGCCAAGAAAATTGCAAAGTGATCAAAGTTGAGCAGCTCGCTCGAATACCGCACGATCCGTTTTTCGAGCAGCGCAAGACGCTCCATCGCGTTCATCTCGCGAATCTCCTGGACATCGAGCCGAACAAGCTCGAATCCGGCGCGATCCAGTGCGATCATCTTCTTCTGGGCATGCTTGGCCATCGTCACATCGCGGACAATCGCTGCCACCCGGCCAGCATGAATCCCCGCTTCGTCACGCTCGGCGAGTCCGGTGATGTAAATATCGTAAGTATGCTGACCATCCCCAGAACTCACCTCGTGCTTGGTCACCAGCGCCCCTTGGGCATTGTGGTTGAGCGAGGCGATCGAATCGGCTGCCTGGATGCACAACGATTGCACCTCGTGGCGGGTCGATTCATCGAGCCCATCGAAATAATCATTGCTCCAACTCAACTCGCCCTGAGGATCGACGATACAAATCCCCTCGCCCAGCGCCTTGAGCACCGCTGCCAACCCTGATTCATCGGGCTCGGTGACGATCTCATACCGACCGCCGATGAGCTCCTTGAGCTCCTCGGCCATGGCGTGGTCGCCGCCGACGATGACGAGTTTGGGTTGAGTCTCTACCATGAGAAGGCAGTGTCCGAACAAAGTTGGGCGGCTCCTGACAACATCTCTCCGCCCTTTGCGTATATCCTTATGCTCACTATTCGCACGCGAGCCCCGAGGGGTTCGCCTTGTATCATTTCCTTCTTGCGTCCTTCGATCAAAGTATCCGTCAGATGGAACATATCGGCTATGTGCCGACAAAGGCTGTGAAACTCCCATGATTCTCGTTCGAGAAATCTCAAAATCCTTCGGCCCGCTCAAAGCAGTCCAGAATGTATCCTTCGAACTCCCCGCCGGGCAGATCGCCGGATTATTGGGACCAAACGGAGCAGGAAAAAGCACCACCATCCGCATGATGACCGGATTCCTCACCCCGGACAAAGGGTCTATCTCCATCGTCGGGCACGACATACAACACCAAGCACCCCAGGCCAAAGCACTCATCGGGTACCTCCCCGAGAGTGCCCCGATCTATCCCGAGATGAGCGTCAAAGGCTACCTCAAGCACCGCGCCAAACTCTTCTGTATCCCAGGACGCGAGATCGGCCCGGCCATCGACAAGGCCATGGGCATCACCCGCATCACCGAAGTCGCCAAAAGACGCGTCGGGCACCTCTCCAAAGGCTACCGCCAACGCGTCGGGCTCGCAGCTGCCCTCGTCCACAATCCGCAGGTCCTGATCCTCGATGAACCGACCAACGGGCTCGATCCGACCCAAATTCACGAAACTCGATCGCTCATCCGCGAGCTCTCCGAGCACCGAACCACCCTCGTATGCTCGCATATTCTCCCAGAAGTCGAGCGAACCTGCGATCGCGTGATTGTGATGGCGGGCGGACAAATCCGGGCCGACGGCACCCCCAACGAGCTCATCGACGCCTCCACAGGGGCAATCCGCTATATCGTCGAAATCCGCACCAATCCCACCGCCGGGATCGAGCATGCTTTGCGCATCTTGGCGAGCATCCCCGGGGTTGCTGCGAGCAAACCCGCTCCAAATCAACCCAACGATGCTTCGAGCGGGTGGTCAACGATCGAGATCGAGTCGGCCCCCGCCGAGGACGATCTGCGCGAAGCCATCGCCGCCTGCGCCGACGACCACGGGCTCTTCATCCGCGAGCTCCACAAACTTGTCCCCACGCTCGAATCCCTCTTCATCCAGCTCGTCGATGCCCCCGCGCCCGCCCAGACTCCACAAATCAGCACCCAAGGCGGTGACGCATGACCCGAACCATCACCATCGCCCAACGCGAGCTCTCATCGATGTTCCGTGTCCCCGCCGGGTGGATCGTCATCGCCCTCTTCGCCTTCCTCACCGCCCTGCTCTTCGTCAACCAGACCATCATCCCAGGTCAGCCCGGCACACTGCGCTATTTCTTCGCCTACTCCGGCTGGCTTTTGATCCCCATCGCCCCGGCGATCTCGATGCGCCTGATGAGCGAAGAATACCGCTCGGGCTCGTTCGAAGCCCTCCGCACCGCACCCGCAGGCGACTGGGCGGTCACCCTGGGCAAATACCTGGGCTCGCTCGCCTTCCTCATCCTCATGCTCGTGCCCACGCTTGTCTACCCCATCGTCCTGATGCTCGTCTCCGACCCGACTCCGGACCTTGGACCGATCCTGGCGGGGTACCTGATGCTCGTGCTCGTCGGGATGCTCTATCTCGGGATCGGGATGCTCGCTTCGTCGTTGACCGCCTCGCAGACCTTGGCCTTTCTGGGCACGGTGATGACGCTCATTTTGCTGATGGTGCTCACTTCCGTCATCGCCAAGCAGGTCAGTGTCGAAACCGGGATGGTGCTCTCGATGTTCTCGATCACCGATCGGATCAACGAGCTCTCCAAGGGCATCATCGACACCGCGACCATCAGCTTCTTTATCATCGGCTCATTCTGGATGCTCGTGCTCGCCTCGGGTGTGCTCGAAATCCGCCGATTGGGCAAATCCCGCCCGTTCACCATCATCACAGCTGCTGCTTTCGTCCTGACAACGGGCATCGCGGTCATCTTCGCGGGGTACATCACTTCGACCTACCACTACCGCATGGATGTCACCTCGACGGGTTCGCACAAACTCTCGCAGCGAGCAACGAGCATCGTCGATCGGCTCGCCGACCCCACCGAGATTGTCCTGGCCATCGGCATGAACCGGGCTGACAAACGCGCCGTTGATCTCGTCGCTGATGTCCTCGATGCCTATGACCGATCCAACCCCCTGCTCAGCATCCGCATCATCGACCTCGATGCGCCCCAAGGCATCGACCAGACCAAAGCCCTGCTCGCCAAGCTCGCCGATCGCGATCGAGCGAGCATTGATGCCAATCTCTCTACCATCGCCCACAGCGCCGAGCTCCTCCTCGCCCTTGCCCCACAGCTTTCCATGCTGGCGGATAAACTCGAAGCCGTCCGTGATGCGATCACCCCAAGCTCGCCGCGTGAGATCAACAACCAGGCCGTCTTCGAGCAGCGCGCGGCGATCATCCGCGTCTACGCCCGCGATCTGCTCACACTCGGCGAGCAGATCACCACCCAGATCGACACACACGCCCAGACCAATGACATCTTCCCTTTCGATACCTACACCGACCCGATCGAGCGCTCGCTCGCCGAGCTGATGAACCAGCTCGATGAGCTCGCTGTCCAGATCGAACTCTTTGTCAACGACGACCCGGGCGCCGAACCCAAAGCCATCGCTTGGCCAATGGTGCCTGCGCTCGAAAACCTCCGCGACCAAGCAGCCATCGCCCACGATCGCATCACCAGACTTGTGCGCATCGATGCGTTGCGCGTCGGACGAGCACTCGAAACCGGTGAAGCACTGCTCGTCATCGGCGCACCCGATCAGGGTGTCGCTGCGATTGATCTCGATGCACTCTTGCCCTCAGCCGTCGCCCTCGAGCGGGCGGGCATCTCCGCTGCCGGGGTCATCGGCCCGCGCGCTCAAGAACTCATCGCCTCGGGCATCGCCCAGCTCGTCGCGCCCGTCCAGCCCATCCTCGTCTTCGTCCACGGCGGCAAGCCCAACGAGCTCCTGGGCGCCTCTCAGCTCTTCACCAAAACCGTCGAGAAACTCCGGAGCAAAGGCATCGACACGCTCGAATGGGCTGCGATCGAAGAACCGACGCCACCAGATCTCGACGAGCTCGATCCGCTGGGCAATCGCCCGATCGTCTTCGCGCTCATCAGCGTCGATAGCTCCGCGGGCTCGGGGCAATCCGGGCTCACCGGCGCGAAACGGGCGACCGAGATGGCCAAAGTCCTCACCCGGCTCATCGACCAAGGCGAATCGGTGCTCATCTCGCTGAGCCCATCGATCTTCCCGACCTCAGGGCTCGATGATCCACTGGCCCAGGCCTTTGCTCCTCTGGGGATCATCCCCGACGCCGGGCGTCCGCTGCTGCATAGCAAAGTCGGGACACTCGGCCGCATCGCCGACCCAATCACCCTCGTCGTCCCCGACGCCACCCCAGACACCAG
>WFPK01000071.1 GCA_015487555.1 Phycisphaerales bacterium
ACCATACTCGAGATCATAATCCACCCCATGCACCGCCCGAGGCAACTTCCCAGGCTTGCGCACCGGAGCGAACCCCGCCGAGAGTGCCTGGGCGATCGCAATCCCAAAGATAAACCCCCGGCTCTCCGCCCCGACCACCAGATCAATCCCCTTGCCCCGATACGGATTGGCCATCAACTCGACCGCCAAAGCCAAAGCCGACGGATCGGCAAGCAAAGGCGTGAAATCCTTATACACCACCCCAGGCTTGGGAAAATCGGGCACATCATGGATCAGCTTGGCGAGTTTGTCGATCGCATCGGTCGTTTGCATAGCCAGATCATACCCACTGCCCAATGGGCAGCCTCCACGAAACATGCCTGGGGAGATATTCATATGTGAAATTCCAGTTTGACCGGAATTTATCAGCTCCCGATCTGGTATGCTGAGCCTTCAAATCCACCCACTTCCAACGGAACTTTGCGATGCACATCCCGCCAATGAGGCCAACCTTTACCCTCGACTTCCCGATCGAACCCAAAGAGGCAGTCAGCCGACTCGCCCAGCTCGTCGACGACACCGATTACCCCATCGAAGGACGAATCGCAGGCAATCACCTGATGCTCGTCATCCCTCCGTCCTATCGCCACTTCTGGTCGCCCTGGCTCCATCTCGAGGTCACCGAGCATGACCAAGGCTCATCGATTCGCGGGCGGTTTAGTCCCAACCCCAGCGTGTGGACCGGGATCATGCTCACCTACATCGCCCTGATGACCCTGACCTTCTTTGCATCCATGTTCGGGGTCGCCCAATGGATGATGGATAAGCCTCCAACCGTGCTCCAGCTCATCCCACTTTTTCTCGTGATCGCTGCTTTGCTCTATTGGGCATCATTGATCGGACAGAAAATAGCCGATGCACAGATGCACGAGCTTTACGATGCGTCGATGAACGCTTTGACAAACGGAGGCACTTCCGAGCCTTCCTAGAACCGCCACTCCCCCCAGCCCGTATCGTGAACATGCCCGGGAACCACAAAGGATCAAGAGGAACCATCGCATGAAACGCACCCACAACCGATCCATCCGAGCAAACCTCAAGCATACCTGTCTGGGCGGAACAGCAACTGCGATGCTCACCATCCCCGGATGCGTGGACAAACAGAAAGAGTTCGAGCCCCGCCCAGACACCCGCCCAATGGTCAATGAGATTCAACAAGCCGAGCAGGATTGGGTCTGGATATCGGGTCAACAGTGGTCCCTCGTCACCATCGAAGGGCAAGCCCCGATCGCGGGCACCACCATCAACCTGAGCTTCAAACAACACACCTGGCTCGATGGCGACGCCGGATGCAACCGCTTCACCGCCAGTTACACCCGCAAGGCCGACGCCGGGCTTCAGATCACCGAGGTCCTCTCGACCCGGATGTTCTGCGACGAGCCCCAAGGCATCATGCAGCAAGAGTCCCGATTCTTCCACCTGCTCCGACGCATCGACGCCTACCACGCCGAGCCCAACAAGCTCGACCTGCTCTCCAATGACGCGGTGGTGTTATCCTTCACAATCCTCGAAAGCCAAGAGACGCCATAAATCAGCGCCGACGACGCCCGGCGACAAGCCCGCCGAGCCCGAGAAGAGCCATCGCCGATGGTGCTGGAAAAAGAACGACCTGGAGGCCACCAAAATCGATATCCGCCTCGGTCAACTGAGTCATTGTGCCAGACCCACCGTCATCGGTGAAGATTTCGATCACGAAGGGACCAACGCCGCCACCGGTCGACCAGTCAACCACGCCAGCCGAATTCGCCGCGACGGTCACGGCGAAGGCGCCGATCAGCACTGGGCCGCTACCGAGCATGGACTCAGGAGCTGCGGGAATGAATGGAGGGAAGATCAACTGACCGAAGATCAGCCCGTTATAGTTGCCATCGCCAGCATAACCATTGTCCTGGAACCCGAGGGCTGCCCAGTCTGGTGTTGATCCGACCATGTCGGTCACGATGCCTGCACCGCCAGACCAGTCGATCACATCGGCCGAGAGCGAGAACCCGCCACCAGCGACTGCGGTGCCGAAGTCCGCATCAGCGTACACGGAGATTGTGAAGGTGGCTGCTCCACCAGAGGTGTCAATTGTTCCTGTCGGCCCCACAATGGCCAATGAACCCGTCTGGGCCGCTGCTGCCGAAGCAAAGCCGGCTGCTGCAAGAAGAAGAACTGCGTTTTTCATATCTCTTTCCTCCTAAAGTTACAAAGTTTCATATGACAAATCTATATCCTTACCGCTATCCTCACCGCCGACGACGCCCCACAACGAGCCCGCCAAGCCCCAGAAGGACCACCGACGAGGGTGCTGGGACGAAGACCGAAACACTACCGAAGGTGATATCTGCCTCGGTCAACCGGGTCATTGTCCCGGCACCACCATCATCGGTAAACACTTCCATGACGAAAGGACCAACGCCACCACCGAGTGTCCACTCAATAAAGAAAGCGCCAGGATCGGCGACAAGAGCCACCTCAAATATGCCCAAAAGCACAGCCCCCCCGCCGAGCATGGAATCAGCTGCTGGTGGGATGAATGGCGGGAAGATCAACTGACCAAAGATCACCCCGTTGTAGTTGCCGCCGCCGGCATGGCCATTATCCTGGAACCCAAGGGTGGCCCAATCCGGAACCGAAGCGACCATATCGGCCACAACACCATCGCCACCCGTTGCCGAGAGCGAGAACCCGCCGCCTGCGATGGCGGTGCCAAAGTCCGCATCGCCCCACACGGAGAGTGTAAAGGAAGCGGTGCCGCTGGGATCGATGGTCACAACCGACGAAGTGATGCTCAATGAACCTGTCTGAGCTGCAGCAGCCGAAGCAAGCCCAGCGACTGCAATGAAGGAAACTGCCCGTTTCATCGCACTCTTCTCCTGTAATAGTGTGATGTTTCGCAGCGACAAACTGGACGAAACACATACACATCGCTCTCCATTTCAAGAGTAACCGACCCTACACCCAAACACGAGTCAAAACTTGAAATACGACAGACCAATCCAGAAATCACCCCGCCGCATGAAATACCAGAGTCAAAAACAAAGAACCCCCGACCGGAAACCCGATCGGGGGGACTTGTTTTCACATACAGTTGGTCTTCAGATGAAAATCAACCGTTTGGTCAAATCGCAGCGATTAGCGGCGACGACGACCAGCGACCAAACCGCCGAGCCCGAGAAGGGCC
>WFPK01000072.1 GCA_015487555.1 Phycisphaerales bacterium
ACCCACACCCTGGGCATCGACAAACCAGATCGTCTGTGCCCAAGTGCAGGATGTGAGAAATCCGATTATCGTCAGCCGTGCAAGCAGTCGCCCGATCATGCCCATCTCCAAGAGTTCCTTTCCTGTTCTGTCTGCAATCCACACCAGCTGCTGCGCCAGCGCGCAAGCGTACCGATCGAGCGATAAGCAATACGGATGCCACCAACCGCCTGCCCGCCACCAGCGCCCAATCGGGCCAATCTGTTCCAAAAACAACACTCGCCTGGTCAACTTTGGCCAGGCGAGTGTCTCAATGTGGTTTGGTCGAGCCAACAGCCGCCGCTCAGGCAAGGCTGCCGACATCAATCATAACGATCAAGGACATCCTTGGGCAAAGGCTTCAAGGAAGGCCGAGACATCGAAGAAGTTGAACTCACCATCGCCGGTAAAGTCAACTGCTGGGTCTTGAGCACCAAAGGCGGCCAGGAAAGCGGAGACATCAAAGAAGTTGAGCTCGCCATCGCCTGAGACATCCGCAGGACAGGTGTTCACACACACACCGGTCATCGAGCAGAAGATCGTAAAGTGAGCAACAGGTGAGTACGCGATTCCATCGGGTGCTGCGGGATCAACAATACGCCACTGCATGTACCGGACCTGTCCATCGAGCGACTGGTCATTGGGGATCGGCCAGTGCATGGTGCCAAATCCATTCCCATCGCCGCTGCCTTCGAGTGTGATCGGGCCCAGGAGTTCGTCTTGGGCAACAATACCCCCAACCGGCGCCGAGCTCGACAAGGCAACCCATGCCTGAGCACCGCCCAACGCACGATTCACACCAACCTTGAACCCATCATTGCCCAGATTCGGAGGCGTCACCGCCACCATCTCAGGAACAAATCCGCCCGAACCAACCGTCCCCGACTCAACCACCGCAGGGTTGGCATCAGGCAGCTCGGCGTAAAGCACCGGACGATCGAATGGGAAAGTCTCGTTGGCCACGCGCGGATCGGTCAACCCATTGGCGAGGAAGTCGATAATCGCTGCCTCGACAGGTGGAACAAAGGTAATCGGGTTGATCACAAACGGATCAAGGTTCTGCGGGAAGGGCACCAGGCCATTGCGGTGGGCATAAAAGTCAAAGACCTCTTCGAGCGTGCTCTGTGTCCCGGTGTGCATGTACCGATCACGCAGCCCGGTATTGCGCAGCGAAGGTGTCTTGAATCGACCACGATCCGCGCCATTCTTCGTCACATTGAATCGCCCCATATCCTCAGCCAAAGGACGAACACCGATGTTTCGGAACGAGTTGTCCGTAAACTGTGCCCCGCTATGACACGCATTACACAACGATGCACGGTACATCGAAAGCCCCATCTGCTGGGTCGAAGTCAACGCATTCTCATCGCCGGCAACAAACAAATCATAAGGCGACTGATCCGGAACCAGCGTGCGCTCATAAGTCGCAATCGCCATCGCCACACGACCAGCAGTCAGCTCGGCATCACCAAAGACATCTTCAAACATCTCTGGGTAGGTCTTCCCCTGAGCAATCACTGCAGCCATATCCGCAGGAAGATTCGATGCCAACGCCAAAGGTCTGGCATTTGTGAGCTTGGCAAGAATCTGCGCCCAATCACGATTCTGATGCGCCATCTCCGCACCACTCGTCGGAGGACCGACCGCCTGGCTTTCAAGAGCGCCGCCCGAAGCAATCAAAAGCTCACCCGTCAACGGATCCGTAAACGCCGAACCCGCACGCCCATCCCAGAACAACTCCGGTGCGTACATTCCCATCACCGCAGGAGGTGCCTGACGACCCGTCACCTGCACATCAAGGTCAAACAAAGGCGAAACCACATAATCATCCAACGAATCCTGGAAAATCACACCAGGAGAACCGATGATGTCATCGTCAGTCCCAAAGATATTATCGGGTCCAGGATTCGTCCCCCGACGCTCATCGGTCCCACCAACCGCAGGCTGATGGCATGAGCCACAAGACATGGTGTTGTCGCTCGAAAGCTGCTCATCCCAGAACAGGATTTTGCCCAAATCTGCCTTGGCCTGCGTAAATGGATTCTCCGCGGGGAATGGCACAGGAGGCAACGCCTGGGCCGAGGCCTGGGCCCCCATCGCAGCCAACACAGAAACACAGGCAAAATGCCCGAAACGATTACCTACAAACAAATTAAAGCGCAGACTGCTCGACATGAAAATGTCCTCCTCTGGGTGATGAGTGTGCGAGCGAACAGATTAGCGACAAGAAACTCCTCAAGCAATGGAAAACCCCCCCTAAATCGGTCTTTTCTGAAGTTTTTCCCTGCCATGATGTCTCTGGGTTTGGTTATGGGCGCCCCTTGACAAAAACCCGGCACAAACCGGGGGAAATGCCCCTACCATCGCCCGTGTCTCCGACCTTGACTAAACCCGCCCTCCGCGCTGCCACCCAATCGACCCTCAACGCCATCGACCCAGCCGATCGCGTCAACGCAAGCCACCGTCTGGCCGAGCATCTTCAAGGCTCCGATCTCTACCGATCTGCCTCGACCATCTTCGCCTATGCGGCCCTCCCGAGTGAAATTTCCCTCGATCCCTTCATGGCTGCTGCCTTGGCCGATGGCAAATGCATCTGTATCCCCGCCATCGACTGGGCGACGAAATCCATGTCTCCCGCCCAGATTCACAATCTGGACACCGATCTCGAATCTGGCCGATACGGCGTACGGGTGCCCATCGCGGCGTGCCCATTGGTGGAACCAAACAACATCGACCTGTTCCTGATCCCCGGGCTCGCTTTCGACCGCTCGTTCAATCGGCTCGGACGCGGCGCAGGGTTCTATGATCGTCTGATCGAATCACTCCCATCCCCACGCCCCCAACTCGCGGGCGTATGCTTCGCCAGCCAGATCGTCGAAACGGTCCCCACCGAGCCACACGATCACCCGATGGACCGAATCATCACCGAAATCGGCGAACTCAAGACCCAATAAGCCCCACGCACCGCCATAAGGAAACAACGGATGAGCCTCCCAAGCCAGTCTTCAAGAAACGCGACCCGCTCTTCGCAGGTCCACTACCGCCGATCGAGCGCAGGCCCGATCCGCAAGCTCTTCACCGTCATCGTCATCCTTGCCCTCATCGCCTTGCTCTGGTTCACCCTGATCCGACCACGGGCAAGCAAACTCGCAGCCGACCAACAAGACCAGACCAACGCTACCAACGAAAACGCCCTCGCCAACACACCTCCATCGACGCTTCGAGAAGACGAGCCATTGGTTATCCGCAACTCCCCCGCTCGCCCGCTGCCCGGCGCAGGTAATCGACCAGACCCCGCCCAAGAGGTCGATCAGGCCCTGGCGACCAACACCCCAACCAACAACACCAACACCGCCAACACCGCCAACACCGACATTCTCACCACCGCAATCGACCAGGCCCGATCCGAATCTGTACCCCAGACCCAGCTTCAAAGCCAGACCCAAAACCAGACCCCGCGTGAAGTCAACAACCCCGCCGGGATTCGGCTCCAGCTCGACGCAGCCAACCGGCTCGTCGCCAGCAACGACCGCGTCGGCGCCCGCAAACTCCTCTCCCAAACACTCCTGAGTGCCGACATCACCCACACGCAGGCCCAGTACCTCCGCGATGAGCTCACCATCATCAACAACCAGCTCCTCTTCTCACCCGTCGTCGATCCCAACGATCCCATGGCCGAGACTTACACCATCAAGTCCGGAGACTCCCTCTCCAAAATCGCTGCCCAACGAGAGCTCGCTACCCACTGGAAGCTCATCGCACGCATCAACCAGATCGCTGACCCATCCAAAATCAGACTCGGCCAAAACATCAAACTCATCCGAGGCCCATTCCACGCCGTCGTCCACAAATCCGCACACCGACTCGACATCTTCCACGGCTCACCCGCCGACCCAGACTCCTGGCTCTTCATCAAATCATTCGATGTCGGCTTGGGATCAAACGACGGCACACCCGTCGGCGAGTTCGTCGTCTCCGCAAATAAACTCGAAAACCCAGGCTGGGTCAACCCGAGAGACGCCCGCGAACAATACAGCCCTAACGATCCCGACAACCCCATCGGCGAATACTGGATCGGCATCACCGGCGTCGGACAATACAGCTCGCTCACCTCCCTAGGACTCCACGGCACCATCGACCCAGACTCCATCGGAAGTGATGAATCCATGGGGTGTGTCCGCCTGGCCGATGGCGACATTGATGTTGTCTACGAGCTCCTCGCCGAGCATATCTCAAGAGTCCTCATCGTCCCCTGAGCATCATCGTCCCCTGAGCATCATCGTCCCCTGAGCCTGTGAAAACCCCGAAACACACAGGCATCACCCGAAACGCCCATCAACCGGCCCATCAACCGTAAAGTGGCCGATAAAAAAAATGGTCTTGCCCAGACCATCCTCACGCCGCCTCGCAACAGCTTCCGAATCCTGTTTTTCAGCAAGCCATTTTCAGCAAGCCGTCCCAACAGACTGACCTGAATCAAATCCAAAGGGTGAACGACGGGGCTTGAACCCGCGACATCCTGGATCACAACCAGGTGCTCTACCAACTGAGCTACGTCCACCATCGACAAGACAAGAACTTTCGCTTATCCTGTTCAAGAAATATAGCACCACAACCTCCCCAAAGTCTGCCTCCAACTCCTCAGAATTCACAACATTTCCACCCATCCGGGCTACAATTCCGACCTGACACAAAGGCGGATATCCCGGATACCAAACACACCCGCAAATATCCAACCCAAGCCAGATTTCACCCCCCCCCGTCGTGGACTACCCAGCCGGGACAAAGGACATGAGGAGCCTGATTATGAGCGCGGTCACCGATCAACTCGACCTCTCCCCACAACGCACCCACACCAACATCTCCCCCGCTGAGCTCATGGAACGCGTCATCCTCAAAGGTGAGGGTCAACTCGCAGCCAACGGATGCGTCAGTGTCAACACCGGCGATCGCACCGGGCGATCTCCCAAAGACAAGTACCTCGTCGATTCACCCGCCATCCACGACAACATCGACTGGAACAAGGTCAACCAACCCATGACCCAGGCCCAGTTCGACACCGCGCTCGACATCGCCACCAAATACATCAACAGCCAGGATGAAGTCTTCGTCTTCGAAGGCTTCACCGGTGCCGACATCAAATGCCGACTTGGCGTCAAGGTCATCACCACCATGGCGTGGCACTCACTCTTCGCCGAGACACTCTTCATCAAACCCGGATCCGCCTCCGATGCGGGCGACGGATCATGGAACCACGATTGGACTGTCATCAACGCCGGGTCGCACAAGCTCACCGCTGAAGAGCAAGCCGCCCTGGGTGTCACCTCCGAAACCTACATCGCTCAATCGCTCGAACAGCGCATCGTCATCATCCTGGGCACCGAATACGCCGGCGAGATGAAAAAATCCCTCTTCTACGCCATGAACTATGACATGCCCGAAGTCGGTGTCTTCCCGATGCACTGCAGTGCCAACATCGCCAAGGACGACCCTTCCAATGTCGCCCTCTTCTTCGGACTCTCCGGCACAGGAAAAACCACACTCTCCGCCGACGAAAACCGCGCACTCATCGGTGACGATGAACATGGCTGGGGCCCAGAGGGTATCTTCAACTTCGAAGGCGGGTGCTACGCCAAGGTCATCGGACTCACCCGCGAGAAGGAGCCTCAGATCTGGGACGCCATCCGGTTTGGTTCCGTCCTCGAAAACACCGTCATCGACCCGATCACACGCATCCCCGACTATGACGATGTCTCGATCACTCAGAACACCCGCGTCACCTACCCCGTCGATTTCATCCCCGGAGCGCAGATCCCATCCGTCGGCGGCCACGCCAAGAATGTCATCTTCCTCACCGCAGATGCCTTCGGCGTCATGCCCCCCGTCTCCAAGCTCACCCCCGAGCAGGCGATGTACTACTTCATCAACGGGTACACCTCCAAACTCGCAGGCACCGAAGAAGGCGTCAACGAGCCCACCCCCAACTTCTCCCCATGCTTCGGCGGCCCGTTCATGCCACGCCGACCCGCAGAATATGCACAGATGCTCGCCGACCGCATCAAAGAGCACGGTGCCCATGTCTGGCTGCTCAATACCGGATGGTCTGGAGGCCCGGCAGGAGGTGAAGGCAAACGATTCTCACTCCCTTACACCCGCGCCATGGTCACCGCGATCTTGAGCGGGCAGCTCGACAACGCCGAGACGATCGAGCATCCCGTCTTCGGGCTTCACATGCCAACAGCAGTCCAAGGCGTCCCAAACGATGTCCTCGACCCACGCAACACATGGGCAGACAAATCCGCCTACGACACCCAGGCCAACAAGCTCGCCAAGCTCTTCCGCGCCAACGATGCCAAGTTCGACCTCCCCGGCGATATCCGCTCGGGCGGCCCAAAGTCCTAACCTGTTCTTGATAGAACGGTTCTTGATAGAACGAGCTTCGGGCCCGTTTCTTCTCCCCAACCAGTTTCTTCTCCCCAACCAACCATGCCCCACCGAGCCGCATCGCCCGATGCGGCTTTTTCCTTCCCTCTTCTCACACTCTCCCTCTCCTCACACTCTGATCGTCCCAAAAATAAACTGGTGGACAACGCCTTGGGGATAAAGGCGAAGTCCACCAGCGAGGGTACACTGTTCGATCCTGCGTCTACTCAAGCTCAAACAAACACTTGAATAAACCTGCACACACTCAGTTCGAACAGCTGGTCTGGACCTGGTTGACAAACTCGGTGATGTCAAAGAAGTTGAACATCCCATCCGAGTTCATATCCGCAGCGGGGGTCTGTGCCGTGAACTCAACAATGAACTCCGAGATATCAAAGAAATCGAACTGGGCAACCGGCGCAGCGAACTGGAAGCTCCGACAGCCGATCGTCGCCACGGTACCCGCAGCGTTTGCCATGGAACTGATGTCGATCACTGCGCGGGAGGTGACCATGACTCCGCCGCCTCCGCCACCACCATCGCCTGGTTCACCATCGCCACCGCCGCCGCCTTGGAGTTGATAAAACTCAATAACAACTTCGGCACTCAAGAGATTTTCAAACCCCATGGAAAGCGGATCCGGAAGCGTGCCGGTGCTCTCGAACCAATCGTCTGTACCGGTGAGCAGGACAACGACATACCCAGAGTCGTACGCCGAGGTCGATGGGAGCGAGAGATTAATCTCAAGCGTGTCGACCATGTCATCGTGGGCTCCCATATTGTTCTGGGCCAAAGCGAAAATGAGGTCGTCGGGGCTGATGCCCGAAGCGGCAAAGTCTTCGATGACAACATCAAGATCAAGCGCCTCGAAGAAACCGATAAAATCTCCCCCACCCTGTGGGTTATCCCATTGCTCTGCATCAAAATCGAGTGTGAAACTCCCGGTCCCTTCTGATCCGACGGCTATTGACCCAAAAAGCCCAAGCCCATCTTGAACTTCAATCACATCACCAATGTAGCTGAATGTGGAAATCTGCCCATGGGCACCCGGTGCCGCACCAACCAAAGCGGCGAGTGTGAGGACTGTTGTCTTTTTCATTGTGATTCTCCTTTGAAAAGTGCATACCATCTATACACATTGGGGCGCAATGCCGGGGGTAAGGAAACAGACAATCTGTTTCCCAGAAGCATTGCATAGAAATAGTCTACAGGAATATTCGATGGATTCAACAGCGAAGACGCAAAAATCGGAAGAATTTCCCCAAAAACATTTCCCAGAAATAGGAAGTGCGACAGACCTTATGCTCGAATTGGCGAATTTGGGCCAAAAACTGCAATTATCAATGCGAGACCTCATCGAACCACTCACCGGTCTTCGTCCAAGACCGAACGATATTGGTGAAGTCCTCTCCCTCGACCGCACCCAGTCCTGGCGTCTTTCGCGGATGATGAGCGATGAATGTCCCTACACCATTCTCTATGAATCCCCGGCTCCCAAGGGGCTCGGGCTCATCATTGACGCGGCCGAGCGTGCGGGATCACCCGCAGAAGCCGCCCAAGCAGCACGCCGGGTCACCAAAATCTACGAGGGCATCCTCCAGAAATTCCCCGAAGGACGCACCGGGCTCGACGGCGCACTCTCCGCTCGTGTCCCCAAAGCCCGTGAAGCGACCAACAAAAAAGCACTCCGCCAAGTCTCCATCGGGATGTCCCAGCTCTTGGGACTCCGCGCAACTGTCCGGTATGTTTCGGGGATCCTCGTTCCCTCCGAGAATCTCGACACCAAGGTCGATGTCGTCGCTGCTGCTGGGTATGTTGATCTGCGCCGACTCCGCATCGGCCCCGCTCCCGTCGTGTTTTCCGGCAAGATCTATACGCACAAACCCGGTCTCAACGACCCCGCACTCGAAACACTCGATGGCGATCTCGATCCAGACCCACGCCTGCGACTTCTCCACCAGTTCGGATCCATCCCCCCCGACGCACTCACCCTCGAACCCTCGGGCAACGAACTCCGTCTCACCCTCGCGCCCGATTTCCCAAAGATCAACACACCCATCACCATATTCTTCGGCCAGCGCATCGCCCGCTCGCTCGAACGCTATCAAGTTGAAGATCGCACACACGAAGTCGTCCACCACGCCCCCGTCCTCCCCGCCGACATCAACATCTTCGACACCATCATCCACAAAGACCTCTACCACCAGGCCAAACCCCCAAAGCTCACCATCGAACGATTCGGGTTCAACCCAAGCACCCAGAGCTACAAACCCGACGATACCTCCTATCGCATGGACGACGAGCCTCAAGCCGTCGGACTCGGCATGGGCATCAAGCGCATCAACACACGCGAGATTCCCCAACTCAGAGACCTCCAAGCCTCCGTCTTCGAACGCATCAACCACGACCCCAACGACTTCTATGTCTACCGCACCACCATCGAATACCTCCCGCCGGGGTTTGCCGTCACCGTCTGGATTCCCCTCGACGAGCGTGATGACACCAAATAATGCTGTTTTGGGGAACACCGCTTGACACACACCCAAACAAAACTATACCATGCTGGCGAAGAGGCGCATACGAACCAACAAACAGGAGCAAGCCCCCATGAGCACCACCGACTTCATCAAATCGTCCCTCATCACCTCACGCCAGTGGACGCTGGGTCTGATCGAAGACCTCAAAGACGAACCACTCGCCCAGCCCACCGTCAAAGGCGGCAACCACGCCCTCTGGATTCTGGGGCATCTGGCCTACTCGGATTCTTCGATCCTCCACGAGATGATCCAAGGCAAAGCGACCTGCCCGCTCCATGCACTCAAAGATCGCTTTGATTTCAAATCTGAACCCACCACCAACGCTTCGGACTATCCATCGTTCGATGAGCTGATGGGTCACTTTGAATCGGCCCAGGCAGAGCTGCTCGCCTACCTCGATTCGATCACCGACGCAGACCTCGACAAGCCTGCTCCGGGATGCCCAGACGAATGGAAAGACTTCTTCGGCACCATCGGTCAGTGCCTCGCCGTCTCGATCATGCACCCCGCCATGCACTACGGGCAGCTCGCCGACACAAGAAGAGCCCTGGGCCGCGAAAGACTCATGGCCTAGGCCGTGTCTGACGGCTCGTTTATCAATCCGAATCTGGGTGCCACGACTCGCCCGAAGGGCGCAGTCGTGTTCTTTGATGGCGGAAAAACCAAAGCACTACTGCGCCGAAGATGGCGAGTAGTGGCACCCGATGGGATGTTGAACCATCAGACACCACCTAGGCCGTGTCTGACGGCTCGTTCTCTCACACGAAGGCGCCATCTTTTCACCTCCCCCGCACTTGCAGGGGAGGTGGCTGCGCAGCAGACGGAGGGGGCTTGCCCATTGCCTACTGCCTACTGCCTATTGCCTATTGCCTTCTTCCTTCTTCCTTCTTCCGAAC
>WFPK01000073.1 GCA_015487555.1 Phycisphaerales bacterium
TCAAATCTGAAGGCTGGGGGGGTGATTTCGTCGCAGGCATCGCCCGAACTGCTCCAGGCATTGGCCGACTTTGTTCACCAGGCCGATCCATCACGCCGATGAGTCAGCAGCCTTGGTGTGGAATAGAATCGAATGCCTCCCGATCCCAAGCCATTGACAGGCGATGAACCACACCATGACCGACCAAGCCAATCATGCACATGAACTGATGAATGCGATTGCGTCGAAAGACGCGACGGTCGGGATCATCGGGCTTGGGTATGTCGGGCTGCCGATGGCGAATGCGCTGCATGGTGGTGGGCTGCGGGTTTTGGGGTTTGATATTGATCCGGGGAAGATCGAGCATCTTGAACGGGGCGAAAACTATCTCAAGCATCTGGGCGAAGAGATGACGGGTCGGCTGAGTGAATCGGATCGGTTTGAAGCGACGACGGATTTCGATCGGCTCGACGAGCCCGATGTGATTCTGGTCTGTGTGCCCACGCCGGTGGATAAGAACCTGGAGCCGGACCTGAGCTTTGTGATCCAGACCGCGACGGCGATCGGTTCCAAGCTGCGTGCGGGGCAGCTGATCGTGCTCGAATCGACGACCTATCCGGGGACGACGAATGAGCGATTTGTGCCTGCGATTCTTGACGCGGCGGAAACGCACGGGCGCGGCGCGTTGGTGGTTGGTGAAGATGTTTTCATTGCGTTTTCGCCTGAGCGCGAAGACCCAGGACGCAAGAGCCACACGACGACCACCATCCCCAAACTCGTCGGCGGCGTCGATTCGGTTTCGACCGAACTCGCCTGTGCGCTCTATAGGCACGGCGTGGGCGAAGTCGTGCCCGTATCATCCGCCGAGATCGCCGAGGCGGCGAAGATACTCGAAAATGTATTCCGCGCAGTCAATGTCGCACTGGTCAACGAGCTCAAAACCGTATTCGATGTCATGGGCATTGATGTCTGGGAGGTCATCCGGGCGGCTTCGACCAAACCCTTTGGATTCATGCCGTTCTATCCTGGGCCGGGGCTCGGCGGGCACTGCATTCCGATCGACCCGTTCTATCTTTCGTGGAAAGCCCGCGAGCATGGGTGCGCAACGCGGTTTATTGAACTCGCAGGCGAGATCAACCGCGCGATGCCCGAGTATGTGCTCGAAAAAACAGCTGAGGCGCTCCATGACGATTGCAAATCGGTCAAAGGCTCGAAGGTGCTCGTCGTAGGGTTGGCGTACAAGCCCGATGTAGACGATGTCCGCGAGACGCCCGCAGCCGAGATTATCGAACGGCTCATCGGACGCGGGGCCGAAGTTTCCTATCACGATCCGCATGTCGATCGGTTTCACAACATGCGAAACTATCCGCTCGATATGCGCTCGGTCCCGCTTGATCCAGAGACACTCGAAGGTGCGGATTGCGTGGTGATCGTGACGGATCATCGGGTGATCGACTGGTCAATGATCGGCGAACACGCCAAGCTCATCATCGACACACGCAATGCGATGGACGGACTCGAAGCAGTCAAAGCCCGCGTGGTCAAGGCCTGAGTTGTTCCGTCGGCTGAGAGTGTGAGCGACAAGGAGTATCAAGTGAATCAACCAATCGACCTGCGATCCGATACCGTCACCAGACCTACCGATGCCATGCGCCAGGCGATGCGCGATGCGCAGGTCGGCGACGATGTGATGCGCACCGATCCGACGGTGATCGAGCTCGAAGAGCGGGTCGCTGCGTTGTTTGCAAAGGAAGCAGCGCTCTTTGTGCCTTCGGGGACGATGGCGAATCTGCTTGCGATTTTGGCGCAGACCACGCCGGGCGATGAAATCTTGACGCATCGTGAGGGTCATATCTACTACTATGAAGCCGGCGGGTATGCGTCGGTGGGCGGGTGCAGCGTCAAGTTTGTCGATGATGCCGATGCGCCCAAGCGGGGGGTTCTCTCGGCTGATGCGCTCCGATCAGCCATCCGCCCAGCGGATATCCACTTCCCGATCCCCAAGCTCTTGACCATCGAGAACACTCACAACCGCGCTGGTGGGGTAGTCTGGCCGATGGATATGCTGGGGGAAGTGTGTGCGGCTGCCAAGGAGCACGGGATGCGTGTCCATACCGACGGAGCCCGCATCTGGAACGCAGCCTGCGCACTGGGCGTTGAGCTCTCCACACTCGCAGCCGACACCGATACCATTTCCGCCTGCCTGAGCAAAGGGCTCGGATGCCCAGTTGGGTCGGTGCTTGTGGGCGATCGTGAGACCATCGAACGCGCCCGCCACAAACGAAAAATGCTCGGCGGCGGGATGCGTCAGGCGGGCATCTTGGCAGCTGCGGGTTTGCATGCCCTCGATCACCACCTCGATCGGCTCGCTGACGATCATGCCCGGGCCAGATCACTCGCCAACGATCTCGCCGAGTGCTCGATCTTCGATTTCGACCCAGCCGATGTCGAGACAAACCTGGTCTACGCCAAGCTTGCCGAGCACGCGATCGACGCTGGCGGCGATGCCTTTGCCTGGGAACGCACACTCGAATCCATCGGCGTGCTCTGCTACGCCGAGAGCCCAACGACCCTCCGATTCGTGACCCACCTCGACCTCGACGACGGGGCCATCCAAGAGGCAGCCACGCGAATCAGCTCGCTGGGGCAGCGAGCGGGTTCCGGGTAAAAAGTGAAGATAAAAGGCGAAAAAAAGCGGGTGAACGGACTCGAACCGTCAACATTCAGCTTGGAAGGGCCATCCGCTTTCAGCCATAAAACGCTAAGTCACGGTATACCCAACGGTTGAAGATTGCAAGTCATGCGGCCAGTTGCGCGGTTTTGCGACCAAATCGCGGAGAAGCGCGGTCAACACCGCGCAAATCACCGCGCAATCACCGCGATGACGGGCTCGGATTCACAAAGAACACCTCGGCCGTGTCGCAATCGGTACAGATCGCCGTGAACTCGGCCATTCGTTTCTGAGTCTTCATGGTCTTGCCGCATGCCGGGCAGATGTTCTTGATCCCGGTATTGCCGTCGCAGTCGTGGCATTTGAAGTAGTACGATCGGCCGTACATGATCTCGAGGTTGGTCGATTGGCAATGGGTACAGAGGAAGATGGGCTTGCCCTTGCTTTCCAGTGCTGGCTTGGGTGGGGCTGGGTTCGTTGTTGGCGGTGGTGGGGGGGAAGCGTGGGTAGGCTTGAGCGGGGCGTGGTGGGCCACGAGGAACTGCATCACTCGATCAAACTCTTCAGGATGGAATGAATACAACCCCCATTTGCCGTCTTCGGCCGTGGAGACTTTGGCCCCATTGATATGCCGGGCAATGATGCTGTTGATTTTATCGATGATCTGGTCGGCTTTGTGCAGCTCGGGGATTGGTTGCTTTGGGCGTTTGATGATGCTCTTGTCGGAGATTGCGACGAGCGTTTGGATCGGGCAATGCTGGAAGCCGCCTTGTACCATGCCAAGGAGTTTCTTCTTGCGGAGCCCCTCTTTGTGATCGATGAGCAACGAACGAAGAAGATCGCCCTGGCGTTTGGCCTGCTGGATCGGCGAGGGCATACCCGTGTGCTTCCGCCCGTAGGCATAGACAAACTCGAGGTGGCTGTTGATGTGGACTTCGCCGGCGACGCTCTTGGATTCGATGATGATCAAGCCGTGCTTGTGGATGATGAGGTGATCGATCTGGGCGACCTCGCCTTTGCGTTCAAGGCGGAGGTCGTTGATGACATGGATCGAATCAGACTCGCCGAACGCCCGGTTGAGGTAGAACGCCATCTGTCGCTCGGCTTCGTGGCCGTTGAATGCTCTCCGGTTTGATCTGGGTGGCGGCGGGTTGGTGTTGTCTTTGGCGATCATATGAGAAGATCATACGGTAAGACGAGAGTCGTTTCCGCTTTTCAGGCTTTGGCCCGGCTCGAATGATGCTACCAAGCGGGTTTGTTGAGATTGATCTCTTGTTGCTCGAAGAGCCAGGTGCTGAATGAATCGAGATGGATTTCGCGAGCCGTTCCCTTTTCGTCATTGGTCTTAAACTTGCCGTTGTTGGCTGCGCCAGAGACGCGGGCGCGGGCTCGTTTGAGGTCGAGGTCGTCAACGACTTTCATGAGTTTCTTGGCGGCCTGTGTGACGGTGATCCAGCTGCCTTCGCCTGCATCGGAGTGGGGGAGGGTTGTTCGATTCAATGAGTCGGAGAGGTTGGCTGTGAAAACGCCATCGTCGAGCGAGCAGATGCTGGCGAGCACATCGGTTGCGGGGCGGAAGCCAGACCAGATGCCGGGGTTTGGGAGCGTCGCGTAGGAGAGCACCAGTGGGGCGGGTGATCGGCGGAGTGGTTCGGCTTGGCGGACGATTTCGCGGGCGTCGGGCCAGTCCAAGCCTCGGGCGATGAAGATATCTCGGGGGGTATCGTCACTGGGGATGGTGCCGAGCGACCAGATCCGATTGGTGGTGATCTCATCGAGCGGCCCGGATGAGCCGATGGCGGCCATGACCGATTGGGCGAGTCCGATGGGGGCGAGCTGCCATTGTCGAAGTCGTTCGAGCGGGATGTTTACCCGGCCACACTCGGGGCACATGGCGACGCCGAGCATGCCGGTGGGGTATTCACGGATTTCAACTTCAAGTGGGTGCTGGTCGATACAACCATCGCAGTAGACAAAATCGGTGTGCCCAATCTCAAGGAGGATGCCTTGATCGATCAGCGCATCGCGTGCGCCAGAACTCCACGGGCGTGTATCGTCCGCAGTGAAGGTTGGCAGGCCGCCGGGGCGTTCAGCCGAGCGCAGGATGAGCCGGAGTGTTTCGGTCAATGGGCGATTCCTGATCGACGAAGAACATCTTTGACGACTTGGTCATGCGGGTCGTCTTTGAGCGTGCAGCCATCGGGGTAGGTTAGCGTGAACGGGAGCGTCTTGGCTTGGTAGCCGTTGACGGGTTTGAAGGCGACGCGGAGCTTCGCCTTGGCAGGATGGAGATCACTGAGCCGGGCGTTCTTGGTGTCGATGACCTCGTCGATGAGGTTGTGCAGGCTCTCGTTGTTTCGTGCGGGCACGCCAAGCGTGACCTGGCCTCGCTGACGCCCCGAGCCGTTGCCCGCGATATCGAGTTTGAGTTCGAGCAAATCGATCGAGGCGATGCCGTCTTTGGGCTCGATGGTAAAGTTGAAGTTGCGATCCTTGAGTGAGGTCAGATCGAACGGCATCCGTCCATCTTCAGGCATCGCTTTGAGTCCGAGGATGGTGGTACAGAAGATTTCCATCAAAGGCTCAACAACCTTCTTGCCGTCTTTGGCATGGACTTCCAAGAAGCCGTCCTCGGGGCGATACACAAAGATATTCTCGAAGGCCGAGCGATGGATGCGGTGTTGGAACTGGCCCGATTCGTCGTAGCCGAGCTCTGCGTTTGCGAAGTCCTCCGGATATGCGAAGAAGCAATGGCGTTCAGGGTTGGCACGCTCGTAATAATCGACATGGCAGAATCGCCCGCGTCCTTGCTTGGCGTAGAACGCGCGGAGGCTGGATTCGAAGAGTTCGATATCTTCGGGTGTAGTCTTCGGCTCGAGCAGCATCCCGACCATGCGACGCTTCCACGATCCGAGGCGGTCGAGCAGCTGAAGATTCCCAGCAGCCGCGAAACGCTGGGGCTCGTTGAGGAATGTCCAGAACGCCCGCTCGTAGGCGTTCTTCATTTCAGCAAACTGCTCCGACCAGTCCCGCCCCCAGAGTTGAGCTTCTTCGAGGATTGCCAAGACTCCCTTCGAGCACGCGAGTTCGTTGATGGCTACAAAGTCGCCTTCGACTTCTTGGCGTACACGGTCATCGAGTCCATCCATCGCTTCAAAGATTGGTTCAACATCGGTTTCGCCAAGCCCCTCCCACTCGATCTCAGTCGGGATGTCTTTGCTTTCGAAGTACTGCTGGAGGATATGGTTGGGTGTCTGACGAAAAAATGTGCGCGGCGAAAACTGTCTGACCATGAGATGGATCTCCAAGCTGAATAATGGCGGTGGGGCGGAGCTGCTCCGACATAGATGTTAGGGGTAAGGCAGGCGGTAGTCTAGTGTTGATTGTGGGAATTTACGCAAAATGTTCGGGACACAATGGTGGTCGGTTACTCGTACTATGAGTGCCTAAAGCGGTAGTTTTTGGTATATCTGAAATGGTGTTGTGTCAGTGGGGACGGCAGGTCGCAGGCGCATTGGGCTCTGCAGGTAGACCCATAGCAGTCTTCGATGAGCAATCAGTTCGCTGGCTGGCATATCCATTTTCGTCTACAGGCTACACACCTAGTCCGAATCCGAAGTGTTGGTGGAGTGCGAATGGCGTAGGTTTTTCTGCACAATAGTCCGTGGCATTTTCCGCTTTTGTTCCATTTGGCTCTTCATTAGTATTCGATCCGTCATGTTAAAAATCTGATTTCAGTTGATAGCAAGCAGATCTGCCTTCACCACAAATTTGAATCACCCCGTCGTCGATGAGCCTCCTAAGAACAGATTTCCTAATCGTTCTCTGAATATCAAGCACTCGGGCCAACTCGACGGACAAAATTCCAGTACCAGATTGACGGATCAAATTCATGACCTGTTTCTTGGCTGAGAGCAATTCAGCTGATTAATTGCGGAATTTAACATCGTCGTCATCCACATTGGGAATAGAAAATTCGCCCGGGTACTTTTTCGGCAGCCATTCTCGTAACAATGTCAGCAGCTTTCTCTCTATCTGTCGTACTCGTTCCCTTGTGATTCCGAGTTCGTCCCCGATGTCTTCGAGCGTTGATTCCTCTCGACCATTGAGGCCAAAGCGTCTATACAATACTTCTCGATCTCGCGGCGTTGTTTTAGAGAGAATATCATCGATTCTACTTACTCGATCTTTAACACTGATCTGGTCAATAATTTTGAACGCGGGGTCATCGTCGTCGGAAGCTTCTGAGTACACCACAGACTTTGCCCATTCATAACTGTCGAGAGTTGTAATGCGCAACAGACGCTCATACTCAGGATCAAGATGACTCGTATCGCCATTCAAGCACATCTGAAGTGTTCGTTTTCGATACGCTCGGAGGTTTTGGTGATGATGATGTGGGATTCGGACAAGCCATTCTTCAGACTCACATGCACGCTGACAGCATTGTCGCATCCAATGGAAGGTATATGTCGAGAATCTCGTCTCCAACGATGGATCAAACCGGTCTGCTGCCCGCATGACACCGAGCAAACTATGCTGGACCAGATCTTCGAACTCCAACTGAGATTTGGCGAATCGTCGTGCCCCCCAAATCGCCAGCCGGATGTTATGCTGTACAAGCTCTCGCCACGCATCACGGTCTCCATCTTGAATCTGCTTGCCCAATTTTGCTTCCTCATCCCTCGTGAGGTTGGTATGCGAACCCGCCTGACGGACAAAGTCCTCGAAGCTACTGTCCTTAAGCTGGCTCCGTAGCCAGTGGGGCAATCCGAGCATGACACCTTCCGTCGGATCAATAAGTGGCTCTGCAAAATGCCACAAATTCTGAAGAGCAATATTCTGCGACGGTGTAGTCTCGGGAGAGAGGGTTGTTAGCATCTCCGAGATCCGAGTATTTCGACTTCCATTGGACAGATTGATGACGCGGCACTCACCCGCTTGACCAATTGACCTTGGGATGCAAACCACGAGACGCCACTTCGTCTCTGTCGAATCCGCAAACACTATGAGTGCACGGCGCCATACTAGAGCGAGAGTACCAGCTACTTGTCCCAACGCATCTGATGTCCAGTCGCCCGAAGTGTGGCGAATCGTGATCGTACGGAGATCGCCGCATTCGGCCCATAGCGTTGCTTCCTGAACCCCACTTCGGGCTGACGCTGGTAGCACATCGAGAGGCACTGGCATTGAAATCCGGTCAAAATCCAAGAGATCCCAAAATAGCACCTTCATCCATTCACATCCGTGAAGGGATTGCTCGAAGAGTGATTCGATCTCCTGTGTTAGTTCCTGCATCCACTGTCCCGTTATTTTAATGCTTCACAGCAAATAATTCGTGGGACATCCATTTGGCGTGTTTCGTGCTTCTCGCCAACTCGGTCCCTGAGTCGATGCCTCGTATACAAATCTTGTATCGCGTCCGCGAGGCGCTGACCTGAAACTTCATTTTTCTTCAATCGTTGAAGCTCCTTGCGTACTGCTGGCGTTGGAGTTTGCGAAAATGCAGTCTTTAGCATCGACAATAAAGCTGTTCGTCCCTCATCGTCTTCACACTCTATTGCGTTGACCAAATGATCCAGTACATACTTTTGGTCTGTGCTGAATCGATGCCCGTGGCCTTGAGCGGTTGCACGCGAGCGAACCGTTTCAGCGAAACTCTCACGGATTCTCTGCACTTGCTTTCCAAATCCGGTTGGCATCGATGCTGGCGATGGGTCATGCCGATCTGATTTGATCATTTGCAGGACACGACCGAGGTCGCTGGTAATAGGCTCGCCCGATTCATCAACTACAATAGGTTGTAAGAATTCACCCGCTTGGCATAGAGCGAAAACACCCTTGACTACTCCCGGCTTGGACGACCGGATTCCATCCCGCAGCGATGCAATTCGGGCGTATTCCTCCGGATCCTCACGCTCAAGATGGCGTAATACTTCCTCGGCCTCATTGAGATCAAGCGTCTCATCTTCACCGCCGGGATCATCGAGTGCGGATGTGTCGCCTTCGTAGATAGCAAACATAGCTTCTTCGTTCAGGCGTTCATCTTCTTCAAGAATCTGAGCGTCCTCGCCGATGGTTTCATGGATTTCTGCAATGCGTTGTCGGAGCAAAGCAAGAATACCGAGGTTTTGTTCAATCCCAGTCTCTGGAAGAAAGTTGATCGCATTGATTTCTTCGTGCTCAGAACCAATACGATCTATACGGCCGAGTCGCTGGATGATGACCTGCCCCCCAAAACCCAGTCCATTTTTTATGCGAGTATTCTCGTAGAATGGGCGTATTTGGAAGGTAGGCAATCATGGCACGAAAACGGCATTCAGCAGAACAGATCATCAACAAACTCAGAGAGGCCGAGGTCCATCTCGGCCAAGGGATGAGCGTCCCCGAAGTCGCACGCAAGCTCGGGGTGACCGAGCAAGCCTACTACCGCTGGCGGAAAGA
>WFPK01000074.1 GCA_015487555.1 Phycisphaerales bacterium
CGCCCCCACACCCCACACCGGCCCAACCGCCCAAAACACCCATCGAACTGTTCAAATCCGGTAAAGAATCCCCCACCCCCTTGCACCCTCCCCTCGCATCTGGTACCATCCCCGAGCGTCAACCAGGACACACAAGAGAGAGAGCACACCATGCACCGCACACTCATCATTTCAAGCGTCATCGCCACCACCGCCGCAGCCTCAGGCGCAGCCGAACTCTACCTCCAAGACTTCTCCACCCAAGGGCTCGGCTACTCCACCTCCGTCGCCGAGTTCAGCGACGGCGGGTATGACTTCTTCTCGCAATCCGCTGCCAACTCATGGAACGCAAATGTCGTCTACAACGGAGCCGATGGCGACTACTTCGCAGGCATGGACCTCGACGGCGAAGGCGCAGGACTCCCACTCGCCCTCACCACCGATACCTTCAACATCACCAACACAACCAACCTCCAGTTCGCCATCGACCTCGCCGAAGACGACGCAAACGACGGCAACAACGACTGGGACCTCGGAGACTTCGTCTCATTCTCCTACCAAGTCGATGGCGGCGCATGGACCAACATCTTCTCCGCAATCAACGACGGCTCAATCTTCAACTCCGCAGCCTTCCTCAACGGCACAGAAATCACCGACACCTTCACAACCTTCACCGCAGACCTCACCGGCGTCACCGGATCATCCCTCGCCATCCGCATCGACTGGAACCTCAACTCCGGCGATGAAGACCTCGCCATCGACAACATCCGCATCACCGGCGAAACCATGGCCGTCGTCCCACTCCCACCCGCAGCCTTCGCCGGACTCTCCCTCCTCGGCATCATGGCCGCCCGCCGACGATTCCGAAACTGATTCCGAAACTGATCCTACAACGAATACTCCACCCCATACCCACGCAGCGCATCGACCACCACCCCAAGCTGCCCCTCATAGTTCTTCCACCTCCCCATCGACGAGGCATACATCGGCCTGCGCACCTGCTCCGTGCTCGCCGTACTCACCGAACGCTTGGCTTCGAAGAACCGTAAACACGAATCATCCCATTCCAGATCAAGGAACGACAAAATCCGCTCCGTCACCCCCCGCTGATCCCCAATCGCCTCTTCATAACTCACATCCAAAATCGGAATCGAGCACACCGACTTCCAGTGCTCCATATACCGCTGATACACCCCATAAAAATGAGCAAAGTGCTCCGGGTCATAGGTATACGCATGGGCATTGACCCCAACAAAGTCAAGCAAATAACAGCTCACAAAAGTATCAAGCGGATGCCTGGTGCAATGGATCACCCGAACATTGGGGAAGAGTTGTTCGATGAACCCGAGGTGTTGAAAGTTCAGAGGCAGCTTGTCGGTGATCCGGATCGGCTTCTCCCCCTTCGGAGCCTGCTTGTCCATCTCACGCAGGATCCGGCGGGCGACCCGGTCGAGTGTGGCAGGCTTGAGCGCATCGACGATCGCGCACAGGTCTGGATGCTCGGGTGTCGGCGAGGCGATCTCGTCGGCTGCTGCGAAAATGTTGATGAGTTCGCCGGCGCCGTAGGCCTGGGGATGGGCTGCGATGATCTGTTCGATCAGGGTCGTGCCCGAGCGGGGCATGCCGACGATGAACACGGGTTTATCGCTTGTCG
Source organism: Phycisphaerales bacterium (assembly GCA_015487555.1). Lineage (GTDB taxonomy): Bacteria > Planctomycetota > Phycisphaerae > Phycisphaerales > UBA1924 > UBA1924. The sequence goes on from WFPK01000074.1 coordinate 1,634, forward strand.
TTTTCGATCTGGCCAGTGTGCCGATGCGTTCTTTGGACCAGGCTTGGGTTCGTTGTTCGAGCAGGGCCTGGCGGTCGGCGGGGATATAGGTGTCATTGCGCAGGGCGCTGCCTTGGGTGGCAGCCTGGTAGGCGAGGTCGAACTGCCCGGTCTGGTCGTAGAGTTTGGCGAGGACGAAGAAGTGGGTAGCGGTGACGAGGGGGTCGGGGTGGACGGTGTGGGTGAGGGGCTCGAGGGCGGCGATTCCTTTTTGGGGGGCGCCGAGTGAGCCGCAGAGCGAGGCGTAGACGCGGACGAGCTGATCGGCGGTTTCGCCTGATTCGATCAATGGGAGCAGGAGGTCGTAGGCCCCTTGGAGGTCGCCTGCGAATCGGACAATCATCGCTTTGTTGACGCGGTAGGCGATGTTTTTGGGATCGAGCTCGATGGCGCGGTCGATGGCTTGGATGGCGGCTTGGGGATCGTCGAGCTGGCTCAGGACATCGGCGAGCTTGGCGTGAAAGGCGGCGTGGTCGTCTTTAATGGCGATTGCTTTTCGGATGTTTCGTCGTGCATCTTCGAACTTGCCGATGCCTGCGTAGGCCGAGCCGATGCCGAAGTGGGCGTAGGGCCAGCGTGGTTTGGCCTGGACGATCTGCTGATAGATCGGCAGGGCCTGGGCGTGGTGCCCGGCGTTTTCGAGCGCTTCTGCCCGGCGAAAGACGGCTTGGACAGCTTCGAGGGAAGCGTTTTTGTCGAGGGGTTTCATGGGGTCAAGTGTAGGTCATGGGGAGGTGGCTGCCTAGGGGGCTTGAGGGCTGCTCAAGCTGCGCG
>WFPK01000075.1 GCA_015487555.1 Phycisphaerales bacterium
AAAGATCAGGAAAAGATCAGGAAAAGAGCATCGGCATGCGCACCACCACGCTCTGCCCGACTCTGGGCGATCATGATGGGATCAGTGCCGATTTAGAAACCCAGGTCGGCCCATACACCAAGCCATCTCCATTGTAAAACAAGCTGCCAACGAGGGGGCGGCGTATGTGGCTCAGAGATATTCGGAGCCTCTTGCAGCTTCGGTCGCCCCGCCAGGGCACCTCGCGATGCACATCTCCTTGCTGCTACCTTGCTGCTTCCTTGATCGAGAACGATTATGGCCCATCCTGCCCGGGCAGGTTGTCCATCACATCCTTGGCAGTATCCGTGAGCTCTTCGATCTTGTTGGTGTAATCGATCACCGTGTCGGCGGGGAGTTTTTCAATCTTGGTGATTTCCCACGCATTGGCACCTTGCCCGCTCCAATCGACCGCGAAGGTGAACTTGATCTTGTCACCGACAGCAAATCCATCGAGGCTCACGCCTTGACCCACCGGGAAGGGCATCGTCATCGAGCGCATCCCTGAGATTCCATCAGCGGTGACATTGATGATGCCATCTTTGGTTTTGAAGTTCGGAATCTGCATATGACGGATTTTGAGATCGGTATTGGGATTGCCCGCGATGGGCAGGCTGATGATCTCGCCGAGGATACCCGGATAGACATCGAGCGAGCCCGTTGCTTGGGTGTGTCCTTCATCTCCATGATCGTGCCCGGAGTGATCCTCTACTTGGGCTTTTGCTGAGCTGGACTCATCGCCATGGTCATGCCCGTCGTGGTCATCGTGTTGTGCGTGTGTGTCGGTGTTGGTATCCGAGCACCCGACCAGCATGGACATCGTGCTCAACGAGAGCCCAGCGATCGCGATCAGACGCAGTGGAGTGGTGATTGAGTTCATGGCGTGTTCCTCGTGGTTTTAGGAATGGGGAAACGAAACCTGCTTGCGGTCCCGGAGAAATCATACGCCCACCCGCTCGGCCGGGGTCTTGAGTCCGAAAAAACCCGACCTGCAGGTGCAGATCGGGTTCGGTTCTTTGCGTTTGGTTGCCCGGGGCGATGCTCAGGCCAATACCGGGGCAGATTTAGGCCTTCTCAAATGAAAGGTACTGCTCGACCGAGGAGAGGTCCGGGGTGATATCGTGGGTAAAACGCATCGACCACGCATTGCCCTGCTCGCACATGGCAATGCGGGCGGCTTTTTCGCGTGAGTACCACAGACGACCACCTCGGATGTAGGCATGCATCCGCTGACGACGCATCCGCTGGGCGCGGGCGAGGGAGCGCTTGATATCAGGATCACGACGCATCATCCGCTCGATGGTATCACATGCTGCTTTGTTTTGAGGCACCGTGTTGATGGTGCACTTGATGGTATCGCCTGCGTTGAGTGTGTCGATCATGACCCGAGTCCTTTGCCTAATTTCTTTTCTCTGCCGATCGTTGTGCCAATCTCTGCGATGATGCAGGCTATGGGGATCGGGACGACAAGTTTAGCACCCTCAACCATTTCGTCCACTCGTGCTCCTATACTATTGGCTCGCAAGTGCAATTCAATACTCCATTTCCGCTCAGGAGAGCAGTGATGACCGACATCCCCCCAAACGATTCATCAGGCAACCAATCAGGCAATCAGCCTCCCGCACAAACACCGCCCGAGTTTGATCCCAGTGCTGCCCATCAGCATACTCCCAAGCTCCGAAAGGTCCGAGGCATGCCCATCCCGGTCAAAACGCCTCAAGGCCAACAAACCAATATGCTCGGAATCGCGGATGCTCAACAAATTTCAACCAAAATCGTCGTCACCCACCCCGCCTTCCAGATCGTCTTGCCCATGATGGACGGCACGCGGGACCTCGACCAGATCGTCTCCGAAGCAGGAAAAGGACTCGAACGACCAATGCTCGAACAGCTCGTCGCCCAGCTCGATGATGCTGGGCTTTTGTTCGGCCCAACCTATGAACTCCTCGCCCAGAAAATGCGCGATGCTTTCGATGGTTCAGATACCCTGCCACCCGGTTCAACCGCCCAGCTCGCCGACATGCTCGTCGCCAAAGCGATTGGAGAAGAGCCAACCGACGAGCAGAAGGCCCAATTGGGCGGGACAGAGCTCCAGAAACAGTTCGATCTCTGGATCGACGAATCACTCAAAGATGCAGAAAACACCAGCTTTGACACCCTCCCAGCAGCGGTCATTGCCCCACATATCGACTATCTGAGAGGGTGGATGAACTACGGGCATATCTATGGGCGGATGCGCGTCGTCGATCGCCCGGATCGGATCGTCATCTTGGGCACCAACCACTTCGGACAAGCGACCGGCGTGTGCGGGTGCGATAAAGGATACGAATCACCCATCGGCACCTGCGAGCTCGATGCCGAGCTCCTTGACGCCCTCAAGGCAGAGCTCGGCGACGAGATGAGCGCCAAAATGCTCGAAAATCGGTATGACCACGAAAATGAACACTCCATCGAGCTCCATATCCCATGGATTCAGCATGTCTTTGGAACGGATGACTCAGGTGCCTATCCCAAGGTCTTTGGAGCACTGATCCACGACCCAACCGTCAACAACGGCGAGGGTTACGACGAAAATGGACTCGGGATCGACCCGTTTGTCAATGCCCTCAAATCCGCCATCGCCAAAATGCCGGGTACGACGCTGGTCATCAGCTCGGCGGATCTAAGCCATGTCGGCCCAGCCTTTGGAGATCAGCAGGCACTGGCGGGCGATTCGGAAGAAGCCAATGCCTTTCGGACACAGGTGGCGACGCATGATCGGGAGATGCTCAAACTGATCGAAGAAAATCGGATGGATGATCTGATCGGCTCGTTGGCCTGGCAGCAGAACCCCACGCGGTGGTGTTCGATCGGCAATATCGCTGCGATGTTGCGGACAGTTGAGCCTTCTCGGGTTGAGCTGCTCAACTATGCTGCGGCGATGGATCCCCAGGGATCGGCATTCGTTTCATCCGCATCGTTGGCAGTCTATCGTTAATATCGGGTTGCGATGCGGATGTGGCGGAATATGCGGCTGGTATACAACTGGTATGTCACAGGTGTGTCACAACCGGAGTTGGGATCGGAACACCGGATTCAAAGTATCGTATTGTGTGTAGTCTGTTGTGTGCGTCGGTGGTCTTGTTTGAGTACCATTGCGTCCCCTGATCGAGCCCGGTGTTGGACTGGGCACCAGAGCGTGTTGGGGTGAATAGGTACTGGAGGTATCTTTATATGGCTTCGTCAAATATATGCTGGGGCATCGAAATGGGGTTCGGCGCGATCAAGGCGCTCAAGCTCGAAATGGATGGCTCGGAGTTCAAGGTCCTCGACTTTGCGGTGGTGAATCATCCCAAGGTGCTCTCGACGCCCGATCTTGACCAGACCGACGCGATGCGTGTGGCGCTGGGCACTTTGGTGAATCAGCACGATTTGACCAATGCCCGGATCGCGGTTTCGCTCCCTGGTCATCAGAGCTTTGCCCGGTTTGCCAAGTTGCCTCCCGTTGAGCCCAAGAAGGTTCCCGATATCGTCAAGTTTGAAGCAGTCCAGCAGATTCCATTCCCGCTTGAGGAGGTCGAGTGGGACTACCAGACCTTTGTCTCGCCAGACTCTCCCGATGTGGAGGTGGGAATCTTCGCTGTCACCCGTCAGCGGATCATGGATCAGCTCTCGATGCTTCACGATGTTGGGCTCACCCCCGATACCGTGACTCTCTCGCCGATCGCAGCTTACAACGCCCTGGCGGTTGATCTGGGATTCACCAATGACACCCCGGGGACGATTGTGCTCGATATCGGGACGGTGGCGACGGATCTGATTATCGCCGAAGCCGGTCGGGTCTGGGTGCGGACCTTCCCGATTGGCGGGCACCAGTTCACCGAGGCCTTGGTCAATGCTTTCAAGCTCAGCTATTCCAAAGCCGAGAAGCTCAAGCGCGAAGCCGAGCAGTCCAAGCACGCCCGGCATGTGTTCCAGGCGATGCGTCCGGTGTTTGCTGATCTGATTCAGGAAATCCAGCGCTCGATCGGGTTCTACCAGTCGGTGCATCCGGATGCGGATTTGAAACGGCTCATCGGGCTTGGTTCGACCTTCCGTTTGCCGGGTTTGCGCAAGTACCTCAAGCAGCAGCTCCAGCTCGATGTGTATCGGCTTGAGCAGTTCAAGAAGATTTCGTATGATGGCCCACGGGCTGGCGAGTTCCAGGCGGCGAGCTTCAATCTCGCCACCGCCTACGGGTGTGTGCTTCAGGCTTTCGAGCATGCCCCGATGCAGGCCAACCTGATGCCTGTGCAGGTCATCAAGTCCGCGATGTGGAAGAAGAAGGTGCCTTACTTTGCAGCTGCTGCCGGATTGGCCGCCGCGACTGCCGGGGCGATGTTCATTCGACCTTTGATGGATTCGACCGCCTTTGAGGGGGCAAAGAAGCCACCAGTGCTCGGGCAGGTCGCCTATGAAGCGGGCGTTCTTGCCGAGGAAGCACGCGAGGCCGGGGTGACTGATGATGCCCAGCCAAACCTGCAAGGCGCCGAGATCGTGGGGCTTTTGGACGGACGCGAGCTCTATGCCCAGATCCTCGAAGACACCTCGAGACTCCTCTCGAAGGTCAACGAGAGCGCCTTGGCTGCTGCCCAGACGGATACCCGCTTGGCCGAGTCATTCGAGAATGCTGAGCCGATGAAGCTTTTGAGTCTGACGACTGATTATGTGGCTTCGGGTGCGATCGACACGAGCTCGGCGAATCCATCTTTTCGTGGGGGCAACGCTTCGGGCGCTTCAGCGATCGATCCGGTGCTCTCGCAGATCGCAGCCAAGCGTCGTATCGAGATCAAAGCCCGGTTCGAGATTCCCCTCGCCGATGTCGGGGTCTTTATGCTCGATCATGTCGATCCGATCCTGCGCGAGCAGCTCGATCGTGAGGGCACACCATATACGGTGGTGGTGACCAAGAAAGAACCCTGGGAAGTGGAGGATGGTGTCCGTTCGGCAAGACCCGGCGTGGGCAGGGGCAACACCACGCCTGCTTCGAGGCCCACATTTGGTGGAAGCAGGGGCACCGGGCTCGATGCCCTTGCGCCGATTGCTCGCCCGAGCGAAGACGAGGCTGCAACAACACCCACAACGATTGTCACCCTCACCTGGTACGCGGTGCTCGATCCCATGGACGAGAATGCCCAAAACGGAGATGACACATGAGCAAGATCATCGGATTTATCAAAGCCAACCTTATCGTGGTCATCTCGATCGTGTTGATTCTCGCGTTCTTGCCGACGGGGTATATTTTCGCGAACAAATGGAACAAGAAGATCTACGAAAAGGCCAATGCTGCCTATACCAAAGAAAAGCGTGCCTTGGCCTCGGCGGGCAAGATCACCTACACGCTCCCAGCGGTGCTCGAAGGCGAAGAGGACCTCTCCGAGACTCGCGCACCGAATCATGCAGTGACCAAGTTCTACCAGACACACAAAGCCCAGCGCGAAGAGCAGGTTCAAGAGGTCGTCGATCGGGGGACTGCATTCAATCAGGGCGATCATGTCGAGCTTGTCCCCGGGCTTTTGCCTCGGGCAGCGGATGACCGGACCCAGAAGCGCCTCGGACGCGAGATGGCCGAGGCGATCGTGGGGACCAACTCGAGCTCGTCGGTCTATCAGCGCAAACTCCAAAGGCTCAACGCCGGGTCGCCTCCAGACCCTGAGGCACTCAAGGCCACACTCGAAGATTTCAAGACCAGAGAAGAACAACGATACGAAAACGCCAGTGCCGATGGCAAAATGACCAGTCTGCAAACCGAGCAACTCAACAACGATCTTACAGCCCGCCGTCTTGGTGAATACATCGGACGGGCCAAAGCGCTCACCTTCTATTGCACGCCCCAAGCCTTTGTCGATGGGGCCGAATCTGCTTCAGGGAGCTCAAACACAGGGGGTTCATCAAAGTCGGACTATTCGGTGATTCCCTCAGCCGTGCCGCCGTTGAGCACGATCGACGAGGCGATGGTCTTCAACTGGCTCTGGGACTACTGGATCATCTCCGATGTGCTCGAAGCGGCTGCCCTGGCCAACCAGGACCCCGTCTCTGGGGCAATGGCGATCCCTGATGCGCCCGTCAAGCGTATCGAAAGTATCCGCGTCTCGAAGATTGAGCTTGGTGATTCCTCCACACAGGACACTGTGAGCGACGATCCTTATTATTCCGGTGGCGGGCGAAGTGCGAGCTCGTCGCGCGGTGGTGCTCAAGCAAACGATGCCTCGGCGGAGAGCTTCACGCAGCGCACCGGAGGAGAGGCAGACAGTGCCTATGACATCCGGATGATCGAACTCGTCGTCATCGCCTCCTCGCAGGACCTCCCCCGGTTCATCGACGCCATCGGCAAAACCAACTACATGACCGTCACCGATCTCGATCTCGAAGAGGTTGATGTCTGGAGTGATCTTGAGCAAGGGTACTACTACGGCGACGATCATGTCGTACGCGCCACCATCACCATCGAAAGCGTCTGGCTCCGCTCATGGCTCGAACCACTCATGCCCGACCGGATCAAGACCGCGCTGGGCATCCCGCTCGATACTGGGCGCGATGAGTTTGATGATTCCGATGGCTAAGGCGATGGCTAAGGCGATGGATCAGACGAGACGAACGATTTAGATCAGTGCACACCAATCATTGAAATGAGATTGATATGAAACTCAAAGGCGTCAACCCACTCGAGCAACACATCGAAAAGATTGTGCTCGGTATTGTCATGCTCCTGCTTCTGGCGGTGCTCTCGATGCAGTTTGTTACACGCCCCAACGATATTGATGTGGGCAATCGAAAAGTTGCTCCAGACCAGGTCTACGCCGTGCTCGAAGGGCAGGCCAATCAGCTCCAGAGCCAGCTCACCGACCAGGACCCCGCGATGCCAGAGATCAAATCGGTCGATCTCGTCAAGCGATACAACCAGGCATTTGAAAACGCTTCGGGGGGCACCATCAGGCTCTCTTCGGCACTGGGTCAAGGCGTCGACATCACCAATGCATCAGGCGGGGGCACATGGACACCCCCCGAGGTTGATACAGGCCCAGTCCAAGCGCTCCAGGTCCCCATGACCTCCAAGCCCGTCGCCGCATCGCTCTGGGCAACGCTCGATCCATTCGTTCCCGCGGTGGTTCCCGAGTATGAACAGTTTATTCCCGCCGCCCAACCCTTCGATTTCCCATCGGTCACCGTCGAAGCGGTATTCAACGGCAAGGACCTCGAAGCAGCGCTGCTCGGCAAGGGAGAAGGCCAAGCTGCGATTCCTCGCCGATTCTGGTCAGTGACCGGCTTGGCCATCCTGGGCTTTGAAGCCCAGCGCCAAGAGCTCATGCCCGATGGATCGTGGGGGGCATCAGAATCCGTCGTCACCCCGCCTCATACCCCGACTCCAACCAAGGCGCTCACTGAAGAAGCCGGGCTTTTGGATCTGACCGCTTTGGTCACCGCTGCTGCGGGCGTGGTTGATGAAGTGGCCCGCCCGATGTTCCCGCCCACGATCGCAGGCGAACTCTGGACGCCTCCAAGCGAACGGGTTGACTCGGGTGATCACTCGGATTCGGCCATGATCGCCAGACTCACACGCCAGCTCGATCGCGCCAAAGCCGAGCTCGATCAACTCAACAATGCTCCTGGAGGCAATGCCCCTGCTCCCAAAGGGCGTGGGCGCGATCCGCTGCCTCTGATCCCCAACACCAGCACCCGAGACAAGAATCGGCTTGAAAAGAGAATCAAAGACCTCGAAGAACAACTCAAAGAGCTCGGCGTCGATATCGACGATTCGCAGAAATCGCGCAGAGCCCGCACCTCCAAAGCCGACATCGGGTCGGTACTCGAAGAAGAAGCCGTCGATCTGTGGACACACGATCTGGGGGTCAAGCCGGGGGCAACCTACCGGTATCGCACCCGTGTGGTGGTCAACAACCCACTCTTTCGCAAGAGCTCCGAGCTTGATCCCGATGATCCAGCCCAGCAAGCCCTGACCCTCGATCCCTTCGCCCGAGGCGACTGGTCGGACTGGTCTGAGCCAGTAGTGGTGGGGGCCCAGGAATATTTCTTTGTCACCGGCGCCGAGACCGATCGTGGCTTTGGAGCTGAGGGATCAAGGGCAACCGTTGAGCTCTACAAAATGTTCTACGGGCATTATCGTCGATCAACATTCTCAGCAAACCCCGGCGATGAACTGGCCACCTCGGTACGGATCTCGGGTGATCTCTTGCACTTCGACCAGGCAGTCATCGACGCCCAAGAGGCAGCCAAAGCAGTCGCCGCCCTTGCCCAAGAGGATTCTTCCGAGCTTCCCGATGGAATCACCGAACTCTCAAACCGGATGCGGATCAACCTGGGCGTGTTTGTGCTCGATATCTACGCCGGTCAGAACGCCGAAGAGACCAGCCTTGGCCAGCGCGTCGTTCCAATGCGGATCGTGCTCCGTGATGCCAGCGGGGAAGTGATCGTACGATCGGACCTCAGCGATGAATCTTCCCCAGCGTACGCATTGGCTTCTCAATCCGCAGCCTCGGCGTCGCGCAATCCACTGCGAGCGCCCGGTGAATCGCCCATCCCGCCCGCTGCCGCCCTCTTCGAGCAGGCAGAACCCTGATTTTGATGCCCAATCCCTGTTTTCCTCAGCCCCGCGAAAGATTCCTCGCGGGGCTGATTTTTTCTATGCCGAGCTTTGGATGACAAGTTTGCGCCCGATCACGAGCAATCTCGCGCGACCCGATGAATCGTTGTAAAGAATTGTCAGATAAGAGGCTGAATTGTTGCCCATGCAATTTGACGGGCGATTTTGATTGCCTATCATCTCCCCGCCTCTGAAACGGGGCAAATGAGAGTCGGCCAGTTGATCTGGTTGAATCTTGCCTCTTTGACAAGTGGATGACGACGAGCGGAACTCAGATAGACGGGCTTCAAAGGAGGCCCGGGTGTGCTGTCAAAGGCGTGCCATCTAGGCTGGGTTCGGCAAATAGAAATTAACTGAGAAATCTCAAAATGCGTCCGAAATGGTGCTTGTGAAACTCGTTTTCCTTTACGGGAATTTTCCTTCACGGAACGAGTGGATCAGGTTGATAGACCTTGCCGGCAGGTAAGGGAGGTCATGCGAAAGATTCGAGGTGGTTTCGATTGGCGGTATATTCCGTTGGTCGGCATCAGGTCGGATTGATCAAACCAATAAGGGCACACGGTGGATGACTTGGCGTCAAGAGGCGATGAAGGACGTTGGAACCTGCGAAAAGCTATAGGGAGCCGGTAACCAGGCTGTGATCTATAGATGTCCGAATGGGGAAACCCACCCGCAAGGGTATCGTGCACTGAATGCATAGGTGTACGAGGCGAACCTGGGGAACTGAAACATCTAAGTACCCAGAGGAAAGGAAAGCAACATGCGACTCCGTCAGTAGCGGCGAGCGAAATCGGATAGTGGTGAACTCTGTGAATATGTTGGAATGCACAACCAAAGACGGTGAAAGTCCGGTAGCAGAATGTAGCCACTCAGCCCTCGAGTAGGCTCGGGCTCGTGGAACCCGGGTTGAACATGGGAGGTCCACCTCCCAAGGCTAAGTACTCCTTGACGACCGATAGCGAATCAGTAAGGTGACTGAATGTTTAAAAGTACCCCTATTAGGGGGGTGAAATAGTACCTGAAACCGTGTGCCTACAAGCGGTCGGAGCCCTCCGGGGTGACGGCGTGCTTTTTGCATAATGAGCCCGCGAGTTAGTCTCTGTGGTGAGCTTAAGGCCTAACGGGCCGGAGGCGGAGCGAAAGCGAGTCTGAATAGGGCGTATAATCGCAGGGGCTAGACACGAAACCCGTGTGATCTACCCATGGTCAGGGTGAAGGTGGGGTAAAACCTGCTGGAGGCCCGAACCCGTCAACGTTGAAAAGTTGTGGGATGAACTGTGGGGAGGGGTCAAAGTCCAATCAAACCGGGAGATAGCTTGTTCTCACCGAAATAACTTTAGGGTTAGCCTCAGGAGGCAACTATTGGGGGTAGAGCTACTGGATGGATGGTGGGCCCGCCTAGGGTACCCCATCCAACCAAACTCCGAATACCAATAGCCAAGTCCTGGGAGATAGACTGCGAGTGAAAATATCCGTAGTCAAAAGGAGAATAATCCAGATCGCCAGCTAAGGTCCCCAAATCATGCTCAGTTCTTAAGGAAGTCAGATTGCCGTGACAACCAGGATGTTGGCTTAGAAGCAGCCATCATTTAAAGAGTGCGTAACTGCTCACTGGTCGAGGAATTTGGCGCCGATAATGATCGGGAATAAGTATGATACCGAAGCTGCGGACTTCGTAAGAAGTGGTAGGTGAGCGTTCCATTCAGCGTTGAAGGTTATCCGAAAGGGTTGCTGGAGCGTATGGAAGTGAATATGCGGGCTTGAGTAACGATAAAAAGGGTGAGAATCCCTTTCGCCGTAAGTCTAAGGTTTCCTGGGGAAGGTAAATCCGCCCAGGGTTAGCCGGGTCCTAAGGCGAGGCCGAAAGGCGTAGTCGATGGATAGCAGGTTAATATTCCTGCGCACATATGAAGATCAAAGCATGATGCGGATTTCCAAGCTCTTCTGGACTGTTAGATGTCCAGGCCTTCGGGCCGTTGAAGGGGGAGGGAGTTCCTAGAAAAGTCATGTGGGCGACATATGTCCCGTACTAAAACTGACACAGGTAGACGAGGCGAATAGCCTCAGGCGCTCGAGAGAATGGTCGTGAAGGAATTAGGCAAAATCACTCCGTAAGTTCGCGAGAAGGAGGCCCTTCGGGGCGCAGAGAAAAGGCCCTGGCAACTGTTTATCAAAAACACAGCACTGTGCTAACTCGCAAGAGGATGTATACAGTGTGACGCTTGCCCAATGCCCGAATGTCACGGAAGCAGGTTAGCTTTATGCGAAGCTTGCGACTTAAGCACGGGTCAATGGCGGCCGTAACTATGACGGTCCTAAGGTAGCGAAGTTCCTTGTCGGGTAAGTTCCGACGCGCATGAATAGCGTAATGACTGGGGCACTGTCTCCACGACCAACTCGGTGAAATAGTAGTGGCGGTGAAGATGCCGCCTACCCGCAGCAAGACGGAAAGACCCCGTGAACCTTTACTGCAGGCTCATATTGGTCACGAGCACATGATGTGCAGGATAAGTGGGAGGCTTTGAAGCCGGTATTCAGGTACCGGTGGAGCCGTTGTTGAGATACCACTCTTCTTGAGTTTGTGGCCTAACCCTGATTCCCGTGAAGCCGGGCAGGGAACAGTGTGTGTCGGGTAGTTTGACTGGGGCGGTCTCCTCCTAAAGAGTAACGGAGGAGCGCAAAGGTTGGCTCAGCACGGATGGAAACCGTGTTTTAGAGTGTAAGAGCACAAGCCAGCTTTACTGCGAGTCCGACAGGACGAGCAGTCTCGAAAGAGGGCTCTAGTGATCCTGCGATCGCGTGTGGAAGCGTCGTAGCTCATCGGATAAAAGGTACTCCGGGGATAACAGGCTTATCGCTCCCGAGCGTCCATAGCGGCGGAGCGGTTTGGCACCTCGATGTCGGCTCATCGCATCCTGGGGCTGAAGGCGGTCCCAAGGGTTAGGCTGTTCGCCTATTAAAGCGGTACGCGAGCTGGGTTCAGACCGGCGTGAGCCAGGTCGGTCCCTATCTGCTGTGGGCGTTGCAAACTTGAGAGGAGTCAACTTTAGTACGAGAGGATTAGGTTGGACTGACCCCTGGTGATCCTGTTGCGCTGCTAAGCGCATCGCAGGGTAGCTACGTCGGGCAGGGATAACAGCTGAAAGCATCTAAGCAGGAAGCCCCCCTCGAGATCAGGTTTGCTAGTCTTGTACGAGAGACCCCTGGGAGACTACCAGGTTGATAGGCCGCGAGTGTAAGGACTGAGAAGTCTTCAGCTGAGCGGTACTAACGGTCGAAGGTTTGATCATTCCGACCAAGTGCCGATAGATTCGTTTGAGTCTGCTGCCTTCGCAGCAGAGGAGAAACAATCCGATCGAAAACTGGTCGAGGTGACTCGAAACCATTTCAACGCATTTTTTAGCATTTCAAGAAGTTTTCTAACCGAAGCTTTCTAACAGAAGTTTCTACAGGAAGCATTTCAAGTTCTATTTGTCGCGAAGGGAGATTCGTCTTCCTTCTCCGCTCGTCGTAATCTTGTCAGTCATGACGAATCGAGAAATCGGTTCATTCGTGATTGTTGGTGACCATAATGTCGGGGTCACACCTGTTCCCATCTCGAACACAGCAGTTAAGCCCGACATGCCGATGATACTGTTCAGCGGGAAAGTAGGTTATCGCCAACTTTTAGACCCTTCAAGGTAATGCTTGAAGGGTCTTTTTTCGTTCGCTTTTTTCATTTTGAAATGTCAAACGATCGACATCCCCTCGTTTTCCTATGGTACAATCGCGATGCATTCAAGAGGAGCACGCCATGCCAAAGACCACCACTGTTCAAATCTACAACGATGGAGCTGACGATCTGCTCTCGGCGGAATCCTTCCCCGATCGGGTCTCGTTGCTGCCTTCCGAACACGGGGCACCCCAGTCGGGATCACGCATCCGGGTGATGTGGGGGCAGGAGCTCTTGGCCGATGTGCTCGATGGGCGATATCGCGCGGTGATCTGTGGCGTCAATGACTCAGACAACTCCCACGGCGTCATCGCCCAGATCGTGTCGCTCTTGACCACCTCGCAATGGTCGCCTCAGGCTGTCACGAGCTATGCCAAAATGTTCCAGGAATCGGTGCAGGTGCATGCAGCCCACGATCGTGAGCCTTACATTTTGAAGTACGATCTCGATTCAGTGCTGGTGCTGGCCCTCTTGAGGCCTCGCGGGCGGGATTACTTTACCGTTGGCGACCTTTCACGCGGGTTCAGGACCATCAACAAGATGCTCCAAGGCCGGGCCGATCGACGCCCGGTGTGCTCGGTGTCGTTTTTGGGTGCGATGTCGAACAAGCTGGTGACCGACGATCAGCATACCGAAGAGCCGAGCTTTGAGACGGTGGTGCAGACGATGCACGATGCAGGATTCCGAGGCGATGTCTACCCCTCACCCGCGATGTGGCACTATGCCCATGTCGGCGTCTTCCCGAGCTACCCGTTCCCCAAGGGAATCGACCGAATGCGCGCGGGCAGCAGCTGATGTCGGGTGATGCCAGCGACAAATCAGGATTTGATCTCGATGCGTTGCACCCTCGCCAGCATCACAGTGGGCGAGTTGGAAGCGCCTCTTTGAGAGCTGGCGAAGGTTCGATGCCGAAATATGCGGGAACCTGGTAGCGCTTTGGTTCGAATGGGTCGGGTGGTGAGCACAAGACCAGAGCGGGGGCGCAGGTGAAGAAAAAGCAAGTTGCATTGTGGGTGTTGCTGGGTTTGGTGGGCGTTGCGATGTTCGCGGGTGTGATCTCGATGCTGGTGCCGACCCGCTTTGTTGATTATCGCGTCATGTCAACGGTCACCACCCTTGGCGCGTATGCGCTGGGGGGATTGATTGTTGTAGGGATTTCGGGCAAGATGCGTGTGACCTTTCGGCTCTGCGCGGGCGCACTCTTGATCTCGATGTTCATCTTCGTCGGGATGATCTGGCTTGAGGGTCTCTTTGATTGGCAATGGCGAGATCGGATCCTGAAGATGGCAGCGGTGAGTCTATTTGTCGGGATTACCCTCGCTCATCGCTTGTTGGTGTGCCCGCTCTCGGCTCCGGTTTTCATCGCCAAGGTGGCCAAAAGATCGGCGCTGATCGCAGCAATGTTGCTCTGTGCTATCGGTAGCTTTGGACTGCTCAATGAGGGATTTGGCAAGTGGGATGATCTTGTTGAGCGATTGGCCGTGATCTTCGCGATCGTGGCGGCGGGATCAACATTTGCAGCCGCGGCCCTTGCGCTCTTTGGTCCAAAGCCCGGCGACGACGAACCCGGACTCCTTGCATCGTCGATACCCGTGTCGATGACCTGCCCGCGATGTCAAGCAGCGGTTCAGGCGCAATCGAACCGTGAATCACGGTGCAGCTCGTGTCGGCTCAAGATCCGGATCGAGGTCGAGGAGCCTCGGTGCGGGTGTGGGTATTTGTTGTACGAGTTGGAGTCGGATGTGTGTCCAGAGTGCGGCAAGGGGATCGCGGCTGAGGATCGTTGGCGGGGGGCGTGATCAAAGATTGACCTGTCAGCATTGACCTACCAATATTGACCTATCAACGAGCCGCGACCGTAAGGGAGCGGTCTTCTCTTTGACCATCCTGATTCAAAGACCGCTCCCTTACAGTCGCGGCTCGTTCGGACGATTCAGCGCGTCCATCGGTGGGCGATAGGCATGCGCCGCCCGGGCCCGAAGGCTTTGGTGGTCACTTTCAATCCCACCGCCATCTGCTGACGCTTGTATTCGTTGCGATCAATCAGCGTACAAATTCGGTTGACAACCTCCTCGTCGAATCCGGTTTCCTCGATAATCCGCGATGCGTTCTGGTGCCCTTCGATATGCCGATGCACGATCTCGTCGAGCAGCTCGTAGGCTGGCAATGAATCCGAATCGAGCTGGTCAGGCGCCAGCTCGGCGCTGGGTGGTTTTTCGATGGTGTTGATCGGGATCGGGGGCGATTCATACCCGAGCGATTGGAAGTGTTCGTTCATGTATCGGCAGACTCTGAAAACCATGGTCTTTGGGATATCGGCGATGACGGCCAGTCCGCCGTTCATGTCGCCATAGAGTGTGCAATAGCCTACAGCAATCTCGGACTTGTTTCCCGTGGTGAGCACCAATGCCCCGGTGCGATTCGACAGGGCCATCATCATCGTGCCTCGGATGCGCGATTGGAGATTTTCTTGTGTGAGATCGGGCAGGGTTTCGCCCAATGCTGGCTCGTCGATGGCGAGGAAGGCGGGGTTGAGTGACTCGCAAACCCCTTGAAAACCAGTCTCGATCGGCATCGTGATGCAGTTGATGCCCAGGTTGTCAGCCAGGTCGTAGGCGTCGGTCTTTGAACCTTCGCTTGAGAATCGCCCGGGCATCGAAGCACCAAGGACATGCTCTTTACCCAAAGCACGCACCGCGATGGCTGCCACAATCGCCGAGTCGATCCCGCCCGAGAGCCCGATGCAGACCTTCCCGAATCCGCACTTGGTGACATAATCATGCACGCCGACGGTGAGCGCTTCGATGATGATCTGTTCATCGGGCAATGCCTGATGAGCGATGGGCTGGAGCTCGTCGGTGTCCACCACGATCAGGTCTTCGTTGAATCGCTGGCACTGGGCGCACACCTGTCCTTGCTGATCGACCGCAACGGATTGCCCAGCAAAGATCAGATCATCATTGGCACCAATCTGATTCACCGAAATCACCGGCACCGCGTGTTTGCGGGCATGGGCAGCGAGGATGCTGATGTGCTTGTGTTCTTTGCCGAGCACAAACGGCGAAGCAGAGGGCACGATAATGATGTCGGCATTGGCTTTGATGAGCTCATCAACCGGATCAGGATCGGCATGATATCGCGAAGAAAACCCCGCATCGGCACCCTTCCAGAGATCTTCGCAGATGGCCAGCCCGATCCGGGTGCTGTTGATCTCGATGATCCGGCGTTCATCGCCGGGCGTGAAGTACCGATCCTCGTCGAACACATCGTAAGTGGGGAGCAATCGCTTGTCATAATACCCGAGGTATTCGTTGTTGCTGTAGACAACGAGTGAGTTGGCGATGCCGATCCCGCAGGTCGCTGCAACGGGCAAAGGCGTGCCCAAGATGATCGTGATGTCTTTGGTGTGCTCTTCGCCGATGAACTTGGTCATCGCGGCGCACTGCTCGACAAACCCTTCGACTTGCAAGAGGTCTCTTGGCGGATACCCACAAATCACCAGCTCCGAGAACACCACCAGCTCGGCGCCTTGCTCGCGGGCTTTGGCGATGGCCTCGATGATCTTTCGGCTGTTGCCTGCGATGTCGCCGACGGTCGGGTTGAGCTGTGCGAGTGCAATTTTCATTGCGGTATCGTACGCACACGATGGCTTATGGATCAGATTCGTCGGGGGGATCGTGGGGGTTTCCGTTTAGCCCCGGGCGGGCCTTGAGCCAGGCGAGCCCGAAGGCGGCGCAGGCAAGGTTGACGACGGATTCGATCGCCGTGACAAAGAGCACCGCGATGATGATCGGCGTTTGCCCCGTCGCGTCCTCGGCGATGGCAGCCGACGAAATACCAACCATCGACGCGATGGCGATCGTCCCCGCTTCGCGGGTGCCGAGCATTCCCACGGGCGAAGCCATGCCGATGAGGAAGTAGGTCGCGCCCAGCAGCAGCGAGTCCGAACCCGAGATCGGCAGATCGAGCACACGGGCTGCGACATAGAACCGCAGCGCAAAGGTTAGGATATCGAGGACGCGGAAGAGGTTTCCTGCGAGGGCTGCTCTGGTATTGGCGAGCATCTCGAATCCGACATGGACCTTGGCGTAGTGTTCGGTCGAGGTGATCTTTTCGCCCAGAAGTCTGGCAACGCGTCGCGTGCCGATCTCGCCTTCGAGTTGGCGAGCGATGAGCGAGCCCACGAGTGTTGAGCCCAGAATCCCGATCCCCGAGACGATCCACCAGATCGCGTTGATTTCCCGCTGCCAGAGGCTCGCGATGGTGATGGGCCCAAATACCGCAAGCATCAGGAAAGTCACCGCGACAATCCACGCGCCGATGCTCAAGATCGGAATCTTGTCGCGCCGGTTGTGGATGACAAAGCGCGAAACGATCGAGAGCTTGAACGGCAGATACGCCAGAAGTGTCGAGATCGCGTTGACCGCGATCACATCCGTCGGGCGGAGCTTGTGGACGGGGTTCATCACCACCCAGAAGAGGAGGCCGTTGAACGCGACAGAAATCGAAGCGAGCGACATGAGCATCATCAACTCGCCCGGCGTCGCCTGCGAGAGCTTGGCGAGTTGTTCGCGGTTTTCATCTTGCAATGCCACGCTCACCGCCCACCCGAGCACAGCGATTGACCCCGCGAACCCAACGACCTGAATCATCAGCATCGGGATGCTGCGCCTGGTCTTCGGGATGGACTCGGTCGGGTTGCTCATTTGGAAATGCGGAATGCTGCCCGGATCGGCTCGGGGGTGTTGGGGAATGTCCAGACATATATCGGCTCGCCGAGCGTTTTGATCCACTCATTGAGCATCGCAGGCTCGATCGACCCGGGCAACCAACCTGAGTTTGCGAATCGCCCCAGCTCGGAAAAACTAACGACAACGAGATCAATCCCCTGCTCGCGCAGCGTCTGGGTCCACAACGAAGGATCATTCGGATGCGCTTCGATCGCCTCTTCGATGATCCACCGATCGTACACGGTGTTGTAGAGCACAGGCGAGCGGACATAGATCGGCGTTGCGTCGCCGAGGAGATAAATCGTCTCGCCTGGCTCGGCGATGGTGTCGAGCGTCGCAGTCCAAGGCGCGTCGCCAACCTCAACCTCGCCCGTAAACACACCCGCCCCCAGATCAACAAGCATAAACGGGTTGCCCGATGATTGACTCGTTGCGATGAGGATCGTCCATCCGATACTGACCATCGAGATCGCGCCGATCAGTCCTCGCTCAAGTGTTGCACTCGGCAGGCTGGCGAGCCCAAGGACCCCCGCCCCGATCAATATCGGCGTCATCGGCACCAAGAATCTTGATTGCAGGTGCGTGAGCATCATCCAACTCAAGATCGGCAGCGCGATCGCCCCGGCGAGCACCAGCCCGAGCCTGCGGGTTCGCTGCTGGGCCAGAAGCACCACGCACCCGAGCAGCCCAATCCAAGGCGTCAGCCCCCACTGAAGATTCGTCAACCCACGATACCGCGAAACATGCACCGTCCCATCAGGATCGGGCACGAAGAGCATCATCAACCGATCCGTGATCGAGCCATCAAACCGATGGGCGCCTGCATAGATCGCATGTTGGGCATCGCTCCAGTGCCCATCGCCAAAGACCGACGCGAGCTGAGGAAACACTGGGTTCCCCGTTGCCATCTCATTGCGCACAAGCCAGGGCAACAGCGTCAAGAATCCGACAAGCATCCCCAACGCGATCACCTTGCCCCATCGCCGAATCGGGATCGTCGAAAGCAGCACCACACCAACCCAAGGCCCGAGCAGGAACAACGCCGTGGGTTTGACGCTGCACGCACCCCCAACAAGCAACGCTGCGCCGATCGCACGCACCGAACCCGACACATCGCGATCCATCGCAACTGCCAACGCGCCAATCCCCAGCAACACCACACCCATCTCGTTATACGCCAACGACCCCACAACCACAATCCAAGGCGTGCCCACCATCAACACCCGTGCGCACAAACCGGGATACCGATCCTCAAGATCCGCATCGGGCAGGTAGAGTTCAATCGCCCGCCGAGCCACCGACCGGGCTGCACAAGCACTCACAATCACCAATAGCGCCGAGAACAACTGCGTGCTCATCAGCACCCGGGCATCATTGACAAGGAAACCCGACAACCCATCAGCAGCCGTCTTGGGCGCACCGGCAAGGTACCCAAAGTGCAGATACGCACCCTCAAAATAACCCGGCAAGAACGAATACACATTGTGCTCGCTGGGCCAGATTCGACCCATCTCAAACCACTCGCGCGGGAGTTGGAGGTGATAACTCATCGCATCGTACCCGCCGAACTCCGAATCCCAAAGCACCCCCGGCGGGTTGAGGCTCATCGCCACCACCAACACACTCCCAATCACAAACCCAATCCCAGCGATCGAAATCGTGACGCGCCCGATTGAAGCGTTGAGCTGGGATGTATGGGCACGAAGATCGAACCCGACGAATAGGCACCCAATCCCGGTGATGATCCAGGCACTGATCGGATTGAGCACCCCCAAGACCCCAAGCCCATGCGTGAGCGAAAGGGTGATCGTCAGCCCGATCCCGAGTTCAATCACCCAACGCGTCGAGCGCGCACCAGCCCACCGCCGAGCGATGCGTCCGATCCCCAGCGACCCGATCAGATAGATCGCAGGCAGCCAGAAACTATTGAGCATCGTGAAGACCGCCCCGATGATCCGATCACCGATCGACCCGCCCATGCCCATCGAAAGCAGGATCAGGGCGAAAACCGTGCCGATCAAGCTGTAGACAAGCACCGCTCGCGTGCCGACGAGTCCGGGGAGCTGTGTTGGATTGGTTTTTCCGGGTTCCGATTTGCTCATGCACTCGGATTGTACACGCTCGGCTCCTAGAATCGGGCATGCCCCTCGAACCGATCAAACCCGCCTCTTCCGAGCAGACCGAACCTATGGACATCATCGAGCCTCTATGCGCGGTTTTTCGACGGGCGCTCAAAGCTGAGGGGCTCAAATACACCCCCGAACGGGCCCGCATTCTCGACACCATCATCGAGTTCGACGGACTCTTTGAAGCAGAGCAGCTCCTCGAATCGCTCAAAGAAAAAGGGCACCAGGTCTCCAAAGCCACCGTCTACCGCACGCTCAAACTTCTCGAATCCTGCTCGATCATTCAGCATGTGCTTTTCGATCGCGAGCAATCGCACTACCAGCTCGCCTTCGGCAAGCAGGACAACACACTCTTGATCCATGTCGAGACCGGCGAGGTTCAAACCCTCGAACTCCCCGAACTCATCGCCCTGCGCGACCAAATCTGCAAAGCCCGAGGCCTCAAAGCCCAAGGCCACAAACTCCAAATCTTCGTCACCGACGCCTAGACCGTTTCTGACGGCTGGTTTACCAATCCAAATCTGGGTGCCACGACTCGCCCGAAGGGCGCAGTCGTGCTCTTTATCTTCCCTCTGCCTTCTCCCTCTGTGTGCTCTGCGTGCTCTGTGGTCAAATCTTCTCCCTCAAACTTCCCTTCAAAAACCTACCGAATCGCCACCTGCATCTCACGCGAAGCCGCCGCATCGTGCAGCGAAACCACCGCCGAGTACGGCACATCGTCGCCGGCGCGAATTCCTAAGATCAATCCATCTGCCACCTCAGCATCCATATTCCGGATCTGCTCGATCACTGTGTCGATCGGCCGAGCCTCATCGCCAAACCCGCGCACAAACACCGCTCCATCACGGACAAACAACTCCGCGCTGAGCATCGGCGTCGGAAGCGAGAACCCCGACGACACCAGATCCGGGTCCTGCACCTCGGGCAGATGGGCACGCAGGAACCATTCATGCCCCGCGATCGACGCGCTGGCCATGAAGAAAATCAGGATCACCAGCGTCACATCAACCATCGGCGTCATGTTTGGGCCAAACCGCGACGAACACGCAAGCACATTGCGCCGAGCAAGCGGACGCGATCGCTTTGGAGGATGCCCGATCACCGTTTTCGCTCCGTCACAAGCTCAACTTGTTTTACCCCCGCATCGCCAAGCCGGCGCATCACCGGACGCACTGCCCCAAAGGGGGCATCCCGGTGCGCACGGACGCGGATCGGCGTTTCCGGGGCGCGGGCGTGCATGCCTTCGATCTCACCTGCGAATCGCTCGGCAGCGATCGCATTCCCATTGATCGAGATCAACCCTTCAGCGGTGACGCCGACGATGATCGGGTCTTCTTCCTGAGTTTCGTCGATCCCGATCATCGAGGAAGGCAACACAATCGAGGCTTTGCGATCAATCGCCAGCTGACCAACCAACAGATAAAACACAATCAGCACCATCACCACATCAATCATCGGCGTCACATTGATCCGCGCGCCGGAGCCTTCGACCGAGATGATCGAACGATTTCTCACCGGTTCTTATCCTCATCCTTCACCGGGATCATGTCCACAATCTCACCCGCCTGGGCCATCGCAGCATTGCAGTATTTTTCGACAATCGAGCGGTACAACCCATAGACCAGCAAGCAAGGCACCGCGAGCACCAACCCGAGCATCGTGTGGAACAATGCTTTCGAAATCCCCAGCGACAAATCCGTAGGCCCCGCCGATCCCCCCGCCTGCCCAAGCCGAACGAAGGCAAGAATCATCCCCCACACCGTCCCGGCCAATCCGACCAAAGGCCCAAGCTCACCAATAATCCGAAGCATATCCAAAGGGCGAACCCATCGGGCGCATGCATTCGACGCTGCAAGCTCGGCAGCATCGCGCATCGCATCCTTCCCCTTGTCCCGCGCCCGATATGCAGCATTGGCCGCGACCGAAACGACAGCCGAGTCCTCAGCAAGCCCCTTCTCAAACCGACCAAGATTCCCCTGCATCAGATGCTCGCGGAGGTTCTGGTAGGTCGATTCGGGCGCGATCACCGATCGGCGCGCATCGATCATGATGCGCACAATCAGCGTCATCGCAACGAGCGATCCAAGGATCAGAGCGACAGAGAAGACATCGAACGAATCAACAAAGAGCGTCCAGGCATTGGCTGGCGTTTGGGGGTTGGCTTGGGCAAGTGTGGGCATGTGTGTAGGGTATCACATCGAGCGATCCGTTTCTCGCTCGGCGGGACCAAGGGCGAAGATGAAACGCCCGGTGCCACTACTCGCCGTCTTCGGCGCAGTAGTGTCTTTGGGATGCTTTCTCTGTATGCCGCACTACTGCGCCCTGCGGGCGAGTAGTGGCACCCGAGAGGAAGCTTCAATCGCTCTGCTCAATATCCGCCTGCTCGATCGGGCGCGAGATCGTGTGCTTCTCGTCGAACCACGCATTGAGATCCGCCATCCGCGCCTGTTCAGAAACAAACGGCCAGGTCAGGCAATCGCCGGGCACTTTGACCCCCGTCGTCGGGCAGGTGGTGTCAGGGCGCGGGCGGATGGCATCGAACCCGGCCCGGTCGAGCCAGGCATCGGGGATGGTCAAGGCGAAATGCCTCGATGTTTCATCCACATGGTCGATACTGATCGTCAGCGCATCGTCGGGGATGGCATTGGCGATCCGGTCGGGCCATTCGATCAGGATGATTGCGCCGCTGTCGATGATCTGATCCCACCCCAGCGCATCGAGCTCGGATTCATCGCCAAGCCGATAGCAATCCATATGCGCAATCGGAGGGTGATCCTCACCTCGATCATAGAGATTCATAATCACAAAGGTCGGCGACGACACCGCATGCTCAGCGATCCCAAACGACTGGGCCAGCATGCGCACAAAGGTGGTCTTCCCTGCGCCCATCTCGCCGACGAGTTTGACGACATCGCCGGGGCGCAGAATGGCAGCCAGGTCGTTGGCGATGACCCGGGTGTGTTCGAGTGATCTGGCAGGACGATGAATCTCGATCATGCGAGGATTGTTCGCATGAAAATCCACAAAAACCGAGTTGGGCAGTGATGATTCCGCGTTCGACCGACGGTGGCCCGGCTCGCCGAGCCGGGTTCTTGTTTTTATGAGCGTGTTCAATGCATCCCAAGACCCGGCTCGGCGAGCCGGGCCACCGAAGAAAATTACCACAAAATCCGTGTGCGGATCGATTCTTCGATCGCGTTGATCCGCTCGTGCAATGCTGGGGCGTTCGATGGGTCGGCATCGAGCACCAGATACCCGATCTGGGCGTTGGTCTGGAGGTACTGCCCAGCGATATTGATATGGAGATCGGCAGCTGCCTCGTGAATCTTGTTGAGCACGCCGGGCACATTGCGGTGGAAGTTGAGGATGCGGTGCGAGCGCTTTTCACTGCCATCACCAAGCCCACCCCGATGCTGCTCGGGCAAATCAACCTCAGGCACATTGACCGCCCCCGTCGTCGTGCCCAGGTTCAAGAACCGGGTGAGCTTGTTGGCGATATCGAGGCTGATCGCTTCTTGCGCCTCGATCGTCGAGCCCCCGACATGAGGCGTCAAAATCATATTGTCCAAGCCTTGCAATGGGCTGACAAACGATTCGCCTGATTTGGCGGGTTCATCGGGGAAGACATCGACCGCGCCGCCTGCGAGATGCCCCGATTCAATCGCTTCGCGCATCGCATCGAGATCAACAATCGACCCACGCGCGTTGTTGAGCAAGTACGACCCGGGTTTCATCATCGCGATTTGGTCTTTGCCGAACATGGATCGGGTGGTGTCGGTGTCGGGGACATGGATCGTGATGACATCACTTGTGCGCACAAGCTCGTCGATCGAACTTGCCGAGTGCGCATTGCCCAAAGGCAACTTCGAGAGCGTATCAAAGAACTGCACCCTCATGCCCAACGCTTCTGCCAGGATCGACACCTGCGAGCCGATGTGTCCGTACCCAATAATGCCCAGCGTTTTTCCCCGCACCTCGTGCGAGCCCGCTGCGCTTTTGTCCCAGATGCCTCTGTGGAGCGCATGGGATCGAGCGGTGAGCTTGCGATGCAAGGCGATGATCTCGGCGATGGTCAACTCAGCGACCGAGCGGGTGTTGGAGAAGGGGGAGTTGAAGACCGCGATGCCTCGATCCGCTGCCGATTCAAGATCAACCTGATTGGTCCCCGCGCAGAAGCATCCGATACTGAGCAGGCGTTGGCATTGATCGAGGACGGTGCTGGTGAGCTGGGTCTTCGAGCGGATCCCCACGATATGGGCGCGCCTGATCTCGTTGAGCAGCGCATCGCCTTCGAGGGCGCCCTTGTGCGTGCGGACACTGAACCCGTCTTCGACAAGCGCAGCGGTACCCGATTCATGCGTGCCCTCGAGGAGCACGATCTCGATCTGGTCTTTGGGGAAGGAGGTTCTCGGCGGGCTCATTGGCTGATATCCAAAGTTGGGGCAGGTGCAGCATCGGGTGCATCGAGCGAAACAGCGCCCGCAGCGATCAGTATGCCCAGCAACGCTGCGAGCGCTAAACGATAGTACCCAAAGAGTGCCAGCCCGTGCTTGTTGAGGAAACTCACCAGCCAGCGCACCGCCAGGGCAGCCGAGATCGTCGCGACGATCATCCCCGCGAAGATCGGCATCCATCCGAGCACCTCGAACATATTGGGCGTGCCTGCATCCGATGATTCTTTGAGGTTTTTCGCCAGTGAATAAACACACGCGCCTCCGAGGGTTGGCAAGCCGAGCAAGAAGCTGAACTCGGCTGCTTGTTTGGGTTTGAGCCCGACGAGGACGCCGCCTGCGATGGTCATCATGGATCGGCTCGTGCCGGGCCACATCGCGATGGTCTGCATGAACCCGATGAAGAGGGCCTGTTTCCAGCTCAAGCTGGTGATGTCCAAAGCGTCGTCTTTGTCATCTTCGTCGTGTTTGTTGAATTTGATTTTGTCGAGCGCGATCATGAAGAGGCCGCCGAGCGCCAGGGCGGTGATGACGGCTGGGGTGTTGAAGAGTTTCTCTTCAATAAAGTCATTGAAGAGCACGCCCAGGATCGCTGCGGGGAGGAAGGCGATGATGATGTTGAATGCGAGCTTGCGCCCGATCTTGTCTTTGCCTGCCAATCCTTTGAGCATCTGGATCACGCGCGGGAAGTACAATCCCAGAACCGCGAGGATCGCGCCGCCTTGGACGACGATGTTGAAGGTATCGACCGCGGATCGTTGGGTGGCGCTCTCGCCAAGCCCGAGCAGGTCCGATACGATGATCAGGTGCCCGGTGGAGGATACCGGGAGGTATTCGGTGATGCCTTCGACGAGCCCGAGTACGATGGCTTGGACGACGGTCATGGTTTCGGGCTCGAGCATGGGGTGGTTCTCTGATGGTTCTCGAATAGAGAGATGGCGGTGCTTGAACGATGATCGGCTCAATGATTGAAATCCATGATGCGAAAGACCCGAGAATTGGGGTGTTTCTCAATCAAAAAGATGCCTGGCTCAAAGCGGCCCACAATCCGGAGACGGATTCAAGTGCTCAGTACGCCTCGGCGGGCGGATTGTTCATCGCTGAGGGCGTCCTGGTGGTCGAGCAGCTGATCCGCTCGGGGTTCCCCCTGCACTCGGTGCTGGTCTCGAACAATCGGGCCAAGAACATCGCATCAGTGCTCGAAGAGGTGCCTCAAGGCACGCCCATTTATACTGCCTCGCAGGAGGTCATCGACAAGATCGTCGGGTTCCCGATGCACCGCGGGGTCCTCGCCTGCGGGCAACGGCTGCCCAATCCTGATCCGATCGAGCTGGCCAAGGGATGCCGGGCGTTGGTGGTGATGGAGGATCTGAGCAATCACGACAATGTCGGCTCGGTGTTTCGTTCGGTCGCTGCACTCGGAGGCGATGGGGTGGGGGTGTGGATGACTCGGCGGTGTTGCGATCCGTTGTATCGCAAAGCGCTGCGTGTGTCGATGGGGCATGTGCTCAAGGTGCCCTTTGCGATCGTCGATGATCTGGGGTCCAAACTCGACGAGCTGCGCGGGCTCGGGTTTACCACGATTGCTTTTACCCCCGGTTGGGATTCGGTCACGATTGACGAATCGCTCGATCGTGGTGTGGATCGTCCGGGGCTGCTCTTTGGAGCCGAGGGGGCGGGGTTGAGTGATGAAGCGCTGAACAAAGCCGACCAAAAGGTGCGGATTGAGATGGCAAAAAATGTCGATTCATTGAATATCGCAGCAGCAGCAGCGGTTGGTATCCACAGATACATTCATCCCGCCTGAAGTCACATGCGGGCGTCAACTTACGATCAGTTTTCACGATCAGTTTTCATGATCACTTCTCAGGAGCATCCGCAATGAACCTTCTCACACTCATCATCGCATCGGCTGGGATGTCACTGGGGCTTGTCGGCCCCGACCATGACCACAGCAACCATCAAGGCATGGACAAAGATCAAGGGGCGATGAAAGAGCACGCGACCCACGATGGCATGAACCATTCAAACCCCCTCCCCAAGATCGACCGCGCCCTCTATGCACAAGCCGACTGGCCCGCGCACAATATGGCAAAAAAGCTCGGCGCCAAGAGCTTCCAAGGCAAAGAGCTCCCTGTCGCGCTCGGGAACGAGACATGGATCTCCGAGAAGGTGGATCTTGAGGGCAAGGTCATGGTAATCGAGTTCTGGGCGACCTGGTGTCCGCCATGTCGAAAAGTGTCGCCGATGCTCTCCGAGCTTCAGGAAAAGTATGAGGAGAACCTCGCGGTCCTGGCAATCAGTGGCATGAACGACCCCGAGGAAGATGTCCGCGCCTACATCAAAGAACACGAAGTCGCCTATTCCAATCTTTATGACAGTGAGCAGACCATCGCTTCGAAGATGGAGGTCCGCTCGATCCCCCATTCGGTCATCCTCTCCACCGATGGCACCATCCGGTGGCAGGGCAACCCGCTGCTCCCCGAGTTCAAAGAAGCACTCGAGCAGGTCCTCGCATCCGATCCGCTCATCAAAGCCAAAGGCTGAAATCCGAAGATCAAATCAGCACCGAGACGCTCCTCGCACCACCGAACCCGTCAAAAGCGGGTTTTTTTGTGTTCAAAACCGGAATTCTGAAGATGATGAGCCGTTTGCGCATCTGATCGGTTAGGATATTGCAGCCAATGCAAGCTCAACACCATCATCATTTTTTGAACGAGGCGACAACATGACACGCAAGTCAACACGCAACATGACATCGAAAACAGCCACAAAGAAAACAGCGTCGATACTCGCAGCACTCCTGGGCGCGGGCGCTTTGCTCAGCGTGGGGATGAGTACCATCGAGATGGGAACCGCCCAGATGGGCCCCGGGATCGCACGCGAAGGCGATGCAGCCCACCAAGAGGCCCTGCGCGAGATCGAGACCAAACCATTCGCAGTCGAGCTCTTCGAGGGGCTCGATGAGTGGACACTCGGGCAGGCACTCACCGCCGAAGCGATCGCGGGCAAGGTCGTGCTCATCGGGGTGGTGGCCAACGACCCGCAATCCATGATGACCTTCTCGAGCCTGGCCCGGCATCAACGCCAGAACGCTGACGAGGGACTCGTCGTGCTGGCGGTTCATCCCGAAGCAGGGTGGGACGCGATCAACGAGAAGGTCAACGCCGGGCGGATCAAGGTGCAGGTCGCCCGCGATGTTGGGGGCGCCTTTGCTTCTGGCGTCCTGGCAGACAACTACCCCGATCTCTTCCTGATCGACCGCGCTGGTCAGCTCCGCTATGCCGACATCACCAATAAATCACTCAAGGCAGCGGTCGCGCAGCTGTTGCGTGAATCGGTTGAAGAAGCGATCGCCAATGCCGAGCTCCAGGCCCAGGGCATCGAGGTGGCGATCGAAGAAGCCAAGCCTAAGAAGAAGGAAATCCTGCCCGCCAAATACACACGGGCGGATTGGCCTGCGAAGAATACCGGCAAGCTCAACGCCAAAAATGTCCAAGGCAAGCCGCTCCCCGTCCCATTGGGCAACGAGGAATGGCTCACCAAGGAGAAAGACCTCGAAGGCAAGGTGCTCGTGCTCGATTTCTGGGCGACCTGGTGTGGCCCATGCCGAAGAGCATCGCCGATGCTCGATAAGCTTCAGCGCAAGTACGAGGGCAAGCTCGAAGTGCTCGCCATCAGCGGGCAGAGCGAGGACGAGGGCACCGTACGCAAATACATCGGCAAAAAGAGAAATGCCTATTCGCACCTCTTCGACAAAAAACAGAGCATCTATCGCAAGCTCGAAATCCGCGCGATCCCGCACACCATCATCATGTCAACCGATGGCGTGATCCGGTGGCAGGGCAACCCATTGAACCCGGCGTTCGAAAAAGCAGTCGAGCAGGTCATCGCCCAGGACCCGATGTTTGCGGATTGATCGCAAGAGCGCACACCCGCAAGGCATGACGAGCCAACAATCGTGCATGCCCACCGAAGATACATCCACGAACAAGTCCAACCCCGCAGCCAACCCATCAGAATCGGCTGCGGGGTTTTCGGTGCCTGTGGGCAGCCCGTTGGTGACCCCCCGCCTGCACATCGTGCTCGTCGAGCCCGAAATCCCCAACAACACCGGCAACATCGGGCGGACCTGCGTGACAACGGGGTGCAAGCTCCATCTGGTCAGGCCTTTGGGCTTTGAGATTGACGAGAAGGCCTGTCGGCGGGCGGGGCTCGATTATTGGCCAAGGCTCGATCTCGAAGAGCACGACTCGCTCGATGCGTATCTCGATGCGCATCCACCGGCAGGAAAAACCTGGTTCCTGACGACCAAAGCCACGCAGACGATCTACGACGCGCCGATCGCCATGGGCGATCATCTGGTCTTTGGTCGCGAGAGTGCCGGATTACCCGATTCGATCCACGAGGGGTATGAAGATCAGCGGGTGTGTGTGCCTTTGGTTGTGGGCGAGCGATCGTTGAATCTTTCGACCTGCGTGGCGATCGTGGTGTACGAAGCGATCCGGAAGATGATCGGATCGGGCGAGGTGGCGGTGAATAGGGCCGGGAGGCTTGTTGACCCTTGATAGAGTGGGTCGACGGAGGTATTTCTGGAAAAAACAGGCAGATGGGCGAACAGGCATCGGGCGGTGTTCGTATATATGGCGTAAAGTTCTCTCTCATCGGCGTTTGAAACAGCGTCGACGGATGCGAATGAGTGCAGTTCGTATTCTCTCCTCTCTCCAGAACAGTGTGCCGTCGTCTTTGGCGGTGCACTGTTTTTTTTCGTCGATGATGTTTTTAGGCTATGATTTCATGTACGCGATTAAACCCGATCAAGGAGCAGGTGCGCATGCCAAAGACGCGTCAACAGAACACTCGGGCCAAGGGGCATCAGGCAGCGATGGGCATCGGGGTGCTCTGCCTTGCCGGGCTGCTCTGGGCGATGGGGGGGTGCCAGAAGACCGCCCTGCGTCCCAAGGACACCCGAAGCCAGTTCGATCAGTACGACCAGGCACGGAATCAACGGGCCCAGCCTTTTCTTGAGGATGAGTTTGGGCGACGGACGCCGAATCTTTCCCAGCGTCTGCGCGAACGCCGCGATTGACGCGACTGGTGCGAGGGGTGCGAGGGGTTGGTGTCTTTGTTGTCTGTCTGTGTTGTGGTGTTTGTTTGCCGCGTCCGAATATCTGGAGAACCTGTGCACAGAGTTGGGTTTGTTCGGGATATGCAAGTGGGAGCGGGAGCGTGTCCTGAGTGTGTATGCGGGGTTCGAGAATTTATGAGAGAAAGTGCAAGAAAAAGCCTCCACCATTCCGAATGGTATTGATACTGTAAAGAGCAAGCAAGGAGCGCGCGCAGGCGATGGGATCAGCCAGAGTGACAACACGATCACGCACCAGCATGAGGACCAAGGTTGTTTGGTCGGTGCTTGGTATCGGTATGTCTCTGGGGGTCGCAGCACTTTCGATTCTTGATCCTGGGGTCTCTGGCGCTCGTGCCGGTGGCGTGAGTCTTTCGCCTTTGATGGGGATTTCAGGTTCACTGGGGATGGATTCGATCTTTCAGACTTCCACGCCGATCGAGGAATCCCGTTGGGACTCGATTGTGATTGTGCATTCGGGGACGCCTTCGGGGTCGGCTGCCGATATTGCTCAAGAACACCGCGGGCTTGGATATGACGGTCTCGGATTCCACTTTGTGATCGGCAACGGCACCCGGATGGGGGATGGCGAGATCCATGTGGGGTATCGGTGGATCGATCAGCGTGACGGTGCCGAGCTCGCAGGTGTGCGCGATGGTTTTTCATCGGCCGGGGTGATCGAAATTTGCCTCGTCGGCGACGGCGATCGACGCCCGTTTACCGACGAACAGCTCCATCGGCTTGCCCAGGTTGTCACTGCATTGGCCAAACGACTTGATATCCCGTCTGAAAAGATCAAGTTGCACAAAGATTTGGCCGGCACGACAAGCCCGGGGCAGTATTTCCCCCAGGCCGAGTTCGAACAGCTCCTCGCCTCGATGGGGTGAGTCTGAAGGGTACATACGCATCGAAATTTCATTCTGCTGCCTGATCCGGGCTCGATTCTGTGCGTAGAGTCTGTTGTTGTCTGGAATGCCACGAACGCCCTTTCTCGCACTGGGGCGTTCGGTGAGGATGGGCACTCCATGTTGACAATCTCCTGAAAACAGAAAGTCTCGGTGTGTTGAGTCGGCCAATGGCACACCGGGCGGATACGATCAGCACGCCGATAACGGTGATTGTGGCACTTGTGGCTGGAATCCAAGGGTGAACTTGCCGAAATAGACCTTCACGCGATGCGTTGAGCATCCATGCTCGTGGGTGTGTGTTCCGGGGAATGTGAGAGCTTTGCACAGATGACTGAACTGACGGCAGCATGGAAAAAAGGCGATACCGTTCAAGGGTACCGGGTCATGTCCGAGATCGGACGCGGGGCCGCTTCGGTCATTTATCTCGTGCAAGACCCCAAGAGCAAACAGGTCTGGGCGCTCAAGCATGTCGTCAAAAAGAACCCCAAGGAACAGCGATTTCTCGATCAGACCGAAGCCGAGTACAAAATCGCGTCCCAACTCGATCACGAATCCATCCGCAAGATTCCGCGCATCATCAAAAAGGGTTCATTGCTCAAGACCAACGAGCTGTACCTCGTCATGGAGTTGGTCGATGGAATCTCGCTTCACGAAGAGCAGCCCGATGATCTGGTGACGACGGTCGATGTTTTTCGTCAGACCGCGTCGGCCTTGGCGCAGATGCACGATCGCGGGTTTGTCCATGCGGATATGAAGCCTCACAATGTGATTGTGGGTGTTGATCTCGATGGACACCACACTGCCAAGCTCATTGATCTGGGGCAAAGCTGCAAGATCGGGACGGTCAAGAAGCGGATTCAGGGCACGCCTGACTATATCGCCCCCGAGCAGGTCCACCGCCGGGCGATCACGGCCAAGACAGATATTTATAACTTCGGCGCCACGATGTACTGGGTGCTCACAGGCAAGAACATCCCGACAGCAATGGGTACCAAAGGCGATTCGCTGGTGGGATCGCTCGATGATGCGTTGATTACCAAAGCGACACCTGTCAACGAGATCAATCCTCTAGTGCCCGATCGACTCAATGATTTGGTGATGCAGTGTATCGAGATTGATCCTGACGATCGGGTCGAGGACATGCACATCGTGGCCGACAAGCTTGATCTGATCTTGGGCATCCTCCGTGCCCCATCGATCCAGGCGGACTGACTCTGCTGGAGTTCTCCATTGTGCACCTCGTCATAGTATAGGTTCATATTCGAGGCACTCCCCAAGTCGATACGCTACACTCCCGTTGCAATGTATACGCTCGATCTCAAAGATGTCGACGAAGTGGTGGACGCGCTGCGTGCGGGGGCATCGGCGTGCCGCAATGCAACTTGTCGGCAGGGGTCGATCGAGCTTATCGAAGCGCCCGGAAAGCTCATCGCTACCGGCGACACGCACGATCATCGGAAAAACTTCAAAGTGGTGCTCGGCGCTGCCGGGCTCGATGGCGAGTTTGGAGCCGAGGAAAAACACCTCACCCTCCACGAGATCATCCATCCAGATCTGCCCGAATCACGCGAGCTGCCCTTGGACCTGTCCTACCGCGGCTTGACCCGGATCGCGTATCTCAAATCCCAATATCCTGAGCTGGTCCATGTGCTCTTGGCCAATCACGAGCTCGCCCAGGCGATCGGATCAGGGATCATGAAAAACGGGATCAAGGTGGTCGATGCTTTCAACGCCGGCGTGGAATCGGTCTTCACCGATGAATCACAGCGTGTCCACGATGCGATCAATGACTTTGTGATGTCCATGCCCATCGCCTTGCGATGCCGGTGCCCCCAAGGTGATATCCTCTGCGCCCATTCACTCCCAGGCCCGGCGTCGATGGGACGCTTCGATCCCTCGATCCTCGATCGTGAGCTAACCCCCGACGATTATCAGCCTCGCGTTGGCTCGGCCCACCTGATGGTCTGGGGACGCGGATATGACCACGATCAGCTCGAAGACCTCACCGAGCGGTGGGGGGTCAATCTGTTCATCCTCGGGCACGAGCACGCCCCCAACGGGTATACGGTGGTGAATCCAAATACGATCGTGCTCAACACCGACCATGAGCGTGCGGTGTATCTGCCGATTGATCTTGACGATGAGCCGACCGTTGCGCAGTGTGTGAGCAAGATGGTGCATATTCGATAAGGCAACCGGCAAACCTCCATCGGGTATGCTCATTGCATGGCCCCTTCTGATCCCTCCACACTGTCCACAACGCCCACCTGCCCCAAATGTGGCTATGACCAATCCGGCGAGGTTGCGACTTGGGAGTCCCAATGCCCGCTCGAAGGGCGATGTCCCGAGTGTGGGCTTGTGTTTGCGTGGGGCGAGGTGTTTGATCCGGTGCTCAACGATTTGTACTGGTATGTTGAGCATGGGAAGTCATTGATGGCGATGGTTCAGCGGACGCCGAGGACTTTGGCTTGGCTGATCCTGCCGCACCGTTTCTGGCAGGCGGTGGATGTCACCAAACGGGTGGCGATCTGGCGATTGATGATCTGGGTGCTTTTGCTGATGGTGGGGGCACATCTGCTGGTATCGGTTCCGTATGGATTTGGAGCATGGCATCGGTATAACTGGCGAGGTGTGTCCTTTGCCGACTACTACGCGAGCAATGGCCTGCATGGCGTGGGGAAGATATTCATTGACGGATTGGCCCACCCTGCGTTAGAAACAAACTTCCGTGGTGGCGGAAGATGGCCGACTTCATTACACTTTGGTGTTGGGCGAGCCTATGCAATTTACGACCAGATCGTCAAGCCGACAGCTTTTCAGATCGGGTTTGTGCTGCTCTGGATGATCGTGCTGGTTGTGATCCCCAAGACACGCGAGCTTGTCCAGGTCCGGTGGAGCCATATCGGGCGGGTATTGGCTTTGAGCGCTTTGATGTTGGTTCTCTGGTTTGAGTTCTATCGCTTGTTTTATGCGATGATGATGTGGACGCAATACCGTTCAGGGCTGGTCCGTGATATCCACCAGCTCATCATCCCCATCGCCATTCTTTGGCAAATCGTGTTCTGGAGCAGTGCGATCGCCATCGGCTGGCGGGTCTATTCTTGGAGGCTGCTCGTTGCCCTCGGCACCGTCGCCGCTCTGCTCGGCGGCACCGCGCTGCGGGTTTATGTCTTTCTTGCGAGCACCATATGAAGCCAATCACCCCCACCTGCCCCAAGTGCGGCTACGACCAATCCGGCGAGATCGCAACCTGGGAATCCCAATGCCCACTCGAAGGGCGATGCCCCGAGTGTGGGTTTGACTTTGTATGGGCCGATGTGATGGATCCGGTACCCAAATGCGAGACAAGCAGCTGGATCGCGTGATCCTGTGGAGTGTGCTCGTCGTCGTTGTTGCTGTTGTTGTTGCCATTGCTTCATATGGAATCTTCGAGCGTTGGCTTGCGCATCTGGGCTGAGAAAAAGCTCCAATGCGTCTATGATCCGCCATGACAACTTCTACCCAAACCATCGACAACGCCATCCTCGACACCATCGCGGCCACGGATCCGCAGGTCGCCCAGATCGTCCGCGCCGAAGCCCAGCGCCAGGAATACACGATCGAACTCATCGCCTCCGAGAACCACGCCTCGCCGGCCGTCACGGTGGCCGCCGGGACTTGCATGACCAACAAGTACGCGGAAGGCTACCCCGGGCGCCGATACTACGGCGGGTGTGCTCACCATGACCAAGTCGAACAACTCGCCCGCGATCGGGCCAAGGAGCTCTTCGGGTGCAAGTTCGCCAATGTTCAGCCTCACTCGGGGGCGCAGGCCAACACCGCCGCCTTCATGGCCATGATGGAACCGGGCGATACCTTCTTATCACTGGTGCTCAAAGACGGCGGGCACCTCTCGCACGGCATGTTCCTCAACTTCAGCGGCATCTTCTATAAGCCGGTGCATTACGCATTGCACTACGACAAAAACCACCCCCAGCACGAGCAGATCGACTACGACTCCGTGCTCGCCGCGGCCAAAGAACACAAGCCCAAGATGATCCTCTGTGGGTACTCTGCGTATCCGCGCCAGATCGACTTCGCCAAGTTCCGCGAAATCGCCGACGAGGTGGGCGCGACGCTGATGGCCGACATTGCGCACATCGCCGGGCTCGTCGCTGCCGGCGAGCATCCTTCGCCGTTCCCCCATGCCCATATCGTCACCACCACGACGCACAAATCCCTGCGAGGCCCACGCGGCGGGCTGATTATGACCAATGACGAAGAGCTCAACAAGCTCATCAACCGCAATGTCTTCCCCGGCGTGCAGGGCGGCCCATTGATGCACATCATCACAGCCAAGGCTGTCGCGTTTGGTGAGGCGCTCAAGCCCGAGTTCAAAGTCTACCAACAGCAGGTCATCAAAAACGCCCAGGCACTCGCATCGGCCATGACCGAGCACGGGTTCCGGATTACTTCAGGCGGCACCGACAACCACCTCATGCTCGTCGATCTGACGGTCAAAGATGCCGACCTCACCGGCAAGGATGCGGAAAAATGGCTCGAAGACGCCGGGCTGATTACCAACAAGAACGGGATTCCCGATGACCCGCGTTCGCCGATGGTGACATCAGGCTTGCGACTCGGCACCCCCGCAACGACCACACGCGGATTCAAAGAACCCGAGATGGCGATGATCGCCGCGTGGATCAATCGCGTGATCGAATCCAAGGGCGACGAGGGAACGATCACAGCGGTCCGCGCCGAGGTCAAGTCACTCTGCGAGCGATTCCCGTTGCATCACTGAGGCAGCGCTCGGCTCTTTCGGCTCTCATCAATATTGATATCGCCCCAACTGAAGTACCCATTGGCCGTCCGTTCGCCCTTGGGGATGCGGAGATAAGTCATCGACCCGTCCTGGTGGAGCCGAAACACCCGCTCGGCGGTGCCGGCGAACCCGACGACTGCTTTGGGATCGGTTGTGTTGGGTTGCGCGCCCATGCCTCCGATGAGCACCCCGCCCATCAAGGCGATCGAGGCGATGGCAGCGAGTCTCCAACGCCCAGCAGAGCGTTCGAGGGCAATGAGACGGGTTTCGGTGGATTGGACGATAGGTGCTGGCGTATTCATATCAGGAGTATGACCGCATCGGGGCGCGGGTGCTGACGGAAAAAAGAGATTTGATGCAAGATTCTCCCTCTGGCTTTGGTGGCCCGGCTCGCCGAGCCGGGTTTCTTGCTGTTGATATGACCAAAGAAGCCCCGGCTCGGCGAGCCGGGCCACCGAGCTACTCCAGCATCTCGACCCCAGCCGACTTCATCTCCCGGTGCCCACGCAACATATCCCATGAATAAATCGTGATCGCGACCCAGATGATCGCAAACGAAGCAAACTTCAAAGGCGTAAACGATTCGCCAAAGGCAACAAACGAAAGCACCAGCTGACCCGTCGGCGCGCTGTATTGCAAGAGCCCGACCGTACTCAAAGGCAACAGCCGAACCGCATTGGTAAAACACACCATCGGGATGATCGTGACGATCCCACCCAGGAGCATCACACCCACGAGCCATAATGGGGTTGAGTCGTGGAGAATAATCGCAGTGTTCTTCTGCGACAGCCAGATCATCAGCCCGATCCCCAAAGGCATCAAAAGCATCATCTCGAAGGTCAATCCAACCGTCGGGCTCACCTTTACATTCTTGCGCAGCAACCCATACAACCCAAAGCTAGTCGGCAACACCAACGCAATCCAAGGAAGACCCTTCGAATCAGTCGCGGTAAACTCGGCATATCCCATCACAACGACAGCCACCCCGGCAAGTGCAACAGCAAACCATTGGACCCGGCGCATCCGCTCGCCAAGAAAAAAGAAACCCAGCGCGATCGAGAACAGCGGATTGATGTAATACCCCATCGCAGCATGGCTCATCCGATCCGTTGCGACGGCATAGATAAAGAAAAACCAGTTGAAGAAGATCAATCCCGTCGAGGGGATCAGGTATTTGAGCGTGTGCCAGGTGGTGAGTGCTTTGCCAAACTCGCCGAGCTGTCTGGAGAACGCAAGGATCACCAGCAACACCGGAAACCCAAAGAGAATCCGCTCTGCAAAGGCTTCGAGTGGCGGCGCGCCGTAGTGGCTTAGCAACCTGAAATAACTCGGAAGCACAAACGCCCACCACCCAAACGCCCCCATCGCATAGGCAAAGCCCTTGGCTTTGTGTGGGTATTGGGTGTTCTGGTGCATAGCGGCAATGGTATGCGTGGGGGAGGGGATGGGAGGCAATAGGCAATAGGGAAGAGAGGAGAAGAAGGATATCCTTCGGAGTGCCACGGCTTGACCCGAAGGGCAAGCCATGTCTTACGAACAACCCAAGACACGGCTTGCCGAAGACGGTCAAGCCGTGGCACCTGCACCCGCACCAGGCAGCCCGGAACCTGTACCTGACGAATCAGCAAGCCCACATCCCCCTTGACCAAGCTATTCGATCCATCGTCGAGTCCATCGAGCACAACGAAGGCCGATTCATCACCAGCCAGATCCCATAATCCAGATTCAGGGTGCCACTACTCGCCCGAAGGGCGCAGTAGTGCGGTCAACGACGATAAGAAGACACGACTGCGCCGAAGATGGTGAGTAGTGGAACCCGCACCCAGTTCTCTTACCAATCTTCCTCACTTCCCCTTTCTCATTCTTCTCTGTGTGCTCCGCGTACTCTGTGGTGAAATCCCCGCCCCCGGCATACCATCCCTCCAATGTCCACCGACCCATCCAACATCAAAACCATCTCCTTCGTCTCCCTCGGGTGCCCCAAGAACCTCGTCGATTCCGAGAAGATGCTCGGACTCCTCGCAGCTGACGGGTTGATGCCCGTTTCCGCCGAGATCATCGAAGACCAAGAGCACGATGATCTGTCGGTGTCCGGCTCCGAACAAGACGCATCCGCAGCCGATGGACGCGTCACGCCCGCCGACGCCGTCGTCATCAACACCTGCGGGTTCCTCGAAGCATCCAAGCAAGAATCCCTCGGCGTCATCAACGAAGCGGTCAAACTCAAAGAGCAAGGCAAAATCAAACGCATCGTCGTCGCCGGGTGTCTGGTGCAACGCCATCGGGCCAAGGTGCTCGATTGGGCACCGGGGATCGATTCGATGGTGGGGGTGTTTGACCGTGAGCACATCATCGAAGCCGTCCGAGGCGTCAAGTCCGAGCGCGAGACACTTGAAGAATCACCCAAATACTGGATCAACGCCAATGCGATTACGAGTGCCGAATCCCAAGGCATGGAAACCGTCGGGCTGACCGTCGCAGGCAAAGACGGCAAGGGCATCGGATACTTCGAGTCCGACAACGCCCGATTGCGCCTGACCCCGAGGCATTATTCCTACCTCCGCATTTCCGAAGGCTGCAACCAGAACTGTGCCTTCTGCACCATCCCCTCGATCCGAGGCAAGATGCGATCCAAGCCTCAAGAACGCATCATCGAAGAAGCCAGAGAGCTCATGCGCGATGGCGTCTTCGAGATGCTCATGATCGGCCAAGACACCACAAGCTACGGCGACGACATCGGCGTCGGGTTGTACCCCGGTGGCCCGGCTCGCCGAGCCGGGTCTTCTCGAGCCGGGTCTTCTTCAGTAAATACAACCAATACAGATCCCGGCTCGGCGAGCTGGGCCACCGGGGATAAGTTCCACGCCGGGCTCCCCAAACTCCTCAAATCCCTCTCCGACGCCATGACCGAAGAGATCGGCAAGGGCTGGCTGCGGATGATGTACGCCTACCCGACCTACTTCAGCGACGAGATCATCGACGCCTTCGCCGAGATCGCCGATCGCGGGAATCTGCTGCCGTATTTGGATATCCCGCTCCAGCATGGCTCGGATCGCATGCTCGATCTGATGCGCCGCAATGTGAGCAGTGCTCATCAAACCGAACTCTGCCATAAGCTCCGCGAGCGCATCCCCGGCATGGCCATCCGCACCACCTTCATCACCGGCTTCCCCGGCGAGACCGACGCGGACCATCAGCAGCTGTTGGAGTTCATCGAGGAAGTCCAGTTCGATGCCCTCGGGTGCTTTCAGTATTCCCAGGAACCCGGCACCGTCGCCGGTCGGATGGAAGACGATCCCAAACTCGCAGTCCCCGCCGAGATCAAACAACAACGCCACGACGAGATCATGGCCCTCCAACAGCAGATCGCCTTCGACCAGGCTGAGTTCGTCGCCAGCCAGTTCGATCCAGAAAAACCAACCGAGACCGGCGCTCAGTTCGATGTGCTCATCGACAAGTCCACGGGCAATCGGGTCGAAGCAACGCCCGGCGTTTCCGATGGCGGCACGCTCTACAGTGGTCGCACCTACTTCCAAGCCCCGCAGATCGACGCAACAACCCATGTCATCGCCAAGAACCCACGCTCGCCGGGCGAGTTGGTGCGCTGCACCATCGTCGCCAGCGACGGCTACGACCTGATCGCTCGCCCGATCGAAGAACTCGAACGCAAAGTCTCGTTAAATATCATGTAATCATGCAGATACACGAAGACGATCCTGCCCTGTCCAAAACCCCGGAACCATCCTTGATCGAGGCGCGTAGAGGACGGCATGACTAAACGGCATCGACGGCAACACGGGCTCTACGGACAAACCATCATCGACGCATCCGACCAGCCGATCGTCCGCATTGCCCGGCTCGCCACCAGACTCGCCCGCGGACACATGACTGACTACGCCCACAAGTACGCGCCCAAGAAGTTCACCCAGCCGCAACTCTTTGCCTGCCTCATCATCAAGGCCCACATGGGCTGCACCTACCGCAAGGCCGAAGAACTGCTCACGCTCATGCCCGCGGTGCGTGAGGCCATCGGACTCGAGG
>WFPK01000076.1 GCA_015487555.1 Phycisphaerales bacterium
TCCCCGAACATTGCCCCCAATCCCCCACTTCGCCCTATGGGTACACCAAGCTCCACTTCGAGCACATCCTCAAAGACTACGCGACCAAACGCCAGATGCAGGACAACCCGATCGCGTTGACGATGCTGCGGTATTTCAATGTCGCAGGGTCCGACCGCACCGGGATGCTCGGCGAAGACCACACCCCTGAGACCCACCTGATCCCCGTCGCCATCGACGCAGCGCTGGGCAAACGCGAATCCATGTCGATCTTCGGCACCGACTACCCCACACCCGACGGCACCAATATCCGCGACTATGTCCATGTCGAAGACCTCATATCCGCCCACGCGCTCGCGATGGACTCGACCCAGATCGGACAGGTCGAAGCATTCAATGTCGGGATCGGCAAGGGGTATTCCGTGCGCGAAATCCTCGATTCAGTCAAGCGCGTCTCGGGCGTGGACTTCACGGTGCACGATGCGCCCAAGCGAGCGGGCGATGCGATCGCGCTGTATAACGATCCGACGAAGATCAGATCAACGCTGGGGTGGGAAGCCCAGATCACGGATATTGATGAGGTGGTCGCCAGCGCGTTCAACTGGCTCAAGGCCCATCCCAATGGGTATGGCGATACCTGACCCGGGTTTGAGGCTCAGTCGTTGAGCCTTGGGGCGGCGCTGGCGACGAGCCGGATGACGGGGGCTTCGAGGGTTGATCCCAAAGCGACATCCTGGAGGTCATCGGGCTGAATGATGAGATCGACCGTCACGCGTTTGAGCCTTGGGCCCACATCGTAGTCCATCGTAAAGACGGCATTATTGAGGTTGACGAGCAGGGGTGCCTGGATTTCGCTGTCGTATGAGCCGTTGATGTAGGTGGTGACGATATACCAGAGCTCGAAGGGCCCACTCTCGGCATCACCTGCCCGGCGTTCGAGTCTGGTGATTCTTTCGATGTCATTGGCCGGATCACGGAAGGAGACGAACTCGATCCAATCGGATTCGAGTGTGGGCGTGGTGATGGGGTTGATGGGGTATGGGCCGAACTCATCGCCTGTGCGGATCATCGCAGTCAGGCGTTGCATGACGATGCGGGCAACGACATTGGTCGATGCGCCTTCGGTTGTGACGGTGTAGGATTTGAATGATCCATCGAGGGCCGCCATCGTCGCGGTGAGCAAGGTGGCCGAGATGGTCAGGGAGATCAGCACCTCGACCATCGAGAACCCGCGTCGGGCTCGCCTCTTGGCGTGAATCGTGGAAGTGTTTGTTTTTTTCATATCGCACCTTCTTGGTAGGTTCCACGGACTGGAGGCATCGACAATGGGAGCATCAATCCTGAGGGCAGACGCATACCCGGCACATGGCGGAGCCGAATCTTGCCGAACCCGTTGAATGGGACTGGGGTCGATCCTGGTGGCTGGGGCTCGGTGTAGGAAACATCGGCGAGCCCATCGCCGGTGGTATCCCACCCGACAATGCGGACGCCTCCAACGATGGGCAGGTCTGCGGGGTCGATGGATTCGAAGTCGCCGTCGGCGCTACCGAAGTATCCAAGCGAGGCGTTGAACCCCGCCGGATTGCCAATCGGATTTCCAAAGACATCGACCAGCGGGCCCTCCCCAAAGGTTGGATCGAAGGTCAACAGCAGCGCCCCGTCGATGGTCGTGTTGCCACGGGCATCGAGCACGCCGGCGATGATCGCGCCCTGAAGGACAATGTCCTGCTCGGGCGGCGAGTTGAACGACCCCAGATCGACCGAGTAGTTGGGAAGCATCATCGAACTCGTCAGGATGTCATCCATATCCAATGGGTCTGGGTTCAGGTACGCGTTCTCAGGCTCGGTCGGGTGCACGGTGGTGAACTGGGTCGCACCGGTGAACTGGAGCTTGTTGCGGACCTGGGTGTAGTTGATGGGGGTATCCGAGACGATTGATCCGACGAAGAGGCAATCGTGGAATCGGATATTATTGGAGAATGCTTTGGTATCGGTGACGCGCTTGCCGTCGATGATGATCGCTTCGGGCAAAAGGTTGTAGCTGGCACCAAAGGTTCCGATCTCACTGAGCGGCACATCACCAACATCGAGCGGCGAGATCGACGGATCGGTCATCAGGATGAACTCGATGGGCGGAATCGCTGAGGGCGGAAGTGTTGGAGGCGAGTTGGCCGCGTCTTCGCCGGCATCATCGCCATAAACAATCCGCGGGAACTTGGGGGTCGGCACACCCATCGGATCAAACAGATTGGTGCCATACTCTGACCAGAGCGGGTGTGTATTGTCAGGATGAGTCCGCACATGGGTCACACCCACAAAGGTACAGTTCACGAAGAGCCCGTTGAGTCCCATCGGAATCTGCACATTCCGGAAGACCATGTTCTCGAAAACCGGGCGCCAGTAAATATCCGAATAGCTCGGCGAGTTGAATGGGGCCTTTTCGTAGTATGCCCATGCCGAGTTGTCGGGCAATCCGTCGAAATCGGCGTCTTCCCAGATCGGGAAGAGATGGGGTGCGTCGTCGGCGACGGGGTTCTGGGCCAATGTCCATGTTTCGAGCGAAGCGACATCGGTTCCGAGCTGGTCGGCGACTTGTTGCCAGAACGGGTCGCCGTCGGCTGCCGCGATCAGGGCGTTCTCGGTGTCGGCAAAGCTCGATGAGTTGATATCTGGCAGGACAAGGTTGTCAGCGTTGAAGACCAATGCCGGGTCGTCTTCATCGGGAATAATCGTGCCTCGCAGGCGATCTTCGATCGGGCCTTGCCCGTTTTCCCAATCGCTTGCAGAGACTTTGAAGATCAGCCCGCCTCGAACCTTGGCGTACTGGTCCATCGAATCGAGGTATCCATCGCGCCATCCCAGCTCAGAATCGGGGAAGGTTTCATGAATTTGGTCATAATCTGCGGGGTCTTCATCAGCGGGTTCATAGATTCGGTTGCCGTTGGTGTCGATGAAGCCGTAGATACCGTTTTCGTTTCGGTCTGGTTTTCCCCCGTCGATCAGCAGGGCGAGGTCTTCGTCGATCGCCTCACCACCGGGCCCGACGAACTCGGGTGCGCTGGCATCGAGCCCGGCCTGGGTGCCCAAGATCAGGTCAGCCGAGAGGGTGACGCGGTTGTCCCCGTTGGTGTCATAGTGTCGGATGAAGATATCCATCTCATCGAGGAATCCATCGTTGCTTGCGTCATTGAATGCGCCGTCGAGCTCGCCGTCGGCGTCATAGTCTTGGTCTGCGGGGATGCCTGCGCTTTCGATCGGATGTCCGTACCGGAGTTGATTATCACCATCGGTATCGAAGGCTGCGATTCCGGCCCAGAACTCGGTGATTTTCTGGTCAAGGATGGGGTCGAGCCCGAAGAAGTCTGAACGCATCACGATCGGATCGCCATTGTCAAAGTCAACCTCGTCGAACCGTGCACCGAGTTTTCCCTCGATCTGCACATTCTTCCCGATGAGGATTTTGGAATGCGAGATAATGGCCTGGTCGACCGATTTGATAATTTTGTAGTCCCGTGTAATGGTTCTGCGGATCGGTTTATTGTTTCGCTGGAAGTCGTAGACCACGCCCTCGACGATCACACGGATGTATTCTCCGCCAGCGAGTGGCGCATACCGGATTTGATACGCAGGTGGCGGGTTGGTACCCTCGGGGTTATCCCATGAATCGACGAGCACCGCGGGGGTGTTGACCCATCCGGTGGACTGATATACGCCCGATGGGATTCCGCCTGGCGCTGATTCGATCGCGGGATCATCGACAAACTCGAACCCGGTGAGAATATTGATATCGGCGCTGTGCGCATTGACCAATGCTTGGGCGATCCCCGCGGGAAGAACCGCTTCTGGATATCCATCACGCGGCGGGGCGACCTGATACACGCCGATCAATGCGGAATCCCCCATCCACAACGCCCATGAGATATCGGCGTCGATGTCGCTCTCGGCGACGATGAAGCGCGATGATGCTTCCTCGAGCCGATGCTCAGCAACCGCCAGTCCCGTCTCGGCAGCACTCATCGCACGCATCACATGCAGGTGCATGCTCGCGGTGCGGATATTGCCCGTAGATGCGACCGCCATTGCAGCGACCAATGATCCGAAGATAATCAAGAACATCATCGCCAACACCGAGGCAATCCCTCGGCGAGAGCGCATCACCCTGCGCCGATGGGATCGGCTGAGTGATCGTCTGGATTTGCGTGTGTGATGTGCGCGTGCAGGGTTTGCCATAACTTATAAACCTCTCACATCCGAGCTCAAGGAATAATCCAGGACACGGTTGTCACCAGGTCCGCTTGGATATCGTTGACCCCCTGATAAAATACCTGCACACTCACGCGAAGCGGGTACTCGTCGATCAAGCGTCCAGGGAAATCCCCGTCGGGCACTTCGAAATAGGCATCGTCGTGGACGATTGATGTATCGAACGGATTGATTTTTTCGACGAGAATGGTCTGGAACCAGCCGTGCATTGCATCGCCGGTGAAGAGCTGGTCGGCGTCGGTGAATCCCTGCTCGACCCCATCGTGGGAGAGCGCTGGGATAACCTCGCCAAAGGCGTTGATGGGCCCTGGCAGGTCGTTGTCCACAAGCCCAGGCGTACCGATGTATGAAAAGGTGATGCCATCGAAATCATCGATGTCATCGAAGTCATCGACGGTGACCTCTCCGTTATCCACACCCCACCCCGAGAGGATCATGTTCCCGCTGCCATCATCGACGAGGGTAATTCCGGTGACGGGGTCGTGTTTGGGGAGGTTGCGTGTGAGCTCGCGGATTTCATTGGCGAGGAATGTTGCGCTCGCCGCGTGCGATGACCACTGGTTCGAGACAATGAATGCGGATTGTGCATCGACCATCGCGAGGACCCCGACCCCGATAATCACGGTGGCCATGGAGGTTTCGATGAGTGTGAACCCACCTTGACCCGCTTGCCCCCTTGACTGTCTGGGATTCGATAATCTGCTTCGCATCGTGATGCCTCTCCATTGCTCGTCGCAGAGCGTTGCACTTCAAGAGGGCGATCCAAGTTCGCCGTTGCCCATACAAGCATCCATTACGACACGAGCTGGCTCATCTTGAAGATCGGAAGGATGATCGCCATGGCAATAAATCCGACGATTGAACCCATTAGGATGATCATGATGGGCTCGATCATTCCGGTAACCGCTTTGATGTGGTCTTTGAGCTGCTTGGCATAGAAGACCGATATCTCATCGAGCACCTCGCCGAGCTTACCGGACTCTTCACCCGCAGCGATCATCTGGATGACGGCTTTGGGTAAAATTGTGCTTCCTTGCAGCGGTTCTGCGATCTTTCGCCCTTGCTTGACCGACCCGTGCACCTTGCGCCACATACCTTCAAAGATTTTGTTCCCCGAGATTTCAGAAGTGATGGTCAGCGTATCGAGCATGGGTACGCCGGCGTTGATAAGCTGACCCATGGTCTGAAGCGATCGTGTGATATAC
The DNA here is from genome assembly GCA_015487555.1 of Phycisphaerales bacterium. Classification (GTDB taxonomy): domain Bacteria; phylum Planctomycetota; class Phycisphaerae; order Phycisphaerales; family UBA1924; genus UBA1924. Next base: position 5,448 of record WFPK01000076.1, read on the forward strand.
AACGAGCGGAACATGCCCTTGAGCACCGGGATTGTGAGTTTCATCTTATCGACCCAGAAGGACCCAACTTCGGTCTTGACAAACGCGAAGCTCGCCCCACCGATCACCGCAACCCCGCCGAGCAGGAACATCCACTGATCGGTCAGCGTTTTCGAGAGCATCATCAGGAAGTTGGTTGCCCAGGGGAGCACATCCTCTTTGCCCTCGAAGATTGTGTAGAACTTGGGAAGCACGAAGGTGAGCAGGAAGACGGTGACCGTGACGGCCATGCCTCCGATAATCGCGGGGTAGATCGATGCGCCGATGACCATCTTTTTGGTTTCGATCTGCTGGGCGATGTACCCGCCGATGCGATCGAGCATCTCGGAGAATGAGCCCGACATTTCTGACGCCCGGACCATATTGACATAGAGCGGCCCAAAGAGCTTGGGGTGTTTGGCCAGAGCATCTGAGAACTGCTTGCCGCTCTCGACATCGGCCTTGAGCTCATTGATGATCTTCTTGAAGACCTTGTGGTCTGTCTGGTCGGCGATGCCGTCGAGGGCCGCGCGGAGGTTGATCCCTGCGCGGATCATCACCGAGAGCTGGGTGGTGAAATCGAGCACATTCTTCTGTGTCGCTTTCTTGTTGTTCATCGCCGAGAGGGTGCTCATCAGCCCGTCGGTTTTTCGAGCCCCCTTGTCCTGATCGATCGCCATCACATGGACGCCCTGGTTGCGCAGGATCGCTGCTGCAGCACTGGCGCTGTCGGCTGCCATTGTGCCCGACTGGACCTTGCCGTCCTGTGATTTGACTTGGAAACGATAGTTTGGCATCAGAACTTCTCCCTACATCATGTATTTAGGCAACAAGCTGGCGTTCGAGCTTGTCGGGGAAGACAGCCTTGGCAATCGCATCTTCCTTCGAGATCGTCCCGTTGAAATACAGCTCGGCGATCGACGAATCCAAAGAACTCATCCCGATCGCCCGCGAAGTCTCGATCACATTGGGGATCTCGAAGATCTTGTTCTCGCGGATCAGGTTGCGCACCGCAGGCGTACACAAGAGTGTCTCGACGGCGGGCACCATGCCCGGGCGATCCGATCGTGTGAAGAGTGTCTGCGAGACCACCGCCTGGAGGGTCGTCGAGAGCATCGAACGGATCTGGCTCTGCTGACCCGATGGGTACATATCAATAATACGAGACACCGTCTGCGAGGCATTGACCGTGTGAAGCGTGGACAAGACCAAGTGACCCGTCTCGCCCGCCGAGATCGCCAGCGAGGTCGTCTCCAAATCACGCATTTCACCCACCAGAATAATATCGGGGTCCTGACGCAGGGCGTGCTTCAACCCCGAGGTAAAGCTGATCATGTCTCGCCCGAGCTCACGCTGTTCGATCAGGCATTGGTCTGATTCGAACATATATTCGACCGGGTCTTCGAGCGTGATGATGTGCTTGGAATAACGCTGATTCATCGACTGGATCATCGCTGCGAGGGTGGTGGACTTGCCCGAGCCGGTATCGCCCGTCACGAGCACGAGCCCACGCGGAAGATAGGTCAATCGGGCGATGACCTCGGGCAGCCCCAGGGCGCTCAAAGGCGGCACCTTGGTCTTGATCGCACGCATCGCCAATCCGATCACGCCCTTTTGCATATGAGCATTGACACGGTATCGGGCAAGCCCGGGGATCTCGTACGAGAAGTCCGCGTCTTTGTCACGGGCGAAGATTTCGAGCACCTCCTTGTTGGACATGCTCTTGAACATTTCCGCGACGACTGCCGGGTCCATCGGGACATCGCCCATGGGCTTGATGACCTGGTGCACCCGCATCGAAGCGGGCTCACCCGAGACAATGTGAATATCCGAAGCGTCGGCTTCATGTGCTTGACGAAGTATGGCATCGAGTTCCACAGCGTGTTCTCCAGGGTTGCAATCACTTGCCCACTCTCACCGCGCCCAGATCACAATCCCGGGCATCTTCCCAGTTCATCGGTGGTTTGGCGGGTCTGGTTCAGACCCAAGCTGTGAGAGCATGCGAAATCCTTGCCGGTTATGCGGGCGAATCTTGGCTTCAAACCTGATCTGATCCGGGGTCAAACACACCCAACCCGCACAATCGGCACAGCCGGACTCTACAAGAAAGCCTTCACAAAACGGTCTCTATAAAAGAGGACTCACCAAAGCAGTCAGCCTGGAAATCGACACCTCTATGCTCGACCCCATTGCTCCTCGGGTTGCACCAACTGACAAGTTCACTGCTGCTTGGCCCATGAATCCCGCAGCGAAGCTGTCCGGTTGAAGACCATCTTCTGTGGGGTCGAATCGGAATCGACGCAGAAATACCCCGCCCGCTCGAACTGGAATCGACGGATGCCATCGTTCCATGTGGGCTCGTCGGGGCCTTTGCTCATCAGCCCGGGCTCGATCTTGGCATTGGTGATGATCTTGAGTGAATCCGGGTTCAGATCATCGAGGTGATCGCCGGTCTTCTTGCCGGGGCGCTCGGCCTTGTATAGCCGATCAAATAATCGAACCTCGGCATCAACCGCATCGTTGACATTGACCCAATGAATCGTGCCCTTGACCTTGCGGACTTTACCCTCAGCGTCGGCTGGCGGGTTGTTGCCGCCTTTGGTTTGGGGGTCATAGGTGCAATGCACCTCGGCGATGTTTCCATCCGCATCGCTCTTATAGTCATGACACTTCACCCAGTACCCGCAGCGCAAGCGCACCTCGCGCCCAACACCAAGCCTGAAGAACTTCTTCGGCGGGTCAATCATGAAATCCTCCCGCTCGATCCAGAGCTCCTTGCCAAAGTTGATCGCCCGCGACCCAAACGAACCGTCCTTTGGATGATTCGCTGCCTCCATCACCTCGACACGATCTTCATCGCCGTGCTCGCCCCAGTTGGTGACAATGAGCTTGATCGGATCGAGCACCACCATCGCCCGCGGGGCTCGCTCGTTGAGATCTTCGCGGACCATGTTCTCCAATCGTGAGAAATCGACCATCGCGTTGAACTTGGTGATCCCGACATCCTCAGCGAGCTTCCAGAACGACTCGGGCGTGTAGCCCCTTCGCCGAAAACCCGCGACGGTAATCATCCGCGGATCGTCCCAACCGTTGACATGATTCTCTTCGACGAGTTGACGCATGAACCGCTTGGACATATTCGTATACGACAAAAACAGCCTTGAAAACTCGATCTGCTGAGGGTGATGAATCTTCGCATCGTCGGGTCTTCCTTGGTTGATCGCGTCGATGAACCAATCGTAGAGCGGGCGGTGATCCTCGAACTCAAGCGTGCAGAGCGAATGGGTGATGCCTTCGATCGAATCTTCGAGCCCATGCGCCCAGTCGTACATCGGGTAGATGTGCCAGGTATCACCCGTCCGATGATGCGGAGCGTTGACAATCCGATAGATCAGCGGGTCGCGCAGGTTCATGTTCGGCGAGTTCATATCAATCTTCGCCCGAAGCACCCGCGATCCATTCTCAAACTCGCCCGCCTTCATGCGTGCAAACAGGTCCAGATTCTCTTCAACACTCCGATTGCGGAATGGCGATTCTTTGCCGCCGTCTTTGAGGTTGCCTCGCCCGGTGCGGATTTCATCGACGCTCTGGTCATCGACATAGGCCAATCCTTTTTCGATGAGCTCGATGGCCCAGGCGTACATCTGGTCGAAGTAATCCGAAGCGAACTTGGCGTCGCCTTCCCAGGTCGCACCGAGCCATTCGAGGTCATGCTTGATCGAATCGACGAACTCCTGTTCCTCTTTGGTCGGGTTGGTGTCATCGAAGCGGAGGAAGAACCGCCCGCCATACTCGCGCGCAAGCCCGCAGGAGAGGCAGATCGCCTTGGTGTGCCCCAGGTGGAGATACCCATTGGGCTCAGGCGGGAAGCGCGTGGTGACGACCGAGCGATCGCCGGGGGCTCCCCATTTGCCCGCTTCGATATCGGCGTCGATGATCTGCTGAATAAAATGGCGTGATTCGACTGCTTCGGTCATGTCTTATTGCTCTTTGGCCCTGCGTAGCCTGTTTTTGTACCCAACACTTCTATCGCATCTGACAAAGCCCCGCCATGCTTACTAAGCCACACAGAGGGGGCACTCGGTCTAATAGTAAGCCACGCCACTGCTCCAGACGCACCCTCATGTTGACCGACAATGTCCTTAATAAGAGGGTCTGTCCAGTATCGCATTATCTCTTTTTTAGAAAACACCCAGCACGATGCATCGAATGGGCTGACACCTAGGCAAATCAGCAAATCATAATCCTGATCTCTAATTTGTTGAAATTTATAGATACCACTCTTCCAAAGAGTACTGAATTTAATTTCAACACGCTTCGTTTCAACCAGCCGGTCCGCGTCAGAATCTGGCGAACGAGCAATATTAAAACTCTTTGTCGCCAACCACCCAGAAACTATCTGTTCGCCTATTTTTCCTCGAGTTCTTGACGATCCAACAGCTTTGATCCAAGCAAATGGAGACCCATTCCAGATATCAATATCGTCCTGATAATCTGATTGCAACATTGTCGCAACTGAAGCCAGCTGTTCCACTTCTTGAGAAAGCTTCTTACTCAAGCCCCCACCTCCACAAAATCTAGCAATGAAGGCTCCACCTTGCACTCATCCCTCGACTCCCACTCATGAAACCTTGGTTGCGCAAACCCCAAACGCCTCGCCATCACCTCCATCGCCTCTTCGTTCTGGTCAACAAGAACAGCGCTGCGCCCCATTCGGATCGCCGACTCCCCGATCGTCCCACTACCGGCGAAGAAATCGAGAATTCGATCCCCAGGATTGGAATGAACTTTCACCAGCCGATCAATCACGCCTAAGGGCTTCTGCGTCGGGTATCCAGTTTTTTCCTTGCCATTGGGTGACACGATCGTGTGCCACCAGGTATCTGTAGGCGTCTTGCCACGCTCGGCCTTCTCTTTGGTTACCAAGCCCGGCGCCATGTACGGAATCCGATCAATATCGTCGTAGCGATAGGTGTAGTCTTTGGGATTCATTGCGTACCAAAGGATTGTGTCGTGTTTGGATGACCATTTTTTCTTTGAGCGGGCGCCATAGTCATATGCCCAGATGATCTCGTTGAGAAACGAGTCTCGCCCAAAGATCATGTCGCACATGACCTTGGCGTAGTGAACTTCGCGGTAGTCGAGATGGAGGAAGAAGCTGCCATTGGATTTGAGTAGACGCTGGGCTTCGAGAATTCTGGGTTCAAGAAACACCATGAAATCGTCAAAGGTGTCTGCGAAGGCCTTGGTGCCCATCCGGACTGTTCGGTATTGTTGTCCCTTGAATCCTTTTCGATCGCCGGCGTCGTCGCGCACCGTTTTGATCCGAGTCCTTGCCTGTGTTCTGCCGGTGTTGAATGGGGGGTCGATATAGATCATGTCGAATGATCCAGAATCGAAGGATTTGAGCACTTCGAGGTTGTCGCCGAAGTGGATATCAAGCGTGGGTACAGACATGTTTACTCCTTGTTTGCCATCAAGTATACCGACTCCTCGCACCCACCAATCCTCGCCAGCACCGATTTCTTCCCAAGAATCGCCAGCGTCTGACCCAACGGCGGCGACACCGCCCCGCCCGTCGCGGCCACACGCAAGGGCTGGGCAACCTTGCCCATCCCAACACCCTGCGATTCGGCGTAGTCCTTCACCGCGGCTTCAATCGCTTCGGGCGAAAAATCATCCATCCCCTCGACGACGGCTTTGAACCCGATCAAGAGCTCGAGCCCCTTCTTGTCGCCTTTGATGAGGGCTTTGTGGACCGCCTTGCCGTCGTAGACGATCGCACCGTCAGCCATCAACGCAAACCCAACCACCCCGCGCCCATCGGCGAGCGTCTTGCACCGCGTCTTGACCGCTGGGGCCAAGGTCAGCATCGCAGCTTCATCAAACCGCTGGGCCAAAGGCTTGTCATACTGCGCCGCCCATTGGTGCCAAAGTTTGGCAAAGTCTTCATCCGTTAGCGCCACGATCGCGTCGCTGTTGAAACTCAGGAGTTTCACCCGATCGAACTTCGATTGCCCTTTGCTCATGCCGCCCATCGTAAAGTGCGAGGCAAGGTAGTCCATGTCGAAGTGCTCAAGATCGGTACCGTCCTCGTTCTTGGTCTTTGGGTTCCACCCCAGCAGCGCAAGATAGTTATTCAAAGCCCCCGGCAAATACCCAGCTGCCCGGAAATCCTCGACATCAATCTCAGGGAGCGTAATCCCAAGCACCTTCGCGAGCGCGATCAGATCATCCGAAGCGAGCTGGCGGGTCTTGTCCTTGAGCCATGCTGCGAAATCTTCATCGCTTACCGAATCCATCGGCGATGCTTCGATCTTCTGCTCCTTGACGGCCTTCTTGGCGAGTTTGTCCTTGTCCCGCTTGGACATCTTCGAGCCATCGGGATTAAAAATCAGAGGCATATGCCCATAGCTCGGCGTGTCAAACCCCAGCGCCTGCTGCAACGCGATATGGCGAGGTGTGTTGATCAGATGCTCCTGACCACGCAAAACATGCGTCACGCCCATGAGCGCATCATCGACCACCACCGCGAGGTGATAGGTCGGGAACCCGTCGCGTTTGCGGATAATGAAATCATCGAACTCCTCGGGCCCGACGGTCACTTCGCCGAGAATCTCGTCATAGACCGTGATCGGCTCGTCGGGCATTTTGAGCCGAACGACATGAGGCTCGCCTGCATCCATCCGCGCGATCCGATCGGCCAGCGGGACCTCAAGCCCTGCGCGGTTGTATTTGTATCCGGTTTTCGCCGCGATCGCTTCCTTGCGGCGTGCTTCGAGCTCTTCAGGCGATTCAAACGCCGGGTAGGCCTTGCCCTCTTCGATGAGTTGGCGGATGTGTGCGTTGTAGAGATCGAGCCGCTGGGCCTGAAAGAATGGGCCGACTCCGCGCGGATCGCCGCCGAGTGTCTTGCCGTCATATTCGAGTGTCGGCCCTTCGTCCCACTCGATCCCCAGCCACGCCAGGTCCTCAAGAATCCCGAGCATCGAAGACTCGGACGATCGCGTCTGATCGGTGTCTTCAATCCGAAGCACAAACTTGCCCCCAGCCTTGCGAGCGAACGCCCAGCAGAGCAACGCCGTGCGGGCGCCGCCGATATGAAGATGCCCGGTGGGCGAGGGTGCGAAACGGGTGATCGTGTCGGTGTTTTTCGTGGAATCAGTCATAGGAGAAGAGTTTAGGAGCCAACTTCAGGATATCGAGCCTGTGTGGCTTCTTGTGTCAGCGGATACGCACAGAAAACGCACTGATTCCTCAGCACCCGCCGCTTCTGAACCAGCACCAGCACCATCCGGGCACCCCAATGGAGCACCCGCCAGATCAGCCAGAAGAGCACACCGATCGAGATCAGCCGAAAGATTCCTACGCCGAGTATTTTCTGATTCTCAATCGGCCCCCAAAGCATGGGCATCATTCCTGAGTACTGGATATCTCTCCAGAACGATGGACGATATCGAGCGGGGATATCTTCACCATCTTGCACTTGATACACCCGCTTCTCATAACTCACCAACATCCCCTGACGCCCGATCGAAACATGGAGCCGATCGGTGACTGGCTTGGCCCACTGCTTCCCGACCGAAGGTTTAAATGTCCATGCCTGAGCCAAGAGCAGATCGGTCTCCTGAGCAGGAACAAGATCAAGCAGCTCCTGGCACAGGACGGTCAATGCAGATTCATCCGCAGCCGCTCGACCCAACTCATCAACCGAATACACCTGAGACTGGGCGATATCTTGTGAATAGTTCCCTCTCGTGTACTCCTTGCGTTCAGACCTGATCCCGCTCAAAAGAACAAACAGCACCAAGATGCTCAAGAACAGGGCCAGTCGAAACCAGCGTTTGCACACAAGCGACAGACCAAACCATCGCCCGGGGAGGACAATCAACCACGCAGACACAATCCCCACACTCACCACCCCAAAGAGATTGACCAGGCCCACATGCCATGATCGGCTGACCGCCCCATCGTGCGTAATGCGTGTATATCCAAGCCGGGGAAAAAACGACCATCCACCTTCTCTCCAGTCGCCTTGGTACATGTTCCGCCCGATCGAATCCGGGTCACGAACATCCTGAACCATGATGCGCTCAGCTAACCACAAAAGCGTGCCACCGAACTGATATTGCTGGTATGATCCAAATGTGCCATAAGGTTCTTGCCATCCAAACACTACCGTTTCAACTTGGTTTCCGCCATAGGTCTTTGTCTGATTGATTGTGTGCGCTTCGTTGAGTTTGTCCCTCACCTTGCCCAGCGCATCGGCGTCGCCACCGATCGCATCTCGCAGGTCCTGTGTCGAAACATAGGTGACCGTATTGCCGACAATGTTGGTTGGGTCGAGTGAGGTATGGATTCGCGGAACAATGTTTGCTGTAGGCGGCACATGGTTCATCCCCTTTTCGCCTCGGACAAAGTTCAGTTGCCCAATCGAAACCCAATATCCGACCAACCCGAGAATAGCCGCAATCCACACAATCCTCGGCAGCACCCGCGAACGATGCGTCCACCCCCGCGCCGTATCCCGAGTGATACACACATCCTCCCCACACTCCGGGCACACAATATTTTCTGATCCATCATCCATAGCCATATTCTATCACAACCGATTCCCGCGGTTTCATCTTCCAATTCTCCAAGCGTCCTGCTAGAATGATGGTCGCTCGGACGCTCGGGCAAGACAACTTATTTGCGGGCAAAATCGGCCCGCGGTGTTCAAAGGCCGACAAATGCCCGCCGAAAGGAGGCGGCAAGCTATGGCACTTCGATCCCCGGCGGATATCAGAAACATTGCACTCGTTGGACAAACAGGATCAGGAAAGACACTCCTCACCGAACGCCTCCTTTTCTCAACAAACACCATCGACCGCATGGGCTCGATCGAAGACGGCACCACCTTCTCCGACTGGTCCGATGAAGAAAAACACCACAAACACTCCCTCCGCACCACCATGCTCCACTTCGATCACGAAGGGCACATGGTCAACCTCATCGACGCCCCAGGGCTTGGCGACTTCGTCGGGCTCGCCATCTCCGTCTTCCCCGCTGTCGAAACAATCTGCGTCGTCGTCGATGCGCACAAAGGCATCGAGCCGATGACCCGGCGCATGATGCGCATCGCCAAAGACCGCAACCTGCCTCGCATGATCATCATCAACAAAATCGACGACGACCAATGCGACCTTGAAGCCCTTGTTGAATCACTCAAGGAGGAGTTCGGCAGCGAATGTCTCCCCATCAATCTCCCCACCCCCGATCGCTCAAGCGTGATCTCGGTCTTCGATGACGATCAACAAGTCGAAGGCGACACGCTTTTTTCATCCGCAGATGATGCCCACCAGACCATCATCGAACAGATCGTCGAGATGCAAGACGACCTGATGGACAAGTACCTCGAAGACGGCGACGAATCCAACATCTCCAAACAAGAGCTCCACGATGTCTTCGAAAAAGCACTCCGCGAAGCACACCTCGTGCCCATCTGCTTCTGCTCGGCCAAAACCGGCGCGGGCATCGACCAGCTCTTGCATGTTTTCGCCTCGACACTCCCATCGCCGCTCGAAGGCAACCCGCGACCATTTATGAAACGCGACGAAGAGGGCGGCGAAGAGCACGAGTTCCACGCCGAACCCGATCCGAAAAAACCTGTCCTCGCCCATGTCTTCAAATGCACCACCGACCCATTCGTCGGCAAGCTCGGCGTCTTCCGCGTCCACCAAGGCACACTCAAAGCCAAATCCGAAATCATCATCGGCGATGCCAAAAAACCGATCCGCATCGGACACCTCCTCAAACGCCAAGGCAAAGAATCACACGAAGTCGCCGAGCTGGGCCCAGGCGACATCGGCGCAATCGGCAAAGTCGACGATGTGCACTTCGATGCTGTGCTCCACGAAGGGCACGATCTTGACTCGGTCTACCTCAAACCATTGCCCTTGCCCAAGCCCATGTTCGGACTTGCCATCGAGCTCAAAAACCACGCCGACGAATCCAAGTTCTCCACCGCGATCCACAAGCTCCTGGCTGAAGACCCCTCGCTGGTGATCGAGCGCATCGCTGCGACCAAGCAGACCGTGATGCGCGGGCTCGGCGAGCTGCACCTGCGCGTGGTGCTCGAAAAGTTCAAAGACCAGATGGGCATCGAGCTGCTCACCGAACCACCACGCATCGCCTACAAAGAAACCATCTCCGCCAAAGGCGAAGGGCATCACCGCCACAAAAAGCAGTCCGGCGGCGCCGGACAGTTCGGCGAGGTCTACCTGCGCGTCGAACCCCTGCCCGCAAATCACGAAACCGGGTTCGAGTTCATCAACGCAACCGTCGGCGGCTCAATCCCACGCCAGTTCATGCCCGCAATCGAAAAAGGCATCCGAAACGCACTCGAACACGGAGCCGTCGCGGGATACCCGATGGAAGGCATCAAAGTCGAGGTCTACGACGGCAAGTTCCATGCGGTGGACTCGAAAGAAATTGCCTTCATCACCGCAGGAAAAAAGGCCTTCATCGAAGCTGTCACCAAGGCCAAACCAGTCCTCCTCGAACCGGTCGTGAACCTTGAGATCACGGTGCCATCTGAAAAAATGGGCGACATCGCAGGCGATCTCTCGACCAAACGAGGGCAAATCCAGGACACCCTCATGCTCCCGGGTGACCAATGCACCATCGTCGCCCAAGCCCCCTTGAGCGAGCTCCAGACCTTCTCCACCGAGCTCAAATCCATCACCGCGGGCGCGGGGAGCTACACCATGGAGTATTCGCATGACCAGAACACCCCGCCTCATGTCCAGCAAGAAGTCATCGCCGCCTTCGCCGGGCACAACGACGAAGACTGAGGCCAAGGACTGAATAAACCATCCCTTTTTCACCCACCAAACCCGGACTCACTCCGGGTTTTTTTATTACCCCTGGCCTGCATTGCCAACTCAAAGCTCCATGTACATACTCAGCGTCGAAGGCATCACCGGATACTCGATCACCACGCGCGTCGCTTCGAACTCGCTCAAATCCCACCCCACACTCGAACACGCCCAATCGAGCAGCTCCTGGTACCGATCAATCGGAGGCTGAACCGCAGTCACCCGCGTCGCAGCCCCGCGGATCACCTCGCTGTGCACTGGCAAAAGATCGTGCTCGCGGTGGAACACCGGAGCCCCGGGCCCAAAGGAATCATTGAAAACCCTAGGCTCAAACCGATTCTTCCAGCCCAAATCCCGATGCACAAGCACATCAAGATAGCAATACACACACGGAATCCGAACCGGGAAGTTCGCAAGGATCAGGTTGTCGTCGCTGCCCTTGTGCCGTTCGAGTGTGTTGGGCGCCAAGTATCCAAGCACAACAGTCATCGCATGCGTCCGCCCGATCCCTTCGAGGATCAGATCGCTCCGGAATGAACCATCCGCCTCGGCATGGTGCTCGACCTTGGGCAGAGGCTCAGAGCAGAACGGCTCGATCAGCGAAATCCCACGCTCGACCTCGCATCCGGGCAAGGGCTTGAGCGGACTTCCATGATCGAGCTCCTCCTCATCACTCGCCAGCATCCCCGCACTGGTGATCGGCCAACGCAGCTGCGCCCGCAACGGCACGATCTCGCTCGTCCCACGCAAGGAAATCACATCGCCAAACGGATTCGCTAAATCGCCCGGATGAAAAAGAAATGTCTTGAACGAACTCAACGCCGCCATCCCCAGCATCCGAGACTGCGCCCGATACGCCGATCGCCGATCCGCGATCGAAATAAGCTCGGCCTCGGGTGAATCCCCAGCCGACGCAGCCATCAACGCAAACGAAGCACGATCCACCGCGTGACGCTCGATCAGCAACTCACACGCTTCAAAGGCTTCCAAGAGACGATTGCGCACCTCGTAGGCAACCCCCGCCTCGTCGGCCGCTTCGAGCAGCCGACGCACCGATGCAGGCGAGAGCAGATGCGCCCCGGCCTCCATCGGATCCGTCGCCGTCGCGATCTGGAAAAGCTGCCACCCAAGCTTCCGATCCAACCCGAGGGCACGAACCACATCGGCCGGTTTCTGGGGGCGTTGACCGAGCTCCCCGACCAACGCTGCCGAAGCAGAAACCAACTGACTCAATGACTGACGAGCATCTGTTTGGAAATCAATCGGTGTGTGTGCAGCCACGAAACGCTCCCTTCCTCTCTCATAAAAAGAGTTTAGGGCAAACGGAGCTAGAATACCATCTATTTTTCCAAATGTTTCCAGAAACGCTTGTGGAAACTTTTTGATCTGCTACGCTGACTCTGTCAGCTCCGCTTTCGATCAAATCGTTCGGTCGATACCGCGAGAAAACCAACCAGAATGCCCGCTCGCTCAGCGTGAGGGCTTCATCAGGAATAAGGAGAGAGAAATATGAAAGCAACGAAACAGAGAAAACTGAACCCAATCGCACTGGCCACCATTTGTGGAACCACCGCCCTATCGGGAGCCGCCCTTGCCCAAGATGTCCTCTTTGACAACCTCGATTATGACGGCGATTTCTTGTACCACATCTTCGCTTATTCCATACAAGCCAATGACTCGTTCGGGCAGCCCGACTTCGGCAATGGACAAAGTTTCGTCGTCAATGGAGGCGATTACACACTCGACACCCTCATCGCACCGATTCTCTACGACGACTTCGTAGCTGGAGTCAACGAGCTCACCCTATCTGTGTACACCAACGGCGGCGATGGACTTCCCGATACGCTCTTGGAGACAGCAACATTTTCAGGATTGACAAGCACTTATGGAACTTTGGAGACCTTTGGCTTCTCCGGGACCACTGTTCTCCAAGACGGTGCACGCTATTGGATCACCGCAACAGTCCCGGATGATGCCGCTGATGCCTACAGCTTCGGTTGGTTCTGGAACGCGGATGACTCTATCGTGGCCCCAACAGTCACCTCAGAAAACAATGGGCCTTGGCAGGGCGGTGTCAACGACGACATCTACCTGCCACAAGGGGCCTTCCGTGTCGAAGGCACACTCGTTCCTGCACCAGGCGTACTGACAGGCCTTGCAGCCCTGGGCCTGCTCGGCACACGCAGACGCCGAGGCGGATAAATCTCAATCCACCTTAAACTTCCCAACCAGCGTCATCAGCTGCTCGGCCTGGTGGGCCAAATCGCCCGCCGCTTCCGAAGCTTGACCAGCACCTTCGCTCGATTGACGCGTCACACTCGAGATGTTCTCGATCGCCCGGGCAATCTCATCCGAAGCGGACGCCTGCTCGTTGGCAGCTGCAGCAATATCCTGCACCATCCCCTGCACGCTCTGGCAGCCCGTCACGATCGTCTCGA
>WFPK01000077.1 GCA_015487555.1 Phycisphaerales bacterium
CCCCCTCCCCCTCTTCCTCTTCCCCATTGCCTACTGCCCACTGCCCATTGCCTTCTTCCTCCCAAACCCTCCTCCTCCAAATCGCCACCGCCGCCCTTGCCGCTGCTGACGACATCCACAAACTTCAAGCCTCCATCGACCCCAAACTCGCTGCTGCCAAAGCCCGCTACCTGGAAACCGCCCGCAAAGCCGCCACCACCCTCAACGCCCCCGCCCCATCGAGCACCTCCCCGGGCCCCGCGGGGAGGTGCCATGCAAAGCGTGACGCAGGGGTGTCTTCCTCTTCGTTCCTTTCTTTCGCTGAGTTTCCGGGAAAGGTGCCAGCGAAGCAAACGGAGGGGGACTTCTCCCCATCTTCTCCTCTTCCTCATTCCTACACTCTCCCATGCCTCCATCCGTTCGTCCGCACATTTTCATCGCCACCCACCACAAGTCCGGCACCGTCTGGATGCTCTCGACTTTTCGTCGAATCGCCAAAGCCAACAACTTCGCTTTCATCCACCTCAACACCGGCGAATTCGGCTGGGAAATCCGCCCCGATAAACTCGAATACTTCGAAGAACAACGAGTCATCGCCGAATCCCAATCCGACCTCCCCGCCATCTTTGTCGACTTCCATTCCGCGATCCCCGACCTCACAAGCTGCAAAGCAACCCGCGGCGCACGCGGGATTCATGTCATCCGCGACCCACGCGATATGCTCCTTTCCGCTGTGCGTTATCACCTCGTTTCCGACGAATCTTGGCTTCACAAACCAGATCCCCAATGGGGCGGGCGTACCTACGCCGAGTGCCTCCGATCCTTTGATTCGCTCGAAGACCAGATCCGATGGGAGATGGATCACTACATGGGCAAGACGATCCGAACCATGGCCAACTTCCCCTCGCAGGGCGTCTTCAAGACGGTCCGGTATGAAGATCTGATCAGTGATACTGAGATGATCCGATTCAAAGAAGTGCTCGAATATCTAGAACTTGATGAAGAGGAAAACCGGTACGGACTCGATGCATTCTGGAAAACCTCAATCTTCGGCGACCGCTTCGAGCACGACCGACACACAACCAAGGATCACATTTTCAACAGCAGACCCCGCCAGTGGACCCAACTCTCCACCCGGACGATTGATCTGATCGAACAACGATTCGGGAAGGAGATCGCCCAACTCGGATACGAATCAAGCCACAATCAAGCCCAGCCTTCAGGGCAGATCACACATTGAGCGTATCGAAGGTCGGGCAATCCATCGTCTTGAGTTGCCTGAGAATATCGGGGTTGATAATTTTCGATTTCATCAACACCCTCTGGAAGTCCGCTGCACGATCAGCCGGGATCCCTTTCGTTGCCTGTGTACTTGTCGGCGAAGACTCAAAGACAGCTTTGTGCTCGAAAAAATCTCGATAGAGCAACGGCAGATTCGGCTCGAAGTAACGATCAATTCTCCGTTTGAGCCTCTCAGGAACGAGCAATCCGAATGGGCGATCAGCATCGGGGGAGGACTCCCTGATCAACTCATCGCAAACGAGCCTTGTGGTTTTCAGGATCATATTCTTTGGGCGATCCTTGAGCAGCTGCGCGATCCGGGCAACAAACTCGAACTGGTCGGCATCGAGCGATGGGTTCGCACGGGCGTTAGGCCAGGAGGAAGTGCTTAGGTCATTGATTTCGAAGAGGTGTAGGAAATCGGTTGTGGTTTGCCCGCCGACGAGTGTGGCGGGGTTGTAGTGGCGGACGAGGATGTTCTCGTGTCCGAATGTTGAGGCGTAGGCCTTGAGCGTCCAGTAGTAGTCGAAGACGGGGAGCATGTTTTTTGAGTACAGCCGAAGGGCGCGGTAGAAATCATGGATCGGTAGTTTGCCAAACCGGATCATTGTTGCGAAGTGTGAGATCGAAGCCTGGGTCGGGTTGCGGAGGTAGGCGATGATGCGTGTGTCGTACCCGGCGAATATCGAGTGGAAGATTTGGGGATTGTGCAGGTGCAGGCTCTCGTGCGAGAAAACGATGTTCTGGCATGGCGAGGCGTCGATGTGTTGGCGGAGTCTTTGGGCGAGTGAATGGATTCGTTTCGGGTTCTTGCTGGCGAGATCGAAGTGCATCGAGGCATGTTGGGGGAGCGAACCGATCATCGGGTAGTCGATGTTCTGCCGTCTGAGCCAGTCTCGATTCCTTGAACAGAACGCCTGGATTGCGCTGCTTCCGGTTTTTTCAAATCCGATGTGCAAGAAGACCCGCTTGGGGCTTTGTTTATTCGATGAAGCGGTCTTGGGTGATGGAGAGCGGCTCTTTGGTGAAACGATTCCATCTGGTTGTGGTGGTGTCATCGAAGGCCTCTCTGCTTCGATATCATAGCATGGTTAGTTTGGTTGGCCAATACGCTTGTGGGCATTGGCCTATCGGTACATCCTGGCAAACGCACTCCAGTAGGTTGGGTAGGTCTTTTCGACGCACGCCGGGTTGTCGATGGTGATGTTTGGTCTTCGCAGGGCGATGAGCGAGAGGGCCATGGCCATGCGGTGGTCGTGGTAGGTGTTGAAGAGGATTGGATCGCAGTTTGGTGAACAATCGACGCCTCGGTCTGGGGGGGTGATGGAGAGGACATCTTCGTCGGCATTGATGTTGTCTTCGACGAAGACGCCGAGCTTGCCCAGCTCGGTCTGGAGGGCGGCGATGCGATCGCACTCTTTGACACGGAGCGTTTTGACGCCCTTGATGATGGTGGTGCCGGGGGCGAAGCATGCAACGGCTGCCAATGACATCACGGCGTCGGGCATGTTACGCATGTCGCAGATGATGGGGGTGAGGTTGGGTTGGGCTTTGCAGGCGAGGGTGTTGTTGGATTGGATGAGTGTGCAGCCCATCTGTTCGAGCAAGTGGGGGAACTGGGCGTCGCCTTGGGAAGAGGGGGCTTTGAGGGAGAAACCTTCGACGCGGATGGTGGCTTTGGGGAGCAGGGCGCCGGCTGACCACCAGTAGGTTGCGCCCGAAGCGTCGGGTTCGATGTCGAGGTTGAAGGGGCTCAATCCGGGGTGGATCCTGATGACCGACAAGTTGTCAGCGTGCTGGATTTGGACGCCGAGGTGATCGAGCAGGTCGATGGTCATGTGGACATAGCTGGCCGATGTTGTGCCCTCGGGCATGGAGATGGTGAGCCCGTTGTCGAGGAAGACCCCGACGAGCATCAGGGCGGTGATGAACTGGGAGGATTGGGTTTGGCCGATCTCGATGTGGTTGGTGGTGAGTTTTGTTGGGGGCGTGATTCGGAGTGGTGGGCAGCCTTGGGCTTTGAGGTATTCGATGGAGCAGCCGAGGGTTTGGAGGAGGGATGCGAGCTGCCCGATGGGGCGTTGTTGCATGCGTTCGTTGCCGGTGATGGTCAGGGGGGTATTGGCGAGGAGGGCGGAGGCGGCGAGGAATCGGGTGGCGGTGCCTGCGTTGTTGAGGTCGATGGTGGTCTTGGCCGGGTCGATTTTCCAGGTGCCTGCGGTGCCTGTGATTTTGAGGGCAGATGGGTCGGATTGATCGACGATTGCGCCCAGTTGGGTGATGGCTTGGAGCATTTTCGCTGCGTCGTCGGCGTCGATCAGGGCGTGGTGGAGGGTGGAGGTGCCGTTGCACAGGGCAGCGAGGAGCAGGGCGCGGTTGGTGATGGATTTGGAGCCCGGGGGGCGGATGGTGAGATCGAGGGGGGCTTTGCCGGGTTCACGCGACCACATCGGCAAGGGGAGTTGCTCGGGGAGGGTG
>WFPK01000078.1 GCA_015487555.1 Phycisphaerales bacterium
GAGCCGGGCAATGCGGACGATCGGCTGGTCGGATGCGTCGATGATGGTTTGTCCGTAGAGCCCGTGTTGCCGTCGATGCCGTTTAGTCATGCCGTCCTCTACGCGCCTCGATCAAGGATGGTTCCGGGGTTTTGGACAGGGCAAAACGGAATCAAATCTTTGATTGACATGGTACCCTGTTCGTGCGGGTGCCACTACTCGCCCGCAGGGCGCAGTAGTGGCTTAAATGCACTTGAACAATCGGCACTACTGCGCTGCTGCGCATCGAGTAGTGGCACCCGGATGCTTATTGACTTCCCATCTTCCCCGCCAGCAGGAAGGCGAGTTCTAAGGACTGTTGGTAGTTGAGTCTTGGATCGCACAGTGAGACATAGTTTTTGCTCAGGTCGGCTTCGGTGATGCCGCTGCCGCCGCCGAGGCATTCGGTGACATCTTCGCCGGTGAGTTCGAAGTGGACGCCGCCCAAGATCGTCCCGGCTCTGTTGTGCGCATCGACGGCGGATTCGAGCTCGCTGAGGATATCATCGAAGTTGCGGGTCTTGATGCCCGAAGCGGTGGTGGCAGCGTTGCCGTGCATGGGGTCGGTCATCCAGAGGACGGTGCGGCCCTCGGCCTTGACCCGTTCGAGCAACGGCGGCAGGTTGTCAGCGACCTTGCTCGCGCCCATCCGTGCGATGAGCACGAGTTTTCCCGCTGTATTGTACGGGTTGAGCGCGTCGATGAGCTGGATCAACTCGTCGGGCTGCATGCTCGGGCCGACCTTGACGCCCACGGGGTTGACGATGCCTTTGAAGAACTCGATGTGCGGGCCGGCAAGTTGTCGGTTGCGTTCGCCGATCCAAGGCAGGTGGGTCGTGAGGTCGTAGTACCCACTTCGGCGGGGAACCTGGCGGGTTTGGGCCTGTTCGTAGAAGAGGTTCAAGCCTTCGTGGGAGGTGTAGAAATCGACGCGCGAGGAATCTTCGACGCGTTGCTCGCCGAGGTTTTCCATGAAGGAGAGCCCGTCAGCGAGTGTGCGCGACATGTGTTCATACTGCGCTCGGCGTTGGTCGGAAACCGAAGCATTATGAAAGAAGGTCAGGTCCCAGTATTCAGGATGGTGCAGGTCGGCAAACCCAGCGTCGAGGAGCGAGCGGATGAAGTTCAAGGTGAGGGCAGCGTGCTTGTACCCTTCGACCATGAGGAACGGGTCGGGTGTGCGGGCCGATTCGGTAAAGTCGATCTGGTTGACGAGATCGCCGAAGTAGCTCGGGAGGGTGCAGGGGCAGCCTTCGAGTTCTTTGGTTTCGGTGGGCGATGATCGTGGCTTGGCGTACTGCCCAGCGAATCGCCCAATGCGGGTGACGGGTTTACGGAGGCCATGGATCAGGACGAGGGACATCTGCAAGAGGATTTTGAGTTTGTTGGCGATGGGAGCCGAGGCGCATTCGGAAATCATCTCAGCGCAGTCGCCGCCTTGGAGGATGAATCGTTTGCCGAGTTGTGCCTGGGCGATCTGGTCGCGGAGCTTTTCGATCTCCCACGAAGTGACCAAAGGCGGCAGTTGGGCGAGCCGATCGCGGGCGGCTTTGAGGGCGTCAGGGTCCGGATAAGTAAACGGGTTGTCCATCGGGCAACTCGACCATGACGATGGCGTCCAGTCTGTGGGCGTGGTGTCGGGGTGTTGCGGGGCGTGATCGGACATGAGGGCTCGGGTGTGGTGTGCAGCGCGTACAAAGTGATACGCTGGAATCGGAGATCGGCGGTACGCGGTGCCGAATCGTGATACAGTGAGGGTATGACCAATCTATCGAACGAAAACGATTCTCCCCAAGGAGAAATCGAGCAATCTGTATCGCTTCCTGTGCTCGGTGCCAATCGAGGCGCATCTAAGCCCGGTGCGCCGATGATGGGACGCACCAAAATCGCCCGCTGGCGAGCCGGTGTGCTGATCCTGGTCAATGTGCTGATGATCGCCCACCTGATCCAATGGCTCATCGCAGGCATGACCATCTCGCCAATCGAACCCAGCGAAGCAATGGAAACCCTCGAGGTCGGGGTCATCAATGCCGGAGCCATCTTCTTCCTCCTTGCGCTGATCTCGGTCATGTTATTCGGACGCTTTTTCTGTGGATGGCTCTGCCATGTCGTCGCCCTCCAGGACCTGTGTGCCTATTGGATGACCAAAGCGGGCATCCGCCCCAAGCCTTTTCGGTCTCGACTTTTGGTCTATTTCCCCTTTGCTTTGGGGATGTATATGTTCGTTTGGCCGAGCTTCAAGCGATTGGTGTTGGCGCCGGTGCTCGAATCGGCCCATATTCATTGGCCCGCGTGGTTGCGTCCTGTCGAGCCGATCAACCAGTGGTCAACCGCACTGATTGTTGATGATTTCTGGGCAACGATGCCCCCTTGGTTCATCGCGGTGCCTTTCCTCTTTATATGCGGGTTCGCTGCGGTGTATTTTCTGGGTGCGAAGGGCTTTTGTACCTATGGGTGTCCGTATGCTGCGTTTTTGAAGCCGCTCGATAAGATCGCCCCGGTTCGGGTGCGGGTCAATGCGAACTGCCACCAGTGCGGGCACTGCACAAGCGTATGTACCTCGAATGTTCGTGTCTCCGAAGAAGTGCGCGACTTTGGGATGGTGGTCGATGCGGGGTGCATGAAGACGCTCGATTGCATCAGCACCTGCCCCAACGATGCGCTCTCGCTTGGATTGGGCAAGCCTGCGCTGGGGGCAAAGCCTCGATCGCCTGAGACTTACAAGGAAGCGAAAATCAAACGAGCGCGTCGGTATGATCTTTCGCTCAAGAGCGAGCTTGTCGCAGCTGTTTTGTTTCTGTGGTTCTTCTTTGCCACGCGTGGGCTCCTCGATGCGGTGCCGATGCTCATGGCGGGGGGGCTGGCAGCCATCGGGGTGATGATCGTGATGACGAGCATCAAGATGCTCTTTGAATCCAACGCCAGGCTGTATACATACCAGCTCAAGCTCAAGGGGAAGCTCAAGCCTGCCGGGTTCGTGATGCTTCTGGCAGCTCTTGGTTTTCTGGCCGGGAGCGTTTGGTCTGGGCAGGCCAAGCTGATGCGTTGGCAGGGCGATGTGCTCTATGCCAAGCTCGAGCTGCCCACGAGTGTGCTGATGCGCCCTGAGTTTGGGCCTTCACCAGCCCAGCGCGAACTGGCCGAATCAGCAGTCAAAGCCTATCAACGCGGCGACGCCCGATCTAAAGGCGGGCTTGGCTGGTCGCTCAACGCTGAGCATCGGCTTCGTCTCTCGTACTTCCTCACGGTGCTTGGAAGATACGACCAAGCCTACGAAAACATCATGCAGGTGATCGCGGAGGGCAACCCGACGGACCATCTGGTGATCCAGGCTGGGCAGCTCTCGTCGAAGATGATTGATGCCAATCCGCCCGCGGATCTCTCAGCCAGCGAGCTTCAGATGTACAAGCGCGATCGGCTCGTCGAGGTGTATGACTTTGCCCTCGATGTTCACCCCGAGCTTCACGCGACGCGGGCCGAGCTCGCCCGCATCGCGTATTCGATGCAGGATATGGAGAAGGCCCAGGGGTATTGGGCGACCGATGAATACAACGATGTCCCGATGTTTTTCCTTGCCAAAGCGGGGTATACGAGTTTTACCGGACAGATGTCTGAAACCCGCGAGAACTATGATAAAGCCCTCGAGTTGGCGCTCGAGCTCGATCAGCCCGATGCGATGATTATTGATATCGCACGGGCAGCGATGCAGAACCGCATGTTTGATTTCGCCCTCGAGCTCGCCCAGCAGGCTGTTGATGTCAAGAACGCGGGCGCGTTGACCTGGTTGGCTGCTGGCGAGATCGCCAATATGGTGGGCGAATCCGAGCTGGGCAAAGAACGGGCATTTCATGCACTGACCATGCCCGGGGTCGATCGTCCGATGGTGCAGATCCGCGCAGCCAATATCTTGGCCCTGCCCGGCGAGACCACCATGACCCGCGAGTTGCTCGCCGATGCAGCCTCGCGGACGCACAGCCCATTCGAGGTGCTCTACATCACCCGAGGCATGATCCGCGCGGGCGCAGCGCTGGGCGATGGCGAAATGCTCAACCAAGGCTTCGAGATTCTGGGTCAGACAGCGCAAAACAACCCTGATCTGTATGTGATCCGCCATGATTATGCCTCGATGTTGTATTCGATCGGACGCCGGGAGGAAGCAATCGAGCAGATGGAGCTCGTCGCCGAGTTGGATCCGACCAATGCAATCTTTGCCTCGCGTGTCGCACGGATGTACCGGCAAATCGAGAATGAAGAGCAGGAACGCAAGTGGGAAGCTGAAGCACTCAAACGAACTGAAGCAGCCCAGGACTAAGTTTGCGATACCCACAACGCTTCAAAGACCTCACAAACCGCGCGAAGTTTGCGCACATCATACAACCCAAACATTTCTTGCGCAAATTGAACTGAATTCGAGCGCCCATTCTTTATATTCCACCCCCGAGCTGTCGATCACGAATCAACGCACCCTGTTGAAATAGGCGTGCACCGTGTGTTGCCAACTCGGCGGCACTCATCATCTCGGCCCGGATCAGTTCCAGATCTACCTCAAAGGGCCCAACACAATACACCGCCCGATATCCTTTGGGCACACGGAGACCAATCATGGCCACACGAACCAAGAAACACCCAGCAAAGAAAACCGCCAAACGCACCACCACGCGCAAACCGGCCAAGAAGACGGCTGCAAGGAAGACCACTGCGAAAAAATCCCCCGCAAAGAGGAAAACCACCGCACGCAAGGTCGCCAAGAAGAGCCCGGCACGCAAGACCACTGCTCGTAAGGTTGCGAAAAAAACCACAACACGCAAGCCAGCAGCAAAGAAAACCGCTCGCAAAGCAACAACCAAGAAAACCACTGCACGCAAGACTGCTGCTCGCAAAACAACGGCGAAGAAAACGGCAACACGCAAGCCAGCAGCCCGTAAGACCACCGCACGCAAGGTTGCAAAGAAAAGCCCAGCACGCAAGGTCGCTCGCAAAACAACCGCGCGCAAGACCGCAACACGCAAGCCCGCAGCCAAGAAGACCGCTCGCAAGGTCGCCAAAAAAACAACGACCCGCAAACCAGCAGCTCGTAAGACCACTGCTCGTAAGACCACCGCTCGCAAGACTGCGACACGCAAGCCTGCAGCTCGCAAAACAACCGCACGCAAAGCGGTCGCCGGGCGTATCGGACGCAAGCCCGCAGCACGCAAGGCTGCACCTCGCCGTCGTGCTGCCTGATCGCCAAGCATCCTCTTTATAAGCAAACCACACAGAACGCTGACCTTTCACCGGGTCAGCGTTTTTCTTTGCGCGCCTGGGACATCAGACCAATCGAAAAAGCACCGATAACTCTTGTTCCAAATCGTGCGCATTGTTATCGCGCGTCGGGCTGTGCATATCTGATACAGGCGGACTCAAAATCGCTTCGAACTTGTCCATCTCCTTTTCTCCGCGTTGTTTGGGCGCACACTCAAGTAGCCCGATGCTGGCGTCTGATCAAAGACCAAAGCACCGAGCACAAATCAGAGATCACACCTTGAGAACCCAAGGACAAAGAGGAGAGAAGAAATGAAATCAGTCATCGCTACCGCAGTTGTTTGTGCAATCACTTCAGGGGTTGCTTTCGCAGATACCGTTGATGTCCGGTATACCGGAATCGCAGGCGGCTCGGATGCTTCGCGTCTTCGTGTCGAAGGCGGCACCTACTACGCCGGGCAAATGATGCACGAGTTCACCAGCGGCGACCGTGCTGGCGAAGTGTTCGGCACCTTCTGTATTGACTTCTCCGAATACGCCAACACCAGCGGCGCAACATATAACATCGTCGATATCGCCGACGCCCCGATGCCAGGGACCCCTTATGGGCAGGTCATCGCCGACAGAATCAATGCCGTGGTCGCCAACGCAGCAGCATTGGGATGGATCGACAACAAACTCCAGGCCGATGCAAGTCAGACGGATTATCTCGCCAAGATGGGCGCGATCCAGGCTGCGGTCTGGGAGGCCTTTGGCTCAAACATCGAGATCAATAACGCTGCAACCTCATCTTCGCTGGCCACCTACTACAACATCCTGACCGATGTCCAGACTTTCGATAGCTCACTGCGTCTCAATGGATTGCGTGCAATCGTGGCAGAGGGTCAGCAGGACATGCTCTATGTGGTGCCCCTTCCCCCAGCCGCCTTTGCAGGCCTGGGCATGCTCGGGGGGATCGCGGGCGTCCGCACCATCCGCCGACGAAAATAACCCGTACACACGAATCCTCAATCTCAACTGATTTCAAATCCGCTCTGGATAAATCCAGAGCGGATTTTCTTTGTACCCTGCTGCCCACACCCACCCACACCTGACGGTTATCAGCCTTTATCCCACACAATGCCAATGGTTTACCATCAAAATTTGGGTTTTTTTCATCAATACTGCCAGAATTGGTTGAATATTCGTCATCACCGGATATCTTCTGTGTAAGGACGATAGTTCATGCTTTGTGCCCGCCAAGCTGGCTTCTGTTGAGCCGGGGAGGTTTTTCGACGGGCATACAAAGAGCTTGGCGCGCAAGCGCTGGGCCTTCTCAAGACGAGGGTACTCATGTCTCAGATTTTCGCACACAAGATCGCCATCACCGCAGCTGTTGCAACAACAATGGCAACAATGGCTGCGGTCACTCCCCTTGCCCACGCGCAAGACATTACGCCGGGCATCGACAATACATCGCCCCACTTCGCGCTCGATCTCATCACGATCAGCATCACCGAACATACACCACCTGCATTCGCATGGGGCTTTGATGTATCAACACAGGATGTATCACAGGGCACCCCCGCCCAACCCAACGCCGGCTCCTTCCCGCCTGCCAAGCTGCTCATCCTCGTTTCAGGACAAAGCAATCAGGGGAACGGGTTCGACCTGTCGATGATCAACAGCTCCGGCAGCCAATCCCAAAGCGCAAACATGGACAGCACACGGTTCACCCCCAAAGAAGATGGACTCAATGTGGTGCCCTTACCTCCAGCAGCCTTGGCAGGACTCGGTATGCTCGTTGGAATCGCTGGCGCCCGATACCTCCGGCGTCAAAAATAACCACACAGCACACACCTCGATCCACAACTCACCTCTGCACCCCGTGTTCTTCGCGGGGTGTTTTTATGTGCTGTCCGCTGTCGTGTCGTTTGCGGAATCAAGGATGTCTTGGTAGGACTCACCGGGCACGATCTCGCCTTGGATTTCGAGGAACCGTCCTTCAAAGCAGGCTGAGCAGTTGCCCAGACAATCCTTGCTTGGAATCCCGCGCGCGATCAGGTCTTGCCGCTCGGCGAGGTTGCGCGGGTTGTTGATGCAGAAACGAACTGGAGGCTTGGAAGAACTCATGTGGCAAGGATAGCCGGGCGCCCTGCTCATGGGCAGCATGTGCAGGATTGGGGAGCATTTTCATGCTGGTGGTGAAAACGCTATCAGCATGGCGCCCGGAAAGAGCGAGTGTGGTCTCCGTAGTGATGTATTCGCTTCGGATTGGCGATAAATCATCAATCTTTCATCCTACATCCGTGCCTCTGGATCATCGCGATGGGCCTTGAACCACTCGATCGTCCGCTTCATCCCCTCCTCGAACCCGATCTTCGCCTCCCACCCCATCAGGTCTTTGGCCCGTTGGACATCGAGGCATCGGCGGGGTTGGCCGTCGGGCTTGGTGGGGTCCCATTTGATTTTTTCTTCGATGGTTTCTTCGGTGGCGAAGCCGGTGAGTTTGGCGATCATGTGGACGAGGTCCTTGATTGTGATCTCCATGTTGGTGCCCAGGTTGATCGGGGTGGGGTCGTCGATCTTCTCGGCTGCGGTCAATAACCCGTCGGCGCAGTCGTCGATGTAGAGGAACTCGCGTGATGCCGAGCCGGTGCCCCAGACGGGGAGGAACTCGTCGCCTCGGTCGAGGGCTTCGACGCATTTGCGGATCAGGGCGGGGATGACATGGGATGATTCGAGGTTGAAGTTATCCCAAGGGCCGTAGAGATTCACCGGGAGGACGAACGATGACTTCATGCCGTACTGGAGTTTATACGCATCGAGCATCTGCCAGGCAGCCTTCTTGGCGATGCCGTAGGGGGCGTTGGTGACTTCTGGGTACCCGTTCCAAAGGTTCTCTTCTTTGAATGGGATTGGGGTGAGGTTTGGATAGGCGCAGATGGTTCCGGTCTGGATGAACTTGCCATCGCGTTCGATGATGCCGTCGATTCTGGCTTGTTCGATCAGATGCAAAGCCATCGCCATATTGGCATAAAAATATCGGCCGGGGTTTTTCATGTTCGCGCCGATGCCTCCGACCTCGGCAGCGAGATGGATGACCATCGTGGCTTTGTCTTTGCCGAAGCAATCGTTGTAGAGACTGACGCAGGCGTCTTTTTCGGTCAGGTCATAGTTGGCCGAGCGTGGGATGAAGATCTGATTATCCTCGACACCTCGATTGTGGAGCCCTTCGACGATGTGTCTGCCGAGGAATCCGGAGCCGCCGGTGATGATGATGCGTTGGTCGGACCAGTTGATGGACATATTTCTAAACCTCTCTACGGTGTCTCTTGGGTGAGTCGAATCATAGAGCCGATAGAATACGATGTGTAAGGCACAATGATGATGAGTCGCTGAGGAGCACATGACCAAATCGCGCACAACCCCGCCCAGAGGCATCATCAGCTGGATCCGCAGGCGGGTGCTGCCGATGTGCGCCAAGGCGTGCGCGCTCCTTGGGCTGGTGATCCTCGGGCTCTGGATCACCGGGCGGGTGCTCACGGATCAGTATCGGTGGTCGCAGTACCTCTGGTGGGTGCCTGCGATCTGGGTGCTCGGGAGTGCGTGGGTGGCTTTGGTTCTTTCAGCCATTTTCGCCCTCTTCGCTCGCCGACTCGGAGGCATCTTTCTACGCCCGGTGTTGCTCCTAGCCTGCATCGGGAGCACCGCGTATGTATTCTTTGGCGTCTGGCACATGCACCGGGCGCTCTTCCCGACGAGCGTCCCTAGCGATGCGATCCGGGTTGTCCATTGGAACCAGTCATCAAAGAAAGTCGATCAGGCGGGGTTTGCACAGTTTGTGCTTGACCAAGAGGTCGATATCGTGCTCGTGTCCAACTCGACCTGGGGCAAAGAGAAGCAAACACTCCTCGATCACCTCTCGCCGATGGCACCCGATGAAAAACGCCGATGGGTGAACTATTCGTTCAAAGGATTCGTTGACCCGGCCCACTTCCGCATCGAAGGCGATGTGTTCATCGCTTCGAAGTACCCGCTTGTGCGCACAGGCATGGTCAAGATCAACACGCCGACCAAACAAGAGAGTCCTGTGCGCCCTGGGAGTAGTCATGGATGGGTGCTCTTTGCCGAGTTTGATCTTGGAGAACCCGGCGCACCCGCTGAGCCTTTCATCGTCTGGCTTGTCGATCTCCCCTCGAACCCGCTTGCCTGGAGACAGGACATCATGCAAAGCGTCTCACAAACGATCAACTCATGGGACGGCACATCCTCAATCATGGGCAGGCATGTGTGGGAAACCATCGAAACGAACGACGCGTTCCCCGATCCTGATCTCATCATCGGCGATTTCAATACACTCCGAGGGTCGGCTTCGCTTGATCTGCTCGCCCCCGGGATGACCGATTCGTTTGAAGCTGTCGGCTATGGGCGCGGGCGGTCATGGATGCCTTCGGCCCAGAACAAATATTTCCGCCAGCCGTTCAAACTCGCCGACTGGCACATCGACCTTGCCCTGGTCGGCAGCCGATGGAAGCCGGCGGGGTATCAGATCAAAGACACCCGCCAGTGGGGGTGGACAGAGCACCGGATGCAAATTGTTGATCTGATCAAAACGCCCGAATAGTCATTTGAAATATGCCGATAGCCTGATATGCTCGGCAGCGTGTTTGGGCAGCATGTGCGCCCACACCATATCCTTTGAACAAAGGCCAAGAAGATGATAAACACAAAGCTCCTTTCCATCATCCTTTCGCTCTCCAGCATCGGACTGGCAGGCCCGCTCGCCCACGCATCCCAAGACCCGCACCGAGGCATCGCCCTTGCCAACGACGGGAGCTTCAACTATCAAGGCTACCTCGAGTTCAATGGTGCACCAGCAAATGGGGATTACTACTTCGAAGTCCACCTCCTCGATTCCAACAGCGACGAGATCGACTCACGCTTTCATCAGCTCGGCCCCATCACCGTCACCAACGGACTCTTCGATATGGATATCCAGATGGGTGGAACACCGGCCGATGCCGAGTTCTTTTGGCGCAACTATGGACACCTGGTCAAAAAACTCCGCATCATGGTTGGCACCGTCGAAGGCGGCCCATACATCACGCTGAGCCCAGATGTCGATCTGGGCAACTCGCCACACGCGCTCTGGTCACAATTCGCCGGCGCACTCCAGTTCCCCTACACCGAAACCTACAGCAACAACTTCGGCGACCCAGACACCATGCTCTCGCTCACCCACCAGTTCGGCGGGACCGTGCTCGAGCTCAATGCGGGATTCGCCCAAACCCCAGCGATCCTCGCAGTCAACAGCCCCACCCCCTCTGGCACCAACTTTGGCTCACAAACCGGCGCGATTCACATCGACACACGGGGACGCCAGGTAGGATTGGTCAGCATCGCAGACCAGTTCGGGGTTGTCGGGCTGCTCTCGTCCAACTCTGGCATTCAAAACACTGCGGTACTCGGACAGGTGGACACCGGTGTGCTCGGCGCCCATGCAATCCAGGCGCTGAACCTTGAATCTGACAACTACGCCTACCTTGGAACCCCTGACTACGCTGGAGAATTTACAGGCAAAGTCATGGTCTCCGACGACCTTCGCGTGCAAGGAGAACCCACGCGAGACTACATGCCCAACACCCCTTCGCCGATCGGGCCCTTGGCCTATGGATTTATCAGCGCCAGCGGGGATGTCCTCGCTGGTACCGCAAACTTGTCCGCCACCTGGGATGCAGCGAACGCTCAATATCTCGTGAGTGTCTCGGGCGAGTTGATCGATTTTGTTACCCACACGATTTTGATCAGTGTTGTAGACGCTTCCGAGCCTCGCCTGGCAACCTACATCAGCACCGGCGGCGATGTTCTTGTCAAAATCTGGGATATCAACTCGGGTAATATTGCTGTGCCGGACAACTTTTCGATCGTGATCTATGACCCAGACCCCGCGGTGATCAGCCGAGCGTCTGCCCCCAACGGGGTCGATCTCGATAAATGGATGGAAAAAAACGGGATCAACCCGGCCCAGACGCAACCTCGCCACGAACCCTACGAGCCAAGCGAGCCCAAAGGGATCAAACAGCACGACTGACCCAACGAAACGCACGCCAACATCCGATTTTTACCCAAACACCGATATTTGGGTTTTTTACACCGACATGTCTTGACATTGCGATATTTCTATATATACTGCATCTATGCCCAGGCTCTCCGACATCACCGATCTCGAATCATTGGCCCAGGCTTCGGAGTGCCTCAAGACCATGGCCCATCCGGTTCGGTTGCGGATGATCGAAGTCTTGCTCGACCATCGGCTTACCGTCGGCGAAATCGCAGAACTATGCCAAATCCGCCCAAATGTTGCTTCTGAGCACCTGACAAAGATGCGCGATCGCGGATTGCTCGACATGCAAAAAGAGGGTCGGCAGGTGTTTTACACCATCGCCGAGCCAGGTTTACGATCAATTATGCAATGTATCCGCGCCCGATTCGGAGAACGATAACCCAAAGAACATCAAAGCTTCGGCTTTTTGTTTGACCGTTTATCTCTGAAAGTCCCGATATTTCCACCCTTTGGAGGTCCCTATGAAACACACACACTGGTCTCCGTATCTCGTTGGTGCCCTGCTCGGGGTGCTCTCATGGATCACCTTTTCCACGATGCACAAAGCCTTGGGCGTGTCAACCACCCCGGTGCGGATCGTCGCAGGAGTCGAGCGGGCCATCGCCCCTGACGCTGCAGCCAACAACGCATATGTCACCAAATACGCCGGCACCGCCGATGAGCCCAAACCCATCATCGAATGGCAGTTCGCGCTTGTCGCAATGCTCGCTCCGGGTGCATTGATCGGCGCAAAGTTCTTTGGAAACGAGCATCGCGACCCTGAATATGTTCCCGACCTCTGGACCAAACGGTTTGGACCATCGCGTCCGGTGCGCTACGCTGGCGCGCTCGTCGGCGGCGCAATCCTCATCTACGGCGCACGCATGGCCGGGGGGTGCACATCAGGACATGCCCTCTCGGGCGGAATGCAACTCGCACTCTCGGGGTGGATTTTCATGGCGGCCTTCTTCGCTGCAGGCGTGCCCACCGCACTCTTCCTCTATGGCAACAGCAACACCGATCATCCACAAGGAGCCCACTGATGAACACGCTCACACTCGCCAGCGCATGGATTGATTCGCCGAGCAAACTCATCCTCGGCGCCCTCACCGGGCTCGTTTTCGGGTTCCTCCTCCAACGCGGATCAGTCACCCGGTTCAACACCATCGTCGATCAGCTTCGGCTCAAAGATTTTACCGTCCTCAAAGTCATGCTCACCGCGATCGTGATCGGGGGAATCGGAATCTACGCAATGCGCGCAATGGGGATGGATGTCCCACTCCATATCAAAGGCACCAAGGTGCTCGGCGTCGCGCTCGGTGGCGGAATCTTTGGCGTCGGTATGGCTATCCTGGGATACTGCCCCGGCACGGTTATCGCGGCTCTTGGCGATGGATCACGCCACGCATGGTTTGGAGTCTTGGGCATGTTCGTAGGTGCAATCGCCTACACACAGACCTACCCCATCATCAAAGACCCCATCCTCTCCAAAGGCGACTTGGGCAAAATCACCATCGCCAGCGAGCTCGGTGTCACACCCTTGCTCGTCTTTGTACCCTTGACCATCGGCGCATTCATCTTCTTCGTGATCCTCGAAAAACGAGCACGCTCATCGGCGACCTGAACCCGATACACATTGCACGCATCTATTTGCACGCATCTATTTGCACGCATCAAAGCACGCCACCATTTGAGCGGTGGCGTGCTTTGCAAAGTCTGGGCTCAACTACTGATCGTGCCCGGTGAACTCAGGCAGCTTGTGACCGGCGTCCTTGAGGGTCTTCTCGCGGGCAGCGAGCTCCATATCGTGCTCGACCATCATCTTGGCGAGCTCTTCGACGCTGGTTTCAGGAACCCACCCGAGTTTTTCTTTGGCTTTGCTCGGATCGCCGAGCAGCAGATCGACCTCGGCGGGGCGCAGGTAGCGCGGATCGAACTCGACATGGTCATCGAAGTTGAGCCCGACCGAGTTGAACGCCATCTCGGCGAACTCACGCACCGAAATCGTCCGCCCAGTCGCCACGACATAGTCATCGGCTTCGGGCATCTGAAGCATCATCCACATCATCTTCACATAATCACCCGCATATCCCCAGTCGCGCTTGGCGTCGAGATTCCCAAGGTAGACCTTATCTTGCATACCGAGTTTGATTCGTCCGACTGCCCGCGTGATCTTGCGTGTCACGAAGGTTTCACCTCGGCGTGGGGATTCGTGGTTGAAGAGGATGCCGCATGATGCGTGCATGCCGTAGGATTCGCGGAAGTTGACCGTTGCCCAGTGGGCCATAACCTTGGCGCACGAATACGGTGATCGTGGCCAGAACGGCGTGGTTTCTTTCTGAGGGACCTCGAGGACTTTGCCGTACATTTCTGATGAACTCGCCTGGTAGTACCGGACTTCCTGCCCGGACTTATCCTGGAAATCACGGATGGCTTCGAGCAAACGAAGTGCGCCCATGCCAACGGTGTCGGCGGTGTAGATCGGCATGTCGAACGAGACACGGACATGGGATTGGGCCCCGAGGTTGTAGACCTCGTGAGGCTTGACGGTGTCGATGACCTTGCTGATGTTGTTGGCATCGCAGAGATCGCCATAGTGAAGCTTGAGCATCGCACCATCGAGGTGTGGGTCCTGGTAGATATCATCGAGGCGCTCGGTGTTGAACGATGAGGCTCGTCGGATGATCCCGTGAACCTCGTAGCCTTTGCTCAAGAGGAACTCGGCGAGGTAGGAGCCGTCTTGCCCGGTGATGCCGGTGATCAGTGCGCGTTTGGGATCGCTCATGGTGTGGGTCTTCCGCGGTGAGATGAATCCGAGCATGTTCTTCTCGGACGAAACAGATAAGAGCTGTATTGTTGGAACAGTATTTGGTCATCGGCGAACAAAGCGACCAGATTGACCCAGAATTGCGATTGGAACGGAACCTTTGTACGCCGATTCCCCAGCCAAGATCGCTGTTTCGTCTCGAAACAGATGAAAATCATGGCCCATCTGCCTGCTGCGATTGGGTCTCAATCGGCTTGGCGTTGAGCATCGAGCTGACGGTCAGGCTCCCGAGCATCAACGCCAGCACGATCGACCCGAACATGATCTGGCGGGTGTATCGACTGATAACTGACGAGCGGGCGAGGATCAGCAGGATCATCATCAGGAGCATCGGCTCGTGGTATCGCTGCCAGCTGGCGTGGTTGGCGCTCTGGGCGAGGGTGAATGCGACCAGGGCACCGATCCAGATCCACCCGTCGCGTCGGTTGGTCAGCGTGAGCCAGACGACGAGTGCGATCGAGCCTGCGATCGAGCCGAGCATGATGATCGGCGAGCGATTGGCGATGGTCGGGAACTTGTCGATCAGGTTCCACCACCCGCTGTAGCGACCAGCGTCATACGAATACGACGATTCAGGAACCATCCCGAGCACGCTGCCGACGATGGCTGCGAAGATGATCCATGCCCATTGGCGTTTCCATGCCTCTTTGAGCATCGCCCAGAGCATGGGCGCGAAGAACACGCTGAGGATGGCGAGTTGGGTCAGGATGAACCCGGGGGTGGCGAGGTTTGGGCCTTGGTGATTATCGTGAAAAGTCGGAGGCACCAACCCGCCCCACAGCAGCACAAACCAGACCAACGCGGTGAACGCCGGGATGGTGCAGGCCAAGGCGATGAAGGTGCGCCCGGTGCGCTCGAAGATGGCCGAGAAAAGCTGGGCAGGCGCAGGGGTCTGATCGGACGAACCAAGCCAGGCGCTCAGCCAGATCACGCCTGCGATCCAGATATGAACCTGCCGCATCCAGATGAGCCCGAAAAGGATCACGCCTGAGAATGCCCATGTTTTCCAAGTAGGGTTCGGCTCAAGTGCAAGCAGCAGGATCGCCAAAACCCCAAGCCACCCGGCGTTGTCGGGCAAAAGCCAGATGCCGGGATAGAGAACATACATGGAACAGAGCATCGGCAGCATCAGGATGATCGCCCCTTTGCCAAACCGGGCAGCGATGACCCAACCCAAGAGTGCGAAAAAAGCGAGTGTCCAGAGGCTGGCAATGAGCTGAATGCCCGTGTGCCCGATGCCCACCTTGACCAAAGGCGAGAGCAGCAGGTGATACCCGGGTGTGGTCGCGGAAGGATAGTCGGAGAGGTCCGGACTAGGCAGCTCGTCGGCAAACTGCTCGATCGCAGGCCAATGGAAGAGCAGATCGTCCGATGCTCCGCGACCCGAGCGATTCCCCGAGAGAATTACGCCCCAGCTCACAATCACCAATAAGCACACAATACCCGCCACCGACCAGAGCCGATCCTTGGTATTGCCTGTATGATCTGCATCAAGA
The DNA here is from genome assembly GCA_015487555.1 of Phycisphaerales bacterium. Lineage (GTDB taxonomy): Bacteria > Planctomycetota > Phycisphaerae > Phycisphaerales > UBA1924 > UBA1924. Next base: position 15,668 of record WFPK01000078.1, read on the forward strand.
ACACCCATCGCTCACCCTATCGGCTCGATGGGGGTTGGGTTCTTGGTTTGGGCAAGAATGTTGATTTTCTATGCCCAACTTCGATCGGTTTTGTGCGAACCTGTGAGCCCGCCGAGCCGATGTGTCGATGCCGAGGACGAACCTGAAGCAAACAAATGACCCCTGAAACACTGCCCAATCCGGCTTCCCAAGATGACCCGCCCGTCGGCGGGTTGATTGCAGGATTGATTCGGCTCGCCCGTCCGCACCAGTGGACCAAAGGCATCTTTGTGCTCATCGGGCCTTTGTTTGCGATCGCCGACGGCAAGCTCAGCGACATGCCCCGCACGGAACTCGCTTTGGCGGTTGGACTTACATTTCTCGGGTTCTGTTTGGCAGCTTCTGGGTGCTATGTGTTCAATGATTTGGCCGATGTTCAGCGGGATCAGGCGCATCCGCGCAAAAGACGCCGACCATTGGCCTGTGGGCAGGTTCCTGTTGGGGTGGCGAAGGTCTTTGGGATTCTTTTGCTCGTTGTCAGCCTGGGATCGGTGCTCGGCGTGCCCGCGGAACTCCGAATCTGGGTTCTTGGGCTCATTCTCCTCTATATCGTCAATGTGATGCTCTACTCATCGGGGCTCAAACACATCGTGATTGTCGATGTGCTCTCGCTTTCATCGGGGTTTGTGCTCCGGGTGCTGGGCGGGTGTGCTGCGGTGGGGGTGACGCCTTCGACCTGGCTGCTCAACGCGACGCTGTTTTTGAGCATGTTCCTCGCCTTTGGCAAACGGCTTGGCGAACGCCGACATATGGGCTCGCAAGAAGATGCAACCGCTGTCCGTGATGTCCAACAGCACTATTCCGATCAGATGCTGCGGATGTTTGTCGTGGTGACTGGCGTTGCAACCCTTTTGACCTACACAGGTTATGTGCAGAGTCAAGAGGCGGGCTATATGTACACCTTCGCAACCAGACAGGGCGGTCTAGATGGTGAGGGATTTGGAATGAACCTGCTCTGGATCACGGTTGCCCCTGCGACTTTGGCCTTGTTGCGAACGATCACGCTGTTGATGCGTGGGCGTTATGACGACCCGACCGAGATTGCCCTTCGGGACAATATGGTGCGCCTGGCGGGACTGATCTTCGTGGCCACGACGGTCATCGTGATCTGGATTCACATGAATCCTGCCTAATTTCCTCGATTTCTTGAATCTTTTCTTCCCTGGTATGGTAATTCTTGCGTACCGACTTGGCGCACAATCTGCGCTCCAGCGTTTCTGGATATCCGGGCAACCCGATCAAGGCGTCGATAGATGCCATGCCGATCGGTGCCCTCATCCGGTGCCCAATCGCGGTATGACGCCGATCTTGTTGACCCTCACAACGCGTATGTGGGTCGCGGCAAGCAATAAACACCCGAACAATCGTTCGGCACAATCTGTAGCCAAAGCGGCTGTGACCAAATGGAGTGATGTAAATGAACAGGGATCAATCGAAACGCCTGTCGGTGAGTATGTTCACCGCGATTGTCGGTGCCGTGGTGGGTATCTCGGCGATGGCGACCGGCTCAGCGATCGCGCAGAGCAACACCGTCAACGAACCTATCCATGATGCCACCCCCGAAGAGGGCATCGACTTCGCAGCAATGGCAGCGATGGCGGCCCGTGGGGGCGGCGGATCAAGCGCCTCGTCCAGAGACGGGCTCAAATCATGGAAAGATGTCTCCAAAGATTTCACCAAGGTCGTCTCGACCGCAGACGGCAACTCGTTCTACAACCTTTACATCAATAAAAAAACCAACCAGGTGCTCGCCGAGCTCCCGCGTGGATATGAGAATCAGAACCACTTCTTCGCGATGACCGTCGCGGGCGGCGAGATTTTCGCCGGGCTGCAATCGGGTGATTTGTATACCAAATGGAGAAGGATTGGGAATCGTCTCGCGCTGATCCAGCCTCAGATCGCGGTGCGTTCGACGGGCGATCAGGAATCGAAAGACTCGGTAGAAACCGTGTTCACCGATCGCGTGCTCTTGGATGTTCCGATCTTGGCAACTGGCCCAAGCGGCCAGCCTGTGATCGACATGGATGACCTGCTCGTTGGCAAAGCCAGCACCTTTTTCCGAGGCTCGGCCCGCGGGCTCAACAAGAACCTGACGGTGGTCGATTCGATCAAGGCCTTCCCAAAGAACATCGAAATCCGATTCGAAGGCCCGGTCGCGGGCGGAACGATCAAGAAGTTCCACTACTCGATCTCCCACATCCAAGGCTCGCGCGGATTTAAACCCCGCATGGCCGACCAGCGCGTCGGATACTTCGTCACGACCTATACCGACCTGGGTAAGTATGATGCGAAGGAAAAAAGCCGACGGATGATCAACCGCTGGCATCTTGAAAAGGCCGATCCCAAACTCGCCCTGAGCCCTCCCAAAGAACCGATCGTCTACTACATCGAGCACACCGTGCCGATCCGGTACCGCCGATGGGTGCGCCAAGGCGTCGAGAGCTGGAACGATGCATTCCGCGAGATCGGAATCGACGGCGCGATCCAAGTACGGTATCAGGACAAAGCCACCGGCGTCAATATGGACAAAGACCCCGAAGATGTGCGCTACAACTTCGTGCGATGGATCTCCAACGACATCGCCACCGCGATCGGTCCATCACGGGTCAATCCGATGACGGGCCAGATCCTCGATGCCGATGTCATCCTCACCGATGGGTGGGCACGGGTATTCACCTACCGATGGGAAGATCTTTTGGGGTCGTTGGCGACCGAAGGGTACGCCCCGGCGACACTTGATTGGCTTGAAGAAAATCCCAAGTGGGATCCGCGTTTGCGCCTGGCATCGCCTCAAAAGCGTGAGCAGATTCTGGTCGATCGCCAGGCGAGCAAGCTCGCCGAGCACGATCGCGCGATGAACGCTGCCGCATTGAGTGCTGACGGGTTCGTTCCCGGCTCGAACATGATCGGCGACGAAGAGTTCGACGGACTCAGTGGCAGAGCATCACAGGTCTCGGGCATGTGCATGGCAGCGACGGGCAAGGCGCTCGATCTGGCCAACATGCGGATGTACCTGAGCATGGTCGATATGTTTGTTGCGAACATGGAAGAGATGAATGCCCTGAGTGCTTCAAGCCAAGCTTCGGACGAGCCTGAGATTGATCCCGAGACACTCGAGATGATCCGCAAGCAGCTCGAAGAGAACCCTGGTCTTCGCGCCATGATCCCGCCGGAGTATCTGGCGATGCTCGAAAAAGCCGACGAGCCGGAAGACAATGCTGATGAGGGCCAAGCGGATGATGAGGGCGAAGGCGACGAAGCCGAGCCTAAGAAAGAAAAAGTCCAGATGATCGATGGCGTGCCCGAGTGGTTCGTAGGCCCGATGCTCGCCGAGCTCGTTGCCCACGAAGTCGGACACACCCTCGGGCTGCGTCATAACTTCAAAGGCTCGAGCACCTACTCGCTCGATGTCATCAACTCGAAAGAAATGAAAGACATCAAACCCTGGTCGTCGTCGGTGATGGACTACAACGGGATCAATATCCGGATGCCCGGCTCAGGCGAGATTCAGGGGAACTATTCCTCCGATGGAATCGGCCCCTATGACTTCTGGGCAATCGAGTACGGATACACCACCGGCGATCTGGATAAGGTCCTCTCGCGTGTCTCCGAGCCCGAGCTGGCCTATGCCACCGACGAAGACACCTTCGGCCCAGACCCACGCGCCCGACGCTATGACCTGGCGGAAAACCCGCTCGATTATGCCAACTCGCAGATGGAACTTGTCCGGGTCATCCGCAAGGGGCTGATCGACAAGTTCGTCAAAGACGGCGATTCATGGTCACGCGCCCGCCGAGGCTACCTCATCTCGCTGAGCACCCAGATGCAAAGCTTGTCGATGATGGGCAACTGGGTCGGATCGGCGTATGTCTATCGTGATAAGAAGGGCGATCCGGGCGATCGGGCACCGATCGAGGTTGTGCCCGCCGAGCGCCAGCGTGCTGCGTTGCGGTTCGTGATTGACAACGCATTCAATGACGAAGCCTTCGGCATCACTCCCGAGCTCTTGGCCCATACCACGGTTGATAAGTGGTGGGACGATTTCCGCACCGTATTCGCAGATTCGGCCATGCCGATTCATGATCGGGTCATGGGGATGCAGGCCTCGGCCCTGACGATGCTGCTCAACCCGCAGACCGTTCAACGGGTGTACGACTACGAACTCTTTGTCCCTGAGGACCAGGATGCGTTGACATTGGCCGAGCTGATGCAGACGGTCACCGAGTCGATCTGGACCGAGGTTGGCGAGAAGGCAACCAAGAAGTACACGACGCGCAAGCCGATGATTTCGTCGTTGCGTCGCAATCTTCAGCGCGAGCACCTCGACCGGTTGATCGATATGGCCTTTGAAACCCGCGGGTTCAACTCCTCAGCCAAACCCGTGAAGATGCTCTCGACGATGCACCTGCGTTCGATCAAGAAGCATGCAGACGCCACACTCGAATCGGGTGATAAGCTCGACGCCTACACCCGTGCCCATCTCGAAGAGATTTCGACCCGGGTCGGCAAGGCGCTCGATGCGAACTTTATGTATTCCCGGTAATCGTTCGTAACTTTCAGCACCCCACACAGGCAGCCCGATCGGGCTGCCTGTTTTTTTCTGCCTGTGTACATAGGCACGGGCGATCGGCACGATAAAGGGGTGATGCCATTGCACACTGAGTCCTCATCTAAATCAAAGAAACGATCGAAGCTCGTGACTGCTTTGGTGTGGGTGATTACCGCCTTGCTTGTGCCGTTGTGTCTGGCGTGGGTTATTGGGCAATGGGTTTACTGGTTTGACATTCTGGCTTCGCAGCAGATGTTGATCGGGTGGATTGCATTAGCCTTGGGTAGCTTGATACTTGTTTGGAGGCGATGGTTTGCCGGGTTCCTCTGTGTCGCACTCGCTGCGATGTCGTTGTATCCGGTTTTCGTTGGGCGTATCTGGTCATTGCCCGCGATTGATCTTGAGCACAAGCCTGACGGGGTGATTCGGGTTGTTTCCTTCAATGTCTTCCCTCTGAATGAATCATGGCAGGCAAACTTTGAAGCCATTCTTCAGTATGATGCAGACATTTTCGTGCTGCTCGAAGCCCACCCTGAGCTCAGCCGATCTATCCGAAAGCGGGGGCTCCTTGAAACAACGCCTTACAAATCCTGGGGGCATCGCCCATGGGTAGACCAAGAAACCTCCTCAGCCTTTATCCTCAGCCAATGGCCTGTGGAAAATGTTTATCCAGAGGATGATGATGGCTTTGCCCAGCACCATCTTTATATGCAGGTTCAGAGTCCTTTGGGAAATGTGATTGTTGGACTGATGCACCCCGCATCACCAAGAACCAGAGCACGCTGGATACGAGGGAACCGGGTAATCGAATCGCAAGCAAGCGTATCTCGACAGATACAAACCATGACCGGGCTGCCGGTGCTTGTTGGTGTTGATCTCAATGCCGGACCTGCCCAGCTCCGGGCGAGAACGCTGCGCCGAGCTGGGTTGCGGATGAGCAAGCCTGTGCTCCATCCCGATGGCAGCTTCCCCGCCAACACCTCTGTCCCATCGGTGCTGCGGGTTCAGCTCGACGATGTCTGGTCACTTGGCAACATCGAACCTGTCGCGTGGCGCATGGTTACGCTCCAGGGGAGCGATCATCAGGCGATTGTTGTTGATTTCCAGATACTCGACGAACCAGATTCATGATCCGTTTCCGCTCAGAGGATTCGAGCACAAAGCTGTAGCTGCAAGCGGCATACACAAGCCCGAACATCCCGAGCGAACCAAGCATCCAGACCCAATCAATTGACTGCCCAAGCTCTGCGGTGATGCTCTGGGTAAATCCAAGATCACCGATACGCCCGCCGATCGCGAGCACCCCAAGCGAACATACGATCGCAATCACAACCGCCAATATCGGCTTGGTGAGTGCCAACAAAAGCGAAGCGGGCTTGATGTGCAGGCATCGTCCTGCGATCACCGGAAGCCCGAAGAGGTGCACAACAAGCAAAACCAAAGCAAAGATCACGGGCGGAATATAGAGTGCCACGGACTTTGGAAGCATGAGCATGAGCACGATCGAGGCGATGGGTGCAAAGATGCCGCCTGCGAATACCCACGGCGCATAGGCCTTGACAAACCCGGCACCATAGAGGATGATCAGCCAGGTGTCCGAGATGGCCCGCGCAGCCAGGGCAACAGAGAGTATCCTCGCCATATAGACCGCAACCGGCATCACTGCTCCATAATCTTCGAGCGATCGCCCAACCCAGATATCGAAGATTGGCCAGGCATAGACAAAGACGCCGATCGCTGCCGGGAGTGTAATCATCGCTGCGAGTTTGGTCTGGATATTGATGAGCTTCTGGAGCTGCTTGCGTGCCTCGTCCGAATCATCGCCCGAAGCCAGCCGAGCACTGACCGCATCGGACCCAAACTGCACACCGGTCGTCACCATGCGGATGTAGGCAACAAACCGAAACCCAATCCCCCAAGCAGCGTTGACGAGTGTTCCAAAGAACAAGTTGAGCAGCAATGGCGGGATCTGCTCGTGAAGATTCATCGCCACCTGCACACCTGTGTTCCACGAGAAGGTGGAGAACACCTGTGATCGAGCATCCTGATCGCTGCCTCTGATGCGAAACCTGAGCCGATGGTCTGATCGGATCATGATCCACGAAGCGATCAACAAGCCCAAAGAGGCAATCGCTCCCCATGTGATGCCATGGAGCGCCAGCCCGAGTGCGGGGTTGTCGATCGCGATCACATACCCGAGGATGAGGACTGAAAGGATATTGCCCGTCCGCACAATAACATACCAGATATTATATTCGACAAATCGCTCTTTGACGAGGTACATATTGAACATCGGCGCGAGCAGAATCATGGCGGCGGTATAGAGCCCATGCCCAACAACAAACCAACGGGCCGGGGCGACAAACTCATCGGGGATTTGGAAGAATGGGACGAGGGCAAAGACAATCCCAAAGCTGATGGTCGAGAGCACTGTGCATCCAAGGGCAATGAGGCAAATCGTGGCGTAGCTTTTGCGAAAAGTCTCATCATCAGCGTGATGCGCCTGCCCGAGCTCTCGAACCAGTGATTGTTGAATAATCTGACGGAAAATCCCCGCGAGCCCGATATTGGCACCCAAGAGCGAGATGATCCCAAACGCATCATCCCCGAGCCAACGAATGGTCAGCGGGACAACGATGATTCCGAGGCTCAATGTTGTAAAAAGCCTAGCATAGTTTGAGAGAATACGGATCGCACCCTTCCCAGATTCGGATGCCATCACCTCGTCTCCCAAGAGGAATCAGATGCATACTGGTCTGTATACACCTCGTCTTCCAGATAATCCGAGCCGTAGTCGTCGTCATACCCAAACTCATCTTCACCAACCTGAGGCATAAGCCCGAACTGCTTGAAAACAAGTGAGAACACAAACATAATGGCAAACGATCCAAAGATATTGATTGTTGCAATAAAGAAAAATGATCCAAGCTCGCCGCGAGGCATCGCAATGATCTGTCCCAGCGCCGCCCCCATTGGCAATACTGCAAATGGGTTGTCCGGAAACCAAACAACGATGCGGTCAAGAACCCGGAAATAAAACCCAAGGAACAATGGGTAGAGCCAGAGCGCAATCCACGGATTGTCGTTCTCGATATGCCCAATAATACCCGGGCCGATATTCCAATCCTTTGCCTTTCCTGAGATACGCAACTCATCTCTGGGCATGCTGATCGCGAGTGCTGTCGGCTTGTCGGGCCAGATAGCGCGAGGTATTGGGAAAGTTAGAACCGAATACACCGTATGCAGCGTGTCGTAGTCTCTTAGGTTGGGGCGAACCTCGATAAGCCACATACTGTTCATCCCGGCCTCTTGACCCGTAAGCAAGTCAATGGCGCCTGAAGAAAACGATGCGTCTTTGAGTGTAGAAACATTTTCGAGTGCTGATCGATCTCGAAATCCCCCCTCGCGAGATGATGTCACAAGCGCGAGCAAGAAAAACCCTGCACCAGCAACAACAATACCCCGCTTGATCACCGCACCGAATCCAAGGGAGCGCCAGTGCGAGTAGTAGGCCGCCCAGCCAATCCCCGCAACGATCCCGAGCAAAGGTCGGCGTCCAAAGTTTTCGTAAAAAGTAAGCCCCATCGCCATAAGGATAATGGCGCACGCAAGGACAAAGTAAACCGGATTGAAGAAGTGCTTAAACCACACCCAACTCGCCAACCCAGACCCAACGGCATACATCCCGAATCCGAGCATACGAAAACCTGGCCCCAGCACAGGAATGTACACAAGCACAAACTGACATGCGATACCAACCGGGACCGTGGTGAATGCGATAATCATCAATCCTGTTGAAGAGTATCTTCGGGGCGAGGGTTGGTGCTTTGAGATCAGCCCATCAATAGCCCGGGTTGACTTGTTGTAGGAAAGCAGGAATAAGCCAACAAAGATGAACAACATCATCGTGTAGATCATCGAAGTTTCTGGCAAATTGGAAGGCTGGAAATGTGCTTGGGCGTCGACAAGAATCTGGACTGCAGGTCCGGTAATTTGAAAGACAATCAAACCAATGAGAAACATATTCCGCGTCGAAAGAATATCGACTGTTCCGCGCACAGCCTGCACACCAACATAGAGCACAATGAGTGCTGCCAGCAAGATCATGATGAGTGCAGCGACAACTTCCATGAACTAGCTGTTTACCTTCCCTTCATGTGCTGTCTGATAAAAAACTTCAAACTGCTCGATAATCCGGTCCGGGTGCATCTGATCGAAGATCCACGCCCGACCCGCCTGCCCACGAGCTTCGAGTGATTCCGGGTCGCTCGTAAGCCCGGCGATTGTATCGGCAATCGAACGGTCCTTCTGCTCACAAATCGTCGCCTGGGCCTGATCTTGAAGCTCGGGCCAGGTATCGACCCCCTTGGTCGTCACCAGCGTTGTCCCCGCTGCGAGCGACTCATAGAGCACGAATCCAAAGTTCTCCTGACTCGTCGGCAGCACGAACAAATCCGCTGCCTGATAGAGCGAGACCTTTTCATCGCCAACAACCAGACCCAGAAACGCAACATCATCTTCAAGCCCGAGTTCTTTGGTCAGGGCCTTGAGCGATGCTTCGTATGCCTTGTCGCCATCGCCTGCGATCAAGAGCCTGTGGGGATTCCCCTGATCGCGGAGCATCCTGACCGCCCGGATCAGGTGCTCGACCCCTTTCTTGTAGTGCAATCGCGAAAGATACAGCAAGACCGGATCGCCCGTATCAAACATCGGAAACTTTTCGCGGGCGATCTGCTCGCCGGGCATGTTCTCGTAGGGATCGAGGTTGAGCAGGTTGGGGATCACAACCCCCTGCGTCCCCGGGAACCATTTCTTTGACTGTGCCAACTCGCCTTCAGCGGTGCTGTGGATCAGGGCAGCGCTGTTGAGCATCTTCGAGCCGCCGGTTTTGAGATAGAACAGCTTCTTGGCTCGGCGTTGATCCATGCACCAATCATCGAGCATCCCCCGTAGCGAGATCACATAAGGCACGCCGGCCTGGCGGGACATCCGCGTCACACGCCGGGCCAAGGGGGTCCACAACCCATGCGCGTGCACCACATCGGCCTGTGCAATCGCGTCGGCGATGAGCTTCTTCTGGGCAGCCGGGGCGTACATTCCTGTCGCATACTCTTTTCCCAGCTCGATGGTGCACGGATTGCTCTGCGGGTTTGATCGCCAAGCCGAGGGCGCGTCGGTGTCTTCCTGGGTGATGATGCTCACACGGTGCCCGCGCAGGGCGAGCTTGGTGCTCAGGTCGATGATCGCGCGAACCGGGCCGCCGCTGGAGAAGTTGAGGTTTCTGATGGAGTGGACGATGTTCATGTGTGATCCGTGGTGTCTGGTTGGGCCTTGGTGCTGGCTGGTATTTGAGAGGAAGCAGTTTCACCACGATCCGCTGCAGCAAGGTCGGGGCGATTGAGCTCGCGCACCTTGAGCACGATCATATACTCGTACATCGCCTGCAATCGGCAATAGGTCCACCCGGCGCGCCCATCGAGAAACCCTCGGCTGATGATATACATATACACAAACTTGAGCATCGGCCTCATCGGCATGCGGAACGAGATGTTCTTGAGCTCAAGCCGACGGGTGTTGCGATCCGATGAAAACAGATTCCCCAGCCGAACCGGGTTCTCGGCGAGCGCCTTGACCGTTTCGATCGCTTCGTAGCTCGAATACCGGTTGTGGCGTTCGATCCATTCGCGGATGCCCTTCGAGAAGTTATAGTGGATGAAGTGCTCTTTGAGATACCCGATCTCGCCATCAACAATCGGCACCGGATTGGCATCGCGCGCAAAGCGAATAAACGGCGGCTGAAAAAACCGCATGATGTTCCCCGGCGCCATCGCATGCTTGAGCCACCTGCCCCGGAAGATGTTTTTTCGCCCGCAGTAGTACGCGACCGGATCGTTGCCCTCTTTCGAGCATTTGCCTGATTCCCAATCAGCTGCGATCGCTTCGATCTCCGCTCGCAGCTCGGGTGTCATCCGTTCGTCGGCATCGAGATAAAACACCCACCGGTGTTTAAACTCGATATGCTCCATTGCCCAGTTCTGATGATTCCCTCGCCCGTCGTAGGCGCGCTCGAACCATCGGACACCAGCCGCTTCGCTGATCTGGCGCGTTCGATCCGTCGAAAGCGAATCGAGCACGACAATATCGTCAGCCCACGCGACCGATTCGAGCAGCCCCGGGAGGTTGTCCTCCTCGTTGAGGGTCTGGATGAAGATCGAGATGCTCATCCATCACCCGCCTTGTCTGGTGCATCCTTGAGCACCCGATCCCGGATCGGCTTGGCCGGCGTGCCGATGCAGACCTTCCACGCGGGCAGATCCGCAAACACGCTCGAACGCGCCCCGACCACCGTATGATCGCCGATCGTCGTGCCGGGCCCGACGAACACATCAGCAGCGACCCAGACCCCCTCGCCGATGACAATCGGCATGGGTGTGAGCGGTCGTTTGGTCAGCTCAAAGTCATGCGTTGCGCCGCAGAGATAAGTGTATTGGCTGATCGTCGTGTGCGCGCCGATACTGATCCGATCGACGCAGTAGCAATCCACATCATCCGCCAGCGTCGCAAAGTCCCCCATCGTCAGATTCCAAGGCCCCCAAATTTTGGCTTTGGGATACACCCGCGATTTCATCGTCACATCGGCGCCAAAGCCACGAAGCAGCATCGCCCGCCAACGATGGCACGGGCGTGGGCTCCATCGAAAGAGTGTCCCTTGCACCAATCCCCAGAGCACCCGCATCGCGCGGTTCTTGAAGCTGTGCGGGCTCGATCTTGTCGGAGGCTCACCCATGACGCCCGCCTTGGGAATCATCGAACGCATCAGGATCGGCTTGAGGCGAGAGCGTTTCGCCGGTCTGCGTATCCACCAGCCGACGCGCCTTGACAGGCTTGGCCGGCGAGCCCACACACACCGTCCACTCGGGCAGATCACGCACTACATTGGCCCGCGCCCCGACCACGACGCCGTCGCTGATGCGTACGCCCGGCGCGATGTAGGTATCGGTCGCGATCCAGCAATCTTCGCCGATATGCACCGGAATCCGAACCAGCGGAAAATCCAAGCGCTCAAAGTCGTGTGTCCCTGCGCAGACATGCACAAACTGGCTGACAATCGACCGATCCCCGATGGTGATCGGGCCCAGCGAGTACAGATACACCGCATCACCGATCTGGACATGATCGCCGATATCCAGATTCCAAGGCACCTCGACACGCACCGTGTTACGCAGCAACTCGACACGCCCGACCTTGGCACCAAAGAGCCTGAGCAGCGATGCCCGCCATCGGTCTGCCCGGCGGGGTGAAAACCGAAAAAGTGTCGCCTGAACCATATTCCAGATCAGCCTGCGAACTTTTTCTTGGGTGCTAAAGTGCCCAACAATCGTCCCTTGAGGCAAATCCTTGAGCGAAATCGAATCCAGCGTAAGCCCCGCCGATCCGGCCGCCTGAACCCGCTTGATCGGCTTGGATCGGGCATTTTGCCCAGGCCCAACATTATCGGGCTTTGGATGTGTTCTTTGCGCGCTCATAACCTGACCACTCTACTGTGTGTATCGCTGACCAGTTCAGTGTATCGGCCATTTCCCCCCTGCGATGTATTCATGTCACCAAAGGAGGAGGAAGGAATGGACGACTATGCTCATACCTTCCCTTTCGTACCCCGGAGGATGCTTTGGCAACGACCCGTGTCGTCATTTTGAATCAGTATTATGTACCCGATGTCGCCTCGACCGGGCATCTTTTGCACGAGCTGGCGGTCGAACTCGCCAAGCTCGGCTTCGAGGTCGAGGTCCTCACCGGACGCCCAAGCTATGGCCCGCCCGATACCTGGCAGGATTGCCCGCTCAAAGAGACCGTCGATGGCGTCAAGGTCCATCGGCTCAAGGTCGCCCGGTTTGACAAGAACTTCCTCCCCGGGCGGGCCTTCAACTACCTCACCTTCGTCGTCCCGATGATCCTCACCGTGCTCTTTACCTCCAAGAAAAACACGGTGTATCTCTACACCACCAACCCACCATTCCTTGGTGCGATCGGGTGGTTTGTCTCCTTGTTCCGCAAGCACCACTATGTCACCCTCCTCCACGACGCCCATCCCCAGCTGGGCATCTGGGTGGGCACCTTCAAGAAGGGCTCGATGATCGAACGGGTGTGGATGGCCCTCAACCGACGCAAGTACAAACGCACCAAAGAAGCCATCGTCCTGTGCAGCGCCGCCAAGAAGCTCGTCGCCCAGACCTACCCGATCACCCCCGAGCACATCCATGTCATCCCCAACTGGGCCGACGGCGAAAACCTCTTCCCCAAACCCAAAGCCGAATCCAAAATCGCTCAACAAAACAACTTCATCGACGACTTCATCCTCCTCTATTCGGGCAACATGGGGCTCTACTACGACTTCGACACCGTGCTCGGTGCTGCCAAACTCCTCAAAGACGAGCCCTTCAAACTCGTCCTCGTCGGCGGCGGCGGCAAACGATCAGCCATCGAAGCGCACATCAAAGAACACAACATGACCAATGTCGTCATGCTCCCCTATCAACCCTTCGAACAGCTCAACGATTCATTCAACGCCTGCGATGCCTCGCTCGTCACCATCGCCCAAGGGATCGAAGGCATCAGCTTCCCGAGCAAGCTCTACACCTCGCTGGCCGTCGGCAAGGCGATCGTCGCGCTCTCCGAAGACTGGTCCGAGCTCCGCGAGATCGTCGAGCACAACAACTGCGGCATCTGGTCGCCATTAGGCGATGCCCAAGGGCTCGCAGACAAACTCCGCGAACTGATCCGCGACAAAGCCAAGACCCAGGCAATGGGGCAGAGCGCCCGCGCCGTCTTCGACAAAGGCTATACCCGCCAGGTCTGCGCCGCCAAATACGCCGAGGTCCTCAAGCTCGCCGACCCACAATACACGCCCCAAGAAACCGCCGAACGACGCGATAAACTCGCCAAATGGCTCGCCCGCGGCGCTGCGGTGGTCGATATCGACCAGCCTGGCCCGCCCGACCAATCCGATCAGCCCAAAGCATGTATGCCCGCTGGAGATCAATCGTGAGCAGCATCACCGATCGAAAACTCAAGCTCGTCTTCGTCACCGAAGACGACCCGCTCTATGTCATCCGATTCTTCGAGGTCTTTTTCGACGAATACCCCGCCGACCAGATCGAGATCATCGGCGTGTCCGTCCAAGAGGCCTTCCACGAACCCAAGTGGAAGACCGCTAAACGAATCTTCAACTTCTACGGGCCCATCGACTTCTTCAAGCTCCTGGCCCGCTATTTCAAGGTCAAACTCCGGGGCGACTCGATCGTCAAACTCGCCAAAGAAAAAAACCTGCCCATCATCGAGTGCGGATCGGTCAATGACCCGGACTACATCGCCAAGCTCGAAAAACTCGAACCCGATATCGTCGCCTCGGTCGCTGCGCCAGAAATCTTCAAGAAGGGCATCCTCGCGGTGCCCAAGCTCGGGTGCATCAATATCCATTCGGGTAAGCTTCCGATCTATCGAGGCATGATGCCCAACTTCTGGCAGCTTCTCCACGGCGAAAAGCACGCCGTCGTCACCGTCCACGAGATGGTCGAAAAACTCGACGCTGGTGATATCCTCGGCACCATCGACTGGCCACTCAAAGAACACGATTCGCTCGATCGCGTCATCACCGGCACCAAGCAAGACGGCGCCCGCCTGATGATGGAGATCATCCTCAAAATGAAAGCGGGCGAAGCGACCCCCGAGCCTTTGGATATGAGCAACAAAAAATACTTCCGCTTCCCGCAGCGCAAGGATGTCAAAGCCTTCCGCAAACGCGGGCACAAGATGATCTAAGAGGTTCTTCGCCTAATGCCCAAGTTCCAAACCACCCAAGCTGCCATGTCGATTGATGTCGAAGACTGGTTCCAGGTCGAGAACCTCAAGGGCATCATCGCGCGCGATACTTGGGACGATCGCGAGCTGCGCGTCGAAGCCAACACCGACAAAATGCTCGAGCTGATGGACAAGCACGGTGTCAAATGCACCTGCTTCATCCTCGGGTGGGTCGCGGAAAAATGCCCAGCCCTCATCAAACGCATCGCCGACGCTGGACACGAAATCGCATCCCACGGCTACGGGCACGACCTCATCTACAACCTCTCCCATGATGAGTTCCGCGAAGATATGAAACGAGGCATCGGCATCGTCGAAGACCTCACGGGCGCCAAAATCAAAGGCTACCGCGCCCCCTCATTCTCGATCACCGATTGGTCGATCGACATCCTCCAGGAACTCGGACTCACCTACGACTCCTCCGCCTTCCCAACCGTCGCCCACGATCGCTACGGCAAGCTCGAAAACATGGACTCGGGCAAACCCATCGTCGAGATCCGACCCGGATTCCACGAGGTCTGCGTCTCGGTCCTCAAAGTCGGCAAGAAGGGCGTCCCCTGGGCAGGCGGCGGCTACTTCCGCCTGTTCCCCTATCCGCTCTTCAAGTGGGGAGTCAAACGGATCCTCAAATCCGACATGCCTTATGTCTTCTATATCCATCCATGGGAGGTCGATCCTGACCAACCCAAGATGGCCGGACTCAAACGATCGCATAAGTTTCGCCACTACAACAACTTGAACAAATGCACCGCCCGGTTCGACAACCTATTGGGCTCGTTCGACTGGCGGCCCATCGGCGAGTTCCTCGACGACTACCTCCACCAGAACCCGCCTGCAACCGATTGACATCGAGTTTTATCTGCGTACACTCGCTACATGAAACTGCGACTCATTCTCAATACTGTTGCCTGCACACTCGTGATTGGCTCTGCCAGCACCGGTGCCCACGCCCTCTGTCCCACCGACACCTTTGTTCCAGCCGATGCCAACAAGGCGGTCGATCGTGAAAATGCCCGCCCGGGCGTGCTCATCATGGCCCATGGCGGGAGCGAAGCGTGGAACCAGGCCGTCGAGCAGGCCATTGCCCCGCTTCAAGACGACTACCCCATCGAGATCGCCTATGGCATGGCCAAGACCTCCACCATGCACGCAGCGGTCGAACGACTCGAAGACCAAGGCGTCAACACCATCGCGGTCGTCCGGATGTTCATCTCGGGCTCGAGCTTCCTCGACAAAACCGAATACATCCTCGGACTTCGCCATTCACTTGAAGGCGCGATGCACTCCAAAGCCATGAAGGGGCACGATTCCAAAATGTCGATGCCCACAATGAACAGCAAGGCAAATGACAAGGCAAATGACAAAATGAACAGCCAACCCGGGGATATGGGCGGGCATTCGATGGAAGCACCTATGCCCATCGACTCGGACTCCACCTTCATCCTCAGCACCGAGGGCATCTCGGCATCAACACTCATCGACGACATCCTCATCGACCGCGTGCAAGCGCTGAGCGTTGATCCATCCACCGAGAGCATCATGATCCTCGCCCATGGCCCGGGCGATGACGAAGAGAACAAACAATGGCTCATCGACATGCAGCGCCGAACCGAGCGCCTCAGTGCCCTTGGCCCATTCATCGACATCCAATGCGAAACACTCCGCGAAGATTGGCCAGGGCGACGCGCCGAAGCTGAGAAACGCATCCGCGCATTCGTCCAATCACACAACGATGCAGGCAACCGCGTCATCGTCATCCCCTTCCGCGTCGCCGGGTTCGGCCCCTACCGCGAGGTGCTCGAAGGATTGGACTACATCGCTGACGAGCGAGGTTTTAGCCCACATCCCAACATGACCACATGGGTCGATCAAACCGCACGCGCGCTGCTGCCAATGCTCCCGACAAGCACCGATTAGCCCAAAGAAATCACAATCGGCATATTCTCCTTGTGTCCAATCGGCCATCTGGTATAACACCAATGCGAGCACCACCAAAGAGTGCTCCATACCAGACAAAGGATCACACCCGATGCCACTGACACCCACCCTCTCGGCTGCTATGCTCGCCCTGATGTGCAGCACACTCCTCGCCGACGACACAACAACCGTTACCTTCAGCGACGGCTCCCAAGGATGGAGCGGGCCAAACGGAAACGACGGATTCGGGGGCGGCACAACCATTGAACCCACTGGCGGCAACCCCGGCCCCTATATGCACACCGTGTTCAACGATTTTGGCGTATCCTATGTGAACTCAACTAACAACGCATTCCTCGGCGACTACACCACTTCAAGCTCGATCACCATCACTCTTGATATCCGAGTCGAAAACCTGAGTTTCTTCGGCGGCGATGTCTCCCGCCCATGGCTCGTCGAACTCCGCGACTTCGACACCGCCCAAGGCGGCTATCCATGGACCAGCGTCTGGTTCCTCTTCGACAACATCTCGCAAGCAAACAACGACCAGTGGACAAACTACTCAACAGGAAGCTTTGATCCCAGCGCGATCGAACTCCCCGCAGGATGGGGCGGCACAGGCGCAGAAGACCCAAAGACCTTCGAACCAATGCTCCCAGCCGATGTGAGCTTCGCCGATGTGCTCTCGGGCGTTGATGTGATCGTCTTCACCACGCTCCAACCCGGACATTTCTTCGGCTTCACCGACCACACCATCGGCATCGACAACATCTCGATCACCCGCTCAACATCAATATGCCCACCCGACATCAACAACGACAGCGAGCTCAACTTCTTCGATGTTTCCGCATTCCTCGCTGCATTCGCTGCAGCAGACCCCATCGCCGATTTCACCGGCGACGGTGCGTGGAACTTCTTCGATGTTTCTGCGTTCTTGAGTGCCTTTGCTGACGGATGCCCATAAAAACAAACCCAAACTTTGGGTCAGCTCATCACAGGCTCAGCTGGCGGCTGGTGCCATTGCGCATTTTCATTCTTGCCGCGCTCCATGTACCACTTGACCATCCGGTCGATCCCCTCCTTGAGCGGCACCTTGGGCTGATACCCAACACCCAGCAGCTTGTCGGCTTCGAACTTGGTCTCGGTCTTGAACATCTTCTTGACGCGGGCTGTCGAGATCGGCAGGTTCTTGCCCGTAAGTTTGATCATCACATCAAACGGCAGCCCCAGCAACATCCCAACCGCATACGGCATCGCCGGCGCGGGCTTCTTGCCTAAACACGCGCTGACCACATTGGAAATCTCCGTGCTCGTCAGGTCGGGCTTGTCGATGTAGTTGAAAATCTCAAACGATTCAATGGCACGGCTGGGCTTCTCGTCGAGCATCCCCCGAAGGAACAGCGTCGCGTGGACAATGTTCTCGACATAGCTGAGCGATTTGATATTCGTGCCCGGGCCGAACCGGAAATACTTGCCCGAGTTGATCTGCTTGATGAGCGAGTACATATTGGCAAAGTTGTCGATACCAAAGGTAACGGTGGGGCGGATAATGAGTGCGTTTCGTCCATCGCCCTGTTCGACCCAACGCTTGAATACCCCTTCGCCTTTGAGCTTCGACCCGCCATAGGGCGAGTTGGGCGCAGTGGGTGCGGTTTCTTCGTGTGGTGTCGGCGCATCGCCATAGACCGCGACGGTGGAGTAGAAGATGAGTTCTTTGACTCCTGCCCGATCCATCGCCTCACAGACCATCTGTGAGCCGTATTCATTGACCGAGTAGTAGGTTTCGTCAGCGATCCCAAAGTCATGATGGGCCGCAGCGAGGTTGACGACCATATCGACGCCTGCCATGGCGCGATCGAGCGCTTTGGGATCGCGAATATCGCCTTTGACAAAACTCGATTGGGCAGCCAACGACCCTGGCGTTGGGTCGATGAGGTCAACTGTGACGAGCTCGTGCCCGAGTGCTGTCAGATCACGATGGAAGTACGACCCGATGAACCCCGAGCCGCCGGTGATGAGTATTTTCAAGGTAGACCCCTGTATCCAATGCTGACTGTCCAAAGCCCAAACGCCCGTGGGCCCGTTCCCCCGCCATGTGTCGATTATACGACGATGGATCGGCCCGGTTCATATCTGCTTCGATTGTCGGCGTTTTCTCGGGTTTGCTCGCGTGTGATCCGCTAAAACCCGCCAAACATGATCGGCGCCAGCACCACACAGATCACCCCGCACAATATCGTCAAAGGCCCGCCAAACTTGGTATAGTCCGTCCACTTATACCCCCCGGGACCCATCACCATCAGGTTCGTCTGATACCCGATCGGCGTCGAGAACTCGCAGCTCGCCGACACCGTGATCGCCACGATAAAGGGCATCGGGTTGAGCGATTGTTCGATCGCGATCCCGATCGCGATCGGGAACATCAACACTGCTGCTGCGTTGTTGGTCATTGTCGCAGTAAAGACCGTCGTGAGCATATAAATCGCAGCCAACAACCCCCAGGGCCCAAGCGATGCGCACACCGCGACAATCGCATGCGAGATGTCGGCTGCCAATCCGGTGTTGATCATCGCCTGCCCGATTCCAAACGATGCACCGATAACGGTCAGAATCTGGAAATCCACCCCGCGCCGAGCTTGGGGACCGGTGCAGCATCGGGTGACGACCATCAACCCCGCAGCGAGCATCGCCGCCGTCATCGGCTCGAACACACTGAACGAGAGCAGAATCACCAGCAACGCCAGAATCGCCACCGCAACCCACGCCCGATCATGGCGCAAAGCTGCGGGTGTGATGCGTTCATTGACCAGATAGAAGTCACCGACCGATCCGAACCGATCCGAAAAACCCTCCGGCGCTTCGAGCAAGAGGGTATCGCCGGGGCGCAGGCGGATATCGCCGAGCTTGCCCGGGATCTGCTGACCCTGCCGACGCACCGCAACGACCACCGCGCCGTAGCGCGTACGAATCCCCGATTGGCGGATCGTCAATCCCACCAACGACGAGTTGTTCGAGACCACCGCTTCGACGATCCGCAGGTTGGGTCGATAGTGCTTGTCGGGCTGGGCATTGTCGCCCTCGCGATGCCCGTGCGATTCAGTCGCTGAGGGCACCAAGCCTTTGATCTGCTGGAGATCAACCACCGATTCGAGCTGGCCTACAAAGACCAAAACATCCCCCGCCCGAATCGTTTCGGTCGGCGAAACCGCGACCATCGAATCATCATCGCGTTCGATCCGCGACAAAAATAGCCCCGGCAGATTGCGCAGATTCGCCTCCTCAACCGTCTTGCCCACGATCGGGCTCTCGGGATTGACCTTGAGGGCTGCGTGATACCCCTGCCCGCGCACCTCGGCATCCTCGATCGGATTCGTGCGCTCGGGCAAGAGCTTGCGCCCAAAGATCAGGATATACGCCACCCCGATCACCGCGATCGGCAGCCCAACCTTGGCAAGGGTGAACATCCCGAACTTGAGCGCCGGATTATCCTCACTCACCGGCAGCCCATTGGCAGTCACCTGCTCATCAGCGAGCAGTTTCGAGGTAATCACATTGGTCGAGGTCCCGATGAGTGTGCACACCCCGCCAAGAATCGACGCGAACGATAAAGGCATAAAGAGCTTGCTGGGCGCGATTCGACACCGCCTTGCGACGCCTGCGAGTGTGGGCAAAAACATCGCGACGATCGGCGTGTTGTTGATAAACGCGCTCATCATCGCCACCGGAAGCGTCAATCGAATCTGTGCGCTGCGCTCATCTTTGGGACGACCCAAGAGCACCGCCGTAATGCGGCTCATCGCCCCGGTCTCCTTCATCGCCGCAGCCACGATATACAACATCGCCACCGTAATCACGCCCTGATTGGCAAACCCCTGCACCGCCTCTTGAGGCTCGAGCACCCCAAAGATCAACAACACCAAAAGCACACCCATCATGATGATGTCGGGCGCAAAGCGACCCATCGCCATCGTGCCCACCATGAGCACAAGCATGATGCCCGTCAAGATGGGTTCCCAGTTGCCCAATGCGTGTTCGATCCTTGTCGTGTGCCCGGTATGGGAGAGTTTTTATTCCGTGTCCTGCCCGATCCCGAGCTCCTTGATCGCCCGGAGCAACACCCCATGAACCCTCGGCGGGGCACACACAATCCCCTTGTTCTTCTCAAGACCTCGCCCATGCGAGAAATCGAGGTTGTGTCCAAAGATATCGGTCACAAACGCCCCCGACTCGCACGCAATGCAGCACCCCGCAGCATGATCCCAGATCCGCTCGACATACCCCTTCCGCGTCGGCAGCCTCAAATACGCATCGGCCTGCCCACGCGCAACAACTGCGTATTTGCACTGCGAGTCCAATCGGGCAGGCTCGCCAACCTTTCCGAGCCCGTTGCCCTCGATCCATTCCAGAATCCGGTCGGTATCCGAGACATTCGAATGCGCCTTCTCGACCGACCCACACACCGAGATCGGCTCGGATTCGTCATGGTCGAGCCGGGTGATACGGATCGACTCGGCCTCCCCATCATCGCACCGCGATTCCCAGACCCCCTCGCCTTTGATCGCATAATACAACGATCCATGCTCGTCGCGCTCATCAAAGGGCATCGACATATCAATCGCCAGATTCGGACACCCCATCACCCCGATCGTCGGCGTGCCGTCTTCGATAAACCCAAGAGCCACCGCGTATTGTTGATCCCGCAAGAAACCCTTGGTCCCATCAATCGGATCGAGTGTCCAGAACTTGCGATGCGAAGTATCCCCCGCTCCCATATCAATCGCTTCGAGCACCAGATCAGGCGTCGCGTCGTCCCAGACCTCCTTGGCAGCTGCGACGACCGCATCAAGGATCACCGCATTGTCCTCATCGCGCAAGAAGGTCGAAGATTCTTCTGCGACCATCACAAACTCACCGATATGCTGCTTGAGCACCATCGCGACGACTGCTTGTGCTGCATAATCCGCCACGGTCACCGGGCTCTTGTCGTCCTTGGTGATTGAGCGAACAGCGTCGAGATTATCTTGGACCGCCTGGCAGACAATCGAAGCAGCAGCAACTGCTTGGCGACCGGCTTGGGCATATTGGGCGTGATCAATCATAATTTCTCTCTCTTTTCTTTCTGTGCTCGGCCAACCACAAAGACAGTGACTACACCGATGACCGTGGTGCCAAAGATCACCGAGGCAACTGTTCCGTGGCCTGTAAATGCTGCAATAGACCCAATACTAATCAAAACCATACACAAAACAAAGGCCATCCACTGCCCTCGCCCTTTGTATACCCGCTCAGCCTTCTGGTCTTCTATTTTCGCTGCGAGTGCCTGCTGCTCAATCCGGTGCCGATGTTGAAGCTCAAGTTCAGAACGATCAACGATCTTCCGGGCCAAACCCGGCACGACACGATCAAAGCTCTCAAGCATCCCCGGAGAAGGGAGAGGCCCCTGAAACTGAACTTCAAATGTTGCTATTTCTGCATCTGCATCAAGACTTCGCGAACCCGAACTCGAGCTGGTGTTCGTCGTTAAATTGAGATCCGTTTCCAAGCCCGATTCTTCGTTCGTAGTCGAACCGGTATTCGGGTCGGAGTCTTCGTTGCATGGCTGATCGTTCATGGTCTGGTAGTTTATCAAGCTCAGCGATCATGGATCGCCGAAGGTCCATGAGAATTGCTTCAAAATCGGATG
Source organism: Phycisphaerales bacterium (assembly GCA_015487555.1). Lineage (GTDB taxonomy): Bacteria > Planctomycetota > Phycisphaerae > Phycisphaerales > UBA1924 > UBA1924. Next base: position 37,714 of record WFPK01000078.1, read on the forward strand.
GACGATCCTTCAAAAACTGATCCATCTCACGACCAAACGCACTCTGAGCAGGCAGTTGCACCGGCCAGATATCTAAAGTGCTCCCAGCACCCCTCAAGATGTTCAAAATTCGCTCAGTCATCTCACATCAGTATACGGTTTCACCGTACCCAAGTTCACCAAATCAGCCGGGATTGCATCGAAGTGCCGTTATCGGCGCACAATACCAGACTCCTGAAGCGCTTCTACGAGTTGGTTCGCTGCCTCCTCAACCCCCAGCTCCCCGGTCTTGACCTCGATCTCAGGATTCACAGGCACCTCGTACGGATCATCAATCCCGGTAAACCCCTTGATCTCGCCCGCCCGTGCCTTCTTATAGAGCCCTTTGGGGTCGCGCTGTTCGCAGATTTCGATCGGGGTATTGATAAAAACCTCAAGAAAGGTCAGCCCGGCGTCTTCGTGAATCTTGCGGACCTGATCCCGATCTTTCTGGTACGGCGAGATAAAGCTCGAAATCGTCACCACCCCCGCATCGGCGAAGAGCTTGGCCACTTCGCCGATGCGGCGGATGTTCTCTGTCCGATCGTCAGCTCCGAATCCCAGATTCGCATTGAGCCCATGGCGGACATTGTCCCCATCAAGCCGATACGCCAAGACCCCGCGGGCATTGAGCACCTGCTCAAGGGCCACGCCCACGGTGGATTTGCCCGATCCAGACAACCCGGTGAGCCAGAGCGTGCATCCCTTGTGCCCGAGCACCTTGGCCCGGTCTTCGCGGGTCACCTCGCCATCGTGCCATTGGATGTTGGTCGATTGATTGGTCGCTTTGTTGGTTGATTCATTGGTCATCGGCGAATGATATGCCAATGCCAAGCGGGCTGCGGGCCATTTCGACAACACAAAACAGGGGGGCTCGGGCGTTGATTTGATATAATAATCACAGTTCTGCTTGCAAAATATCAACAAATAACCGATAATCCCATCAGCCCATCAGCCCATCAGCCCATCAGAAATCCATTTGGGCGGCGTGGTGGAAGTTCATCCATAAAGGAAAATTCTATGTTCTTCCCAGTCACACCCAAGGCGATCGCACTCGTCGCATTGCCAATACTCATTCTTTGCACACAGCAAAGCCTCGCAGTGCCTCCCCAGACCGAGCCGAAAAAGACTCAAGCACAGGCGATTGAGCAATCCGATGCGTTGATCCGTCTGAACACGCCGTTCACCAAAGGCGAGTTTTCGGTCAATGTCGATCGACTCGTGGATCGCGAGATGGTTCGATTCACACTGATCGGAAAAATGTGGGACCCGGGCTTCAAGGGTGAGGGGATACCTGATGACGCATGGGATGCAAAGCTTACATTTGTATTTGCTGAGCAACCCATGAATACTGTTCAATCGCTCGGCCCACTCCGCACATGGAAAAATGGTGAGACCACCGAGCTCTATTCTGCCGAGCAGTTGACTCCAGATGCTGCGATATGGGTCAAAAAGAACACGCCCGAACTCGGGAGCATCGAAGTCTGGAACACCCCGAGCACCAGCATCGCTGACTTTGCGGTGATCTCCCTCTTTCATGCCATAATTCTTTCTGAACTCGATGGTGAAAATGCCCCAGCAGGAACACCGTGCTCTCCCACATTTGGGGAATGTTATAATAATGCAAAGAACGCCTGTGCGAATAGGATTGGTTCGTTCGAGTATTCCTGTGATCAAGGCGCTGTGGTTTGCAAGTTTTCTTGCCTCGAACCAGCACCTGAATAACCAGAGCTTGGTTCAGAACTCATTCAAACTATTATCAGACGCCCCGAACCCGTTCGGGGCGTTTTCATTGGTCTTCGATCATCAAAGACCATGCTGCATCTCCCCCCCCCGATCGTCTATACTTCGTGCATTCCATCCTGATTTCTCGCTTGTGAAGGGCGAAAGATCGGCCGATGGATGAATCAAGACGGACAAAGACTCGGGTAATCGACGCGATCGCCCATTCTGAGCCCCCCGCGGAGAACCACAGGCATGACCTCGGCGACAGAATCATCCGGTGCCCAATCGCACTACAAGCTCACCCACCTCAAGGCACTCGAAGCCGAGGCCATCCACATCATGCGCGAAGTGGCTGCCCAGTTCGAAAAACCCGCCCTGATGTTCTCAGGCGGCAAAGACTCCATCGTCATGGTCCGACTGGCAGAAAAAGCCTTCCGACCCGCCAAGTTCCCCTTCCCACTGCTCCACATCGACACCGGGCACAACTTCCCCGAAGCCCTCGACTTCCGCGATAAACTCGTCGAAAACATCGGCGAACGACTCATTGTCCACAAAGTCCAAGACCTCATCGACCGTGGCGAAGCAACCGAAGACCCCGGCCCATTCCCCTCACGCAACCGAGCACAAATCCCCACACTCCTCGACGCGATCGAAAAATACCAGTTCGACGCACTCTTCGGCGGTGCCCGGCGAGATGAAGAAAAAGCACGCGCCAAAGAACGCATCTTCTCCTTCCGCGATGACTTTGGACAATGGGACCCCAAAAACCAACGCCCCGAACTCTGGAACCTCTACAACGGCCGCCATCGCATGGGCGAGAACATCCGCGTCTTCCCGATCTCCAACTGGACCGAAATGGATGTCTGGCAATACATCATGCTCGAGCAAATCGAAATCCCCGATCTCTACTTCTCGCACAAACGCGATGTGGTCGAACGACGCGGGCAGCTCGTGCCCATCGGCGATGCACCCTTTGGCCCACGCGAAGGCGAGACCATCGTCAACCGCACCGTCCGCTTCCGCACCGTCGGGGATATGAGCTGCACCGCCGCCACCGATTCGCCCGCTGCCAATCTCGAAGAAATCGTCGCCGAGGTCGCTGCCGCCCGCGCTTCCGAACGCGGCGCCCGCATGGATGACAAAACCAACGAAGCCGCGATGGAAGATCGTAAAAAAGAAGGATACTTCTAGGACATGCCCGCTGAAACCAAATCCAAAACCGACTTCTCGACCGATCCAAACGCCAACAAAGGCATGGATTTCTCCACAGACGCCTACCTCGATATGGACCTGCTCCGGTTCCTGACCTGCGGCTCCGTTGACGACGGCAAATCCACACTCATCGGTCGGCTCCTTTACGACTCAAAGTCGATCTTTGAAGATCAGCTCGAAGCGGCCGAATCCGCCTCGCTCTCACGCGGCGATCAACGCATGGACCTGGCCCTGCTCACCGATGGCTTACGCGCCGAACGCGAGCAAGGCATCACCATTGATGTCGCCTACCGCTACTTCGCCACGCCAAAGCGCAAGTTCATCATCGCCGACTGCCCCGGGCATGTGCAGTACACCCGCAACATGGTCACCGGCGCCTCAACCGCCAATCTTGCGTTGATCTTGATCGACGCGCGTCACGGCGTGATCGAACAAACCCGCCGACACTCGTTCATCACCAGCCTGCTGCGTATTCCGCATCTCGTGGTGTGTGTCAACAAGATGGACCTCGTTGATTGGTCGCAAGAAACCTACGACAAAATCCGTGAGGACTTCGAGGACTTCGCTGCCAGGTTCGAGATCACCGACATCACCTTCATCCCCATGTCCGCCCTCACCGGCGACAATGTCGTCAACCGATCCCAGAGCATGGATTGGTACCAAGGTCCATCGCTGCTGCACCATCTCGAAAATGTCCACATCGCAGGCGATCGCGACATGATCGACCCGCGCTTCCCTGTCCAGTGGGTCATCCGCCCCCAAGGCGATGAGCACCACGACTATCGAGGCTACGGCGGACAGATCGCCTCGGGGGTTTTCCAGGTCGGCGATGAAGTCGTCGCGCTCCCGTCGGGGATGGAATCAAAGATCAAATCCATCGATATCGGAGGCGACTCTCAGCCGCTCGCCACGCCGCCAATGAGTGTGTCGATCCAGCTCGAAGACGACATCGACATCTCCCGAGGCGACATGCTCTGCCGACCCAACAATCAACCAACCTCCGGGCAGGACATCGACGCGATGGTCGTCTGGATGGCCGACACTCCGATGAAGGTCGGCAAGAAGTACACCATTCGCCACACCTCCAACGAGGCCCGGTGCATCATCAAAAACCTCAACTATCGACTCGACATCGAAACACTCCACCGGGTCGAGGAAGCGGAAGATCTCAAACTCAACGAGATCGGGCGGATCGCCATCCGTACCACCAAACCGTTGTTTTATGATCCATACCGCCAATGCCGGGTGACGGGGAGTTTCATCATCGTCGACGAACAGACCAACAACACGGTCGGGGCCGCGATGATCATCGGCGAGACCAGCTAACGAAAAATACGCCTATCCTTCCCCTATGCCAAAGTCTCAGTCAAAGAACATGGACATCCGTATTCTCTCCATCGGCGCCCTCGGCGCCCATCCGCTCTGGGACGAGCGCCATCCGGTTCGCACCGGGCACAGCACCACCACCTTGATCCAAGCTGGTGATGCCAAAATCATCGTCGATCCCGGGCTCCCCGCCCCGGCCCTCAAAGCCCGACTCGGCGAACGCGCCGGACTCAACCCCGATGCGATCACCCATGTCTTCCTCACCAGCTTCAACCCCGAATGCCGACGCGGGATCGGGCTCTTCGACAAGGCCGATTGGCTCATTGCCGAGCAAGAACGCGAAGCTGTCGGCGTGCCCATCGCCCAGTCCCTCGCCCGCCTTGCCCAGAACAAAGAACTCGCCGAGCACGCGGGCGAAGATTTCGACGAATCCCAGCAAAACATGCTCCAAATCCTCCAGCAAGATGTCGCCGAACTCTCCCGGTGCCAACCCGCGCCCGATTCGATCATCGAGCATGTCGATCTCTTCCCACTGCCCGGATTTAGCATGGGGCTCTGCGGGCTCTTGCTCGCCGAGCCCTCCCGCACCACCCTGATCTGTGGCGACGCCATCCCCACCGTCGAGCACCTCGATCAGGGCAAGGTCCTGCCGACCTGTGCCAATCGCGAGCTTGCCCAGGAAAGTTTCAAAGAAGCCATCGAAATCGCCGATGTGCTGATCCTCGGACGAGATAACATGGTCATCAATCCGACCAACCGAGGCATCTAGAATCTTCTCATACTCGGGCCCACCACTGAACCTCCTCGCCACATCACCAAGCCCGCATGACGATACGAGGCACCCATGGCACTGACCAAACAACAGCACCAACAACTCTACAGCGTGCTCTCGAAAGTCAACGCCGCCATCGAAGCTGAGCAAACCACCCAGGCAATGAGAAAGCTCGAAGAACTCAACGCCAAATACCCAAACCAGCCCATGATCCTCACCCTCCTTGGAAAAGCAAACTCCAAGATGGGACGCCACGCCGAAGCCATCGAGAGCTACGAAAAAACCGTCAAACTCGATAACAAGAACGCCGACACCCGGTTCCAGCTCGCACTCGCCCTCCAAAAAGGCGGGCGATACGACGAATCGCTCATCGAATACGAACGCGCCCTTTACTACGACCCCAACCACTTCCTCGCCCTTCGCCACAAATGCTCCGTCCTGACCGATCTTGATCGCAACGAAGAAGCACTCAAAGCCTGGAACGCACTGCGCAAATCTTTCCGAGGGCAAGAAGCAGACCGCACCATGCGCCTGGCGATCGCCATCTCGGGCGCAAGGCTCGCCCCCAAGGTCATCGACCCCAAAGAATCCATCGCTGACTTGAAACAATATGTCGAAGATGAATCATGCGAAGAGAGCATGCGCATCGCAGGGTACTGGCAGCTCGGTCGGCTCTGCGATCACCTCAAAGAATACGACGACGCCTTCGCCTACTGGAAGAAAAGCAAAGAGCTCAACAAAAAGCAATGGGTGCCCCAGGCCCATTCCAAACGCATCGACCAGCTTATCGCCTGCTGGACAGATAACGCCGACATCCCATCTTCAAACATCGACGGCTCACGCCTGATCTTCATCGTCGGAATGATGCGCTCGGGCACCTCGCTGACCGAACAGATGATCGCCCAGGTCCAAAGCGTCACGCCCGGAGGCGAGATGAACGCGATCTCGCGCCAAATCTCGCCGATCGAACCCAATACCAAAGAGTTCGTCCCCTACACCCGCCCATTGCCCTATACCAAGAGGCTCTACACCCAATCAACCATCGAGAAGATGAGCAAAGCCGCCATGCGCATGTACGACCAGGTCGCGCGCAACGGATTCATCACCGACAAGCAACCCTTCAACTACGCCAATGTCCCCCTGATCGCCCATATGTTCCCGGGATGCAAGATCATCCACTGCGTGCGCGATCCGATGGATTGCTGCCTCTCGAACTACACCCAGGCCTTCTCACGCCCACACCCGCAAACCCATGACCTTTACTGGATCGGACGATACTTCCGCGACTACCAGCGCCTGATGCAAGCCTGGCACACGCTCCCCGAAGTTGACATGATCGACCTGCACTACGAAAAACTCGTCGCCGACCCCGAAGCCGAATCCAAACGCGTCATGGACTTCCTCGGGCTCGAGTGGACCCCCGATATTCTCGATTTCCATAAATCCTCAAGAACCGTCTCCACCGCCTCGCGCGACCAGGTCCGCAAGCCGGTCTACACCAGCTCGGTCCAGAAATACAAGCCCTACGAGCACCACCTCGACGAGCTCAAACGAGGACTGGGCATCGACGAACCCATGTCTGCCGACTCGTTATCCCACACAAAACCACCTTCTTCTCTCCTCCCCCGGAAGCCCGGCGGAGGTAAATTTTCGGAATAACAAGCCACTAAACCCGACCTACCCTCTTGTATGCACATCCTCCTCACCAACGACGACGGGCTCTGCGCCCCAGGCATCGAAGCACTCCACACCCACCTCGTCGGCTCATCCGATCATCCCGATCCACTCGGCGAGATCTTCACCGTCGCACCACTCACCGTCCAATCCGCCACATCCCACGGCATCACCTTCCACTCGCCCCTGATGACCAAAGAAACCACCATCAATCACCACCCCGCCTTCGCAGTCGATGGACGACCCGCCGATTGCACCAAACTCGCCCTGACCAACCTTTGGCCTGAAAAATACGGGCAAGGGGCACGCCCAGACCTTGTGATTTCAGGCATGAACGCCGGGGCCAACTGCGGGATCAATGTCCTCTACTCAGGCACCGTCGCCGCAGCCATCGAAGCGGCATTCCTCGGCGTGCCCGCCATCGCCATCTCCCTGCACCTCGATAAAGAGCTCCAGTCCGATCGCCCAAGCCCAGATTTCAACTTCGCTGCCCGAATCGCCCGGCGCGTGCTCGATCAGCTCCTCGCCGGTGGATTACCAAACCCCCACGAAATCCTCTCGATCAACATCCCCGCAACGGGTCGGCTCAAAGAAGACGCCCCGATCAAAGTCTGCCCAATGAACACCCACGCCATGATCGACCGCTTCGACGAGCGCACCTCGCCATCGGGTGATCGCTACTTCTGGGCATCGGGCTCGGGGCTCGACTTCCACGGCGCCGACGAGGGCACCGATGTCCCCGAGCTCCTCGATGGCGTGATTACCGTCACACCCTTGAGCTATGACTTGACCGATCGCGCCCGGATGGGGTTCTGGTCTGAGCGTATTGGATAGCGAACCGATAAAAAAATCAGCCGACGATCCCAAAGGACTGTCGGCCGACCATCTCTCATTCGTGTCCCCGAGCGTTCAGTCGGTCCCTACGATGCCTGATCGGGATCATTGAGTATCTCGGTAAGCTTCTCGACCAGATCGCTGATCATCTCTTCGGTCAGCTTGAGTTCTTCCATGACCTCAGTCTGAATCTTGAGCTCCGGATTATCAAGCCTCATCCCGCCTTCGACCATCGAAGCCATCACATCGGCTGCATGCACGACATATACGATCTTCTTGCACTCAGAAGGTGCCTGGGTCGGGTTGTGGTGATACCCAGCAGCTGCGATAAACGGCGCTGGGAACTTCCACTTCTCGCAGAGCCCCTTGCCAAAGTCCTGATGATTGGCACCAAAGATTTCTTCTTCGTTGTCGATGAGTGAAACGCTCGGGTTTCCATTCTCATCAATGTTGCACCGATCAATCGCGTCGATGAGCTTCGAGCGATCGTACTGCATCTCGACCATCACGCCGATATCGTGGATCAACCCCGCAAGATACGCCTCGTCGCCGAGCCCCATCCCCAGCTGATCCGAGAGCATCTTCGAAGCAATCGCCACCGCGTTGGAATGATCCCACAAGTCCTTTGCACTACAGAACGGCGTGAGCTCGCCGCCACGGAACAACTTGGCCAATGATGCTGCGATCGCGATGTTCTTGACCGCGTTGAGCCCGAGCATCACAATCGCCCGGTTGATCGAAGCGATCTGCCCGGGCAACCCGTAGAACGACGAGTTGACGACTTTGAGAATCCGCGAGCACAACGCTGGGTCATTGCTGATAACCTCGTGCAAATCCTGAGCCGAGCTCGAAGGGTCTTCCACGAGGTCGATGATTTTGAGTGTCACCTCTGGCAGTGTTGCGATATGCGAAATTTCTTTGAGTGCACCGGCAACAGATTGTTCGCGTTGTTCCTGAGTAGTCGTCATTCTTGGCTCCCCGTATAAATAGGTGGTTTGGGCGTATATCCACATCGGCCCACAAAGAACACCACTTTGGCCTTCGTCCGACAATCACACAAGAATCGCCATCTCTGCCGAAGAATCTTACCAATATGTCCAAATAATCAGCACGGACCTTTTCACAAAGATGAGTTCAATAGGCACAGTGCTTGCGGACAAGGCTCGGCGAAGCAAAGTCAACCGACCCAAGCACCGCCGCGATCCGCTCGCCGCTGTGCCCATCACCAAATGGATGCGCCGATCGCGCAAGGCCCGGCTCTGTGATCGCCTCAAACGCCCGCCGAATCGAATCCGCATCCTCATCCGCATGGGCCGACCACCCATCACAGCGCTCGCGTCCGCGCTGCCGATCCCCGATATCCACACTCGGACACCCGATCGCTGCTGCTTCGATCAGCCCAGCTGACGAGTTGCCCACCAGTGCACCGCCCGATTGCCCGACCCGCTTGAGGAGTCCGATAAACTCGGTTCGCACCAACTGCGGACACACCAACACATCAATCGGCGCCGATTCGATCGCAGCCATGATCCCCCGCCGACCCGGATCAAGATTCGGATGCAGCACCAGCACCCGCTTGTCACCAAACGCCTCAAAAACAAGCTCCATCGCGCCCTGCTCCGCAGCATCATCGCGCCCGATCGGGTGCATCAAAGCCACCACCTCAGGCGATCCAAGCTCGGCAAAGGCCCCATCGCCCATCGGCGGAATCGCATCGAGCCCATCAATCGCAGGCGACCCGACCACATGCACCATCACCGGGTCTTCGCCCATCTTGATGATCCGGGCCGCGCTCGTTTGCGTCGCGGGGAAATGAATATGCGCAAGCTTGGTGATCGCATGGCGCATCGCCTCATCGGCCACCCCTTCCGCCCGATCACCGCCATGGATATGCGCGAGTGGATACCCCCCGATACTCGCAGCCGACGCTGCCGCGAACGCCTCGATCCGATCGCCGAGCACCACCACGCAATCCGGGTTATTCATCTCCAACGATCGCCCAAAGCGTGAGATTCCCTTGCCCAATGCCTCAACATCAGCCAATCGTCCGACCTGCCCCGCCGTCTGCATCGGGATCGAATCGGCGATCCCAAACTCGGCCTTCACCTCCCGAAAAGTCACCGCCGGCTGAACCAAGTGCGACCCGGCCACAACCACTCGGAGCTCGCAGTTCTCCTGTGCATGCACCGCGTACATGACAGGCCGAAGCAATCCAAACTCTGCTCGTGTCCCGGTGACCACCATGATTTTTTTCAGTTCATCACTCACTCGAAATCCTCTTCCACCATCGGCACATCCGCCTCGATCGCCCGCGTAGCGGTGCGGCCAACGACGGTATCCAACTCATAGCCCAATATCCCCGTGCCCGGGCGTTTGATCGTGAGCATCTCGCGGGTGATGGTTGTACCAGGCGCGATATCGCATGCGCTGACCACGGATTGGCGCGAAACTTCGCGCACATCGCGCTCGCAATCGAGGACTTTCTTTTCGATAGGCCCGAAGTAGGTCAAGAATGGTTCCTTCGCTCGAACCTCTTTCAATATTTCAACACTGTCGTCATCGAAGTATGCACTCTGGGTGTATCGAACATACTCGGCAAACTGTTCAGGATTCAGCGAAGCCGCATGATCTGGCCCTGTCGCGCTTGAATCGTATGTAAAATGCTTCTCAAAGACACAGACATTCAATGGCGAAAGCAACGGGCCGGGATGATGCGTTGCTGTGTGATCACTGTACCCAATCGGACAATCCAACACCTCCCGCAGTGCATCACATCCGCTCAGTGCCGCGTCTTCAAGTGCTGTCGGATAACAACTCACACACTGCAACACCGCCAACCGATCCTTCGCATCATCGAGCCATCCAACCGCCCGAACCACCTCATCGAGCTCACTCGCCCCTGTGCTCACAATCATCGGCTTGCCCGTCGCTGCCAACGCTTCCAGCAAAGGACGATTCACAATATCCGGGCTCGCCGACTTGTACGCATCCCACGCGAGCATCTCCGCCACCTCGACGAGTTCCGTGCTAAACACCGTGACGATTGCATGAATACCTCGTTCGTGCGCACGATCGACGACTTGCGCCATCTCGCCGATTGTGAGTTCTAATCGCCGAAGCATCTCGATCGGATCCGTCTCACCCGCGTTCTTCTGATACGCTGCGAGCTTGGCTGACTTGCTCATGAGCCGATCGGTCTCAAAGAACTGGAGCTTCACCGCATCGCCCCCCGCATCCGCCGCAGCATCGGTGAGTTCCAACGCGCGCGAAACCTCACCATCATGGTTCACACCAATCTCAGCGATGATGTACGGACGGTGGTTGAGTCCGATTGGTCGGCTTCCGATCTTCATGAGCAGAGTTTACCACAGAGCACACAGAGCACACAGAGAAGCGAGTCAGAGAAGGGAAAGAAATGAAAAATAGAAAGAGTAGAGGCAAGAAAAGAGGGAAAGAAAAGAGGGGAAGAGAGAGAAAAAAGAAAAGGAGGAGTTAGAGGGCGATGCGTTTGATGCCGGCTTTGAGGGCGTGTTCGTTGAAGTTGATGAGGAGCCCGAGCCGTTTGCCGCTGACTCTGAGATAACTCATCAACTGGGCGAAGTGTACCCGTTTGATCGCATCGACCGCCTTGAGTTCGATCACCACCCGATCCTCCACCACGAGATCCATCCGGAATCCAGATCGAACTACTCTGCCTTTGTACGCTACATCGCAGGGGACCTGCTGGGCCACCGAGAGCCCGGCCCGGCATAACTCATCGAGCAAACACACCTCATACACCGACTCCAACAACCCCGGCCCCAACTCCCGATGCGCCCGAATCGCACACCCAATAATCTCATGGGTCAACTCAGCCTCCAACCCATCTCACCTCTTTCGCTCTTTTCTCTCTCCACACTTTTTCCCCCCTCTTCTTCCTCCTCTTCCCCATCTTTCTTCTTTCTCTTCTCTTTCTTCTCTGCCTTCTTCCTCTGTGTGCCCTGTGTGCTCTGTGGCCAAATCCCCTTTCCCCCTTTGCCCCAAAATCACATCCGCCACAACCTGATCCACCCGCGAATCAATATCAATCACATCACCCTCATTCGTCACAATCCCCCGCCGATCGTTGCCCAAGAAACAGTGGGGCCCCTCAGCTGCACCAACCCGCTTCATCAACGCATCAGAAGTCAACGCGATCACCCCGCCATCGGGCACCATCGCCGGCGGCAAATCTTGGCGACGAAAACATCCGTGATACAGCACCTCGCCATCCCAAGGCTGCACCACTCCAGATTCATCCACCCGCACCGTCCACCACGGATGATGCTTGCCGACCTGGGCATAACTCTGCACCGAATCACACCCCGATTCAACCAACATCTTCACCGCATCGTCAATCAAACCATCAGGCCGCACCGGCACATTGGCATACAAAATCACAATCGGCATATCGGGCGATCCAACCGTTTCATACGCGTGCCTGGCTGCATCATCAATCGTTGCGGTATCGTGGGCAAGCTCAGCGGGTCGATCGACAATCGTACATCCCAGTTTGTGCGCACAAGCATTGACATCCGCATCATCCGACGACACGACGATCCGATCCACACACGCAGCATCCATCGCTGCCTCGATCGTCCATTGCGCACAAGGCTTGCCCGCGAGCAACGCCGAGTTCTTGCCCGGCAATCCCTTCGAACCCGCCCTTGCCAGAATAATCACCAATGCGCCCGATTCACTCATCGCTCACGCTGCACTCTCGTTGCTGCACACCGATCCGATGAGCTTGGGCTCGACCTTGGCGCCATCGCCCGTCGAGCGCATCGCGCTGAGCATCTTCTGGTATGCCTGCCCGATCCCCTCATCGAACGCATTGATCTGCCCGATCGGATCGCCATTGCGATCGACCACCGCGCCATCGCATTGGATATACATCGTCGACCGATCGAGCTGTTCTTGGCGATCGCGCGGGATCGGCAGTCGGCCGATGCGCTGGTCTGTAACATACTCGGAGAGCGGATCGAGCACCGCGCTGCCACAGAGCATCAGCCACTTATCGTAGAACTGCTCGATCTCCTCATACACCGCATCACACCGCGTCATCCGAGGCACAAACCAAGGCTGATCCAACCCCCCCGATCGACGAGCGCTTTGAAGCTCATCGAAAATTGTCTGAATCCGAACATACATCTCATCGAACCGATCCATCCCCGTCAACGAGGCATAAGTCGTCCGATGCTCAGCGAGCACATCGACCGACAAGATATCAATCCCCGACTCAAGCAGCTCCTTGGCATCAATCCCCTCGCGAAGCAGATCCGTCCGAAGCTCAACACTCGCGATCCCGTCTTCCTTGGCCAGCTGGGCAAAACCGATCGCGTCGGGGTGCATCAGCGGATCGCCCACGCCATCGAAAACCATCGCGATGTCATCGCGCAATGACCGGGCTTCAACAAAGAGCTTGTGCGCCTGGGCAAGGGTCAATACCGGACGCTCGATCGGTTCGATCGAGTTGCGTTTCCACACCCCCCAGTTCCCACTGGCCAATCGTCCGGTGCAGGTTTCGAGCACAATCGTCCGCGGGCACAATCGCCCGGTGCGCCGGTGTGTTTGTGCAAAGCTTTCCACACACGCAACCCCACCTAGATCAACAGGCAAACACGCTCTCGATCGCTCTTGATACGCCCGTCGCATTGTTTCGATCCGCTCGGGCGAATCGGCGATCACCCGTACACCCGCATCGCGCATTGCCGGATCAACCTCTACGCACACGCCCTTGGCAATCGGATCAAACTGAGGCACAGTCGGGATATACCCCACCAATGCACCAAAGGTCGCAAAGTGATTCCCATCCTTGGCATACGACTGGGCCAACGCTTCAACAGTCTCCCGATCAATCACCATCGTCCCAAGCCCGGGGACAGCCTGCGAAAATGCGATCCGCTTCTGGACATCTTGACACCGATATCGCTCGATCGTCTGATCGACCAACTGCGGATCAATCATCGCCCAGTCGCCTCCGACAATCGCGCACGCGTCGATCTCATGGGTGTGCATCACCGATGCAAGCAAACCTGGCTCGACCTGCTCGTCGTACACACCCAGCATCCCGATCGACCCACGCCAGCACTCGCTCGATTGCACCCGTGCGCTCCCAACTCGGCTCGCCCGCTGGCGAAACCGCGCCCGATCAACCCCCGCGATTCGCATCGGCAAACGCATCGAAAGCGACCCGACAAGCGAACCAATCGCATCTGGATCGGGCGTGAGAATCGTGATCCCATCGAGCTCCTTGGCCCGATCGAGCCGGGCGAGCGTAAGCCCAAGAGTCGTAAGCCCATCACCCATCGAAGCATCAAGCCCCCGGCGAGTCCCGAGCCCACCAAACTCAGGGTCGGCAATCACCACCGCATGCACCCGAACACAGCGATCCACACAATCCGCCGAATCTGCTCGAAGCTTGGGATCGGACAGATTCTCCCTGGCTTCGTGGAGATTGTTGGCCTGCTTGGGTGCTTGGCCGACAAAGGCGGCCTTGGCAGCGCGGAGCTGATCCACAACCGATCGGGCTGCATCGCGAGTCCATCGCACATTGGTGATGTCCCGCTGAATCTGAAGCTCCTGACGATCGAGCACGCTGGCATCGGTGCTCATCTCGATCGCGCGATCCTCCTTCATCCGATTGAGCACCCCGACCTGATTCACCGCCTGGACAAATCCAAAAGCTACCGACAACTCCATCACCCGCTCGCCGATCCCTTGCACCTCAACAATCAACTTATTGATCTTGCGTTGATCACCTCGGCAATCACGCATCGAACTCAAAATCCCGATCGACTGCTCGCTGAGATATGCAATCCGTTCGCAATCTGCAATGACCGAATCAACCCGCTGGCACACCTTGGCCTTTGAATGCTCATCAGCCATGCTTGGGCTCGTAGTCGCTGGGATGTTGATTTTTTGGCGCGCCCCATACTGCTCGATCGCCTCTTCGAGTGTCATGACTTTGGTATGTTGCTTGCGCACGCCACCTTGGGTTGCATCAATCACTGTCAGTCCATCGAGGGCGTCTTTTTGAAAACTCGCTTCGAACTGCGCCAGATAGGTTGACATCTGTTCGTCAGCATAAATCGAGTGCCCATAGATATCCATCTTCTTGCGCAACAACCCTTTCATCCGCACGATCCGCTGCCACTCCATCATCTCGAGGGTATTGTGGGCGTTGAGCTCACCAGCCCAGACCTGATGGATTGCTGCCCCAGCCGAGTAGTATTGTCCATCGGTGAATCCAAGGTCTTGTCCGATGAAGATCACCGGGTCGCACCCGAGATGCCGGGCGAAATAGTAACACAGATGCGCCACCGTCGCGCCCATCGGCAGCTTGCCCATCTCACGGGTCAAATCCTCGCCGAGCAGATTATCGAGTGTGCCATCAGCAACACAGAGCACCTCGCCGGGGAACGCATCGAGGATCGCCGGGTTGGCTTTGGTTTCAACCACCAACCGAATCCCTTCGACATCGGCTTCAGTAAGCCCTTCGTAGAACCGCTTGCTGATCTCGTGATAATCCAAAGCAGCGACAAAATCGGGCTTGATCCCCCGTTTGAGCATCTGCTTGAGCACCGTCTGTACCGCGATCACCACAACCGAATCGCGCACCTTTGGGTCTTTGAGCAGATCAATATTGCGTTCTAAGCTCGGCCCCGCCGAGACCACCACCGCAGGGACACCTTTGCACACATCCTTGAGCACCTCGATCCCCGCGCTAGAGGCATAATAATCCAGGTTCATCAGCGCATTGCGAAAGCTGATCTGCGCATTGGCCAAAGTCGTGATTACATGGGTCCGCGTGGCTTTGAGCACATCACCAAAGATATGCCCAAACCCAGCGCCCGCATCGCCGAGCCTCTTGATGCTCGGCGGGTGATTGAGAATCTCTACACCAAGCCCGATCACGGCCTCGATCCCCTCAAATATCTGACTCAGCGCAGAAGGATCATCGGGATCCGTCACCAGAAAGAAACGCCTGGATTCAAACATCTCTGCATAGTCAACCCGTTCGAGCACCGCGCGGAGCAATCCCAGATCTGACTCAAAGCAGATCACAACCCCACACGAACCAAGCGCTTCGAGCAGCGTGCCACAGTGATACCCCATCCCAAACCCAACCACCGCACAGCACGCAACTTCGGCGGGGTTCAGTTGCTGGGCGAACCGACGCGCCTCGTGCATCGGCTTGCGCTTTGATGCCAGTGCCACACCATCGAGTTCAACACTGAGCACCCCTTCATCGGTTTCGATAAACCGGGCACCAGCATGAGGCTTGACTTCCTCAATCGCCTGTGCCGCCCGTGGGCTTTGAAGCTTGAGCGCAGCGAGATTCTTTGTGAGCATCGCATTGGAAACAGACACAGCCGGCCCCGCAGTACCATCCGTAACACCGTCCGTAGCACCATCGCGAAGACTGTTCCCGCCCGAACACAGCGCATTGAGCTGAGCATAATCCATCTGATTCTCCAGCAAACCCATCCACATATCCACACAAACGAGCTGCCCAAGACCTCATGGGCGCACCGTCTCCGCAGGTTCCTTTTCCCTTGAGTTATCGGCCTTTCGTTCTGGTAAGCTCCATTTTCCATGCAACCGAGCTGCTGTACCTGCCCGTATACCATCGCAATGAGCACACACCTAAGGATCGGCACACATGCAAAGCCCCATCTTCGAGCCCGCCAACCTTCCCGAGCTGCCCAAATCCGGGCTGATCGACCAGTGGGTGTTTGAATCCCCGATCCCTTTGGCGCTGGGGTGTCTGGGCCTTGCGGTGATCGCCTTTGGTATTCTTCGCACAACCCAGCACGCCAAGCGCATCGGCGTCCCCATCCTGATCCTTGGGCTGATGCTCGCCGGAGCGATATTGCTCGCTGGGTTCCTCGTCACCACCGATGCAGAACGCCTCAAAGCACAATCACGCGCACTCGTTGTCGCAACAGCCAATGCAGACGAATCGACCCTTGAACCCCTGCTCGACGAGCAAGTCCGTGTGCAGACAAGATTTGTATCCCAATCCGGCAAGGCGCGCATCCTCGCCCTCGCCTCCTCGCGGGCATCGCCGATCATCGAGTCCGTATCGGTCAAAGAAGTCCGCGTCGGACTCTATGGCCCGCAGGTCGCGCGCACCCAGATCAAAGTCAAAGTCCAAGGCGACATGATCCCGCCACTAAGCTGGTGGACGCTCGATTGGACCCGCCCATCACCAGAATCAGACGATTGGGTCGTCACCCACATCGAACCACTCTGGATCCAAGGTGTCACCAACCCGGCGGGCTCAAAATAGACTTCCCCTGCTCATTTGGCTGAGATTTGGGTCTATTTCTCCGGGATGCTCACCAGCTGACTTGATTGAAGTCGGGTGATATGCCCGCTTTCGGAGCGAATTTTTTCGTTGATCCCCTGTCCATTGAGCAGGTTGTTGGGGAATCGCTCGCGAAGCTCACGAAGCTCGCGCGATTGGGTTGGAGGCTTGGTGCTCGCATCAAAGTCGCGCTCGCTAAACACCCCGACCGTGACCATGCTCCGGGCTGGGGCATGATAATAAAACGCCATCTCCCCTTGCGATCGCAACACACGCACCGCATCCTCAGCAGCTTTGCGAAACGCTGCCAAATCCTGAGCACTGGGCATCTGATAGTCTGCCCGCCCATAGATCCCAATCTGAAGTGTGTAAACCGCCCGATCCCCGAATCGCTGCTTGACTGTCCGCAAATCATACGACGGGTTCGATCCCCGAAGTGCCTGGCTCGTCGGGGGCACAATGATCGCTTGTTCAAAGATTTTCACTCCGTTGATCTCGATTTGTTGAATCCGCTTGAGATCCCGGATCGCTTGTGGGTCGGCCTTGCCCAGATAATCCCCATACACAATCACCAGCCCCGACGGGCGCTGCTCGATAGATGCCTCTTTGAGCCCACCCTGATCTTGAATAATCGCAAGCATCTCCTTGGCCCGGCGCATCCCCTCGTTGCCTCCGCGTCCGACCTTTGAGAGCACAATGGACCACCCGCCGATGTTCTCGCGCGCCAGAAGCACCTCTTCATCGTCGAGCCCAAGCTCGGATGATGGAGTATCTTCAGGCTCGGGCGCAAAAACCGCGCTTGATTGGTCGGCATAAAACTGCGCATCTTGATCGCTCCGCGCCTGATCGCCCCCGCACCCACCGAGCAAAACGCCCATGATCCCGACCAAAGTCAGCGTGAGAAAAAAAATGCGCTGGAAGTTTGGATATACGAACAAAATCAAACCCTCCTTGTGATGGTAAAAATTATGCTTTGAAGCCAGATTGCTGGAATCTTTTCGTAGGTCCTGTTGTATGTTATACTCTCTAAGTGTTTTGTTCGCCATGAGTTACTCCGCTTGACCGAAATTCGTTTGTTTTTTGAGTACGACTCGATGTTCCGTCGATACACAACTCTAGGAGTGGTTGGAAGAACCCTTCCAACAACTAGATATAGTGGGTGCCTAGTGGTGGGCACATATTGGTGGTACACACAGTGGGTATACACAGACCCAAGAGCAGACCAAGAAAAGAGGCTTTCTTTATGAGTGACATAACTCCGATCAACACTTCGGCACCGCGTCAGGCAGGACGGGTTTCGGTTGATCCTTTGATGAATCCAAGGATCGTTGATTCCAACGCCGATCAAGTCCGAGGCCGTGGTGGGGCTCGGACAACCGATCGTGTCGAGTTCTCCCGCGTGGCGCAATACCTGAGCCAACTCCAATCCGAACCGACATCGAGCAACGAGCTCGTCAACCGGGTCCGATCGCAGATCGAGGCGGGGACCTACCTCACCGATGACAAAATCTCCGCTGCGGTTGATGAACTCCTTGATGATATCAGCCTCTGATCCCTGATGCGCTGAGCACAAGGCTCGAATATCCGTTCATATACTCTATCGCTGCACCCCATTGGGTTGCAGCGTTTTTTCTGCGCATCGCCTGCCCACTCACTTCCAAAGCTCTTCAAAGGCGATCAACCCCGCACCGACCATCCCCGCATCATCTCCGAGCATACTCGCTTCGACACTCACATTGCGCAACGACTCGGGGAAGACCTCGCGTCGGACCGAATCGCGCACAAGATCAACATAAGGCTCACCAATCGCATGAACCAACCCGCCGCCGAGCACAACCTGATCGAGACTCAAGAGTGTCACCGCCGAGGCAATCGCCATCCCGAGCCGATCGGCCGAGTCATCGACCACCGTCCGCACGAGATCGTCGCCTTGTTCGTAGGCCATCGCGAGCACCTTGGATTTGATTTTGTGGAGCTTGCCATCGGTCAGGCTCGTCACCAATGAGGGGTGATTCGATCGGATGAGTTTGATAAGTTCATGGGCGATGGCGGTGCGCGAGCAGTTGTGCTCGACCGAGCGTGATCCCAGATGTGCGCCGGGCAAGAGGATCATGTGCCCGATCTCGCCTGCGGAGTAGTGTGCTCCGCGGTGGAGCTGGGAGTTGATGATGAGTCCGCCTCCAACGCCGGTGCCGACCCAGACGCCGAGCATATTGGGTGTTTCGTTGCCGATGCCTGCGCGCCACTCGCCATAGACCGCGACATTGACATCATTGTCAGCATACACCGGCACCGAGAGCCGATCGGAGAGTCCCATCACCACCGGCGCATCGTTCCATCGCAGATTCACTGCTTCGATCACGACACCTTTTTCGGGATCAATCGGCCCGGGCACCCCGAGCCCAGCGGTGTGGATCGCCGACATAGGCACCTTAGCCTCTTCGCACGCCTGCCGGGCAGCCGAAGCGATCGAGTCCATGATGGCTTCGAACCCGCTCTCGACATCGGTCTTGACCTTGGCGCGTCCGAGCACCTGCCCGCGCTCGGTGATGACCCCTGCCTGGATATTGGTGCCGCCGAGATCGATCCCCAGGGCCAGCTTGGGGTGATCGCCACCAGCATCGATCCCATCGAGGGGGGAATCCTGCCGAGTGTGTGTTGATTCGTCAGCCATCGGTGAGTCTCCTGGTCAAACCATACACCCAAATCCATCGAGATGATAGAGCAAAGTATCCAGAATCATGTCCGGATTGTGTGCCGATAAGCCCAGCCCAGTCAGCACAGCCCAATCAGCACAGCCGGGTCTGCATGGCTGAGCATCCCGGGCAGGCTTGGGCAATCTGCTCGGGCTCGATCAATCCGAGCACAAAGAGCGTCGATCCGCTGCCCGAGACATGCACAGGCTCGCCCAGTGTGCTTTGGAGGGTGCGTTGAATCTCGCCGAGCTGGGGTGCGATATCCATCGCTGCCGACGAGAGATCGTTGAAAAGCTGGCTGGGATCGACCCGGCGTTCCGATGCGAGCATTTTTACCTTGGGCGCATCCATCACATGCTCAGCGTCCGTTAGCGCATCGAAAGCCTGGTACACCTGCCCGGTATGACACCCAAACCCGGGAAAGATCAGCGTGATCGGCTGGCCTGTGCAATCCGTTTCAACCCGGGTGATCACATCGCCAACCCCCTCGACAATCGCCGCCCGGGGAATCTGTTTCCCCGGATCTTTTCCTCGATCAAGAAAGAACGGGATATCCGACCCCAGCTCCATCGCCAGCCCGATGAGTGTCGTCTGGTCGAGTTGCAAATCGAAGAGCTGATTGATGCCCATGAGCACGCTTGCCGCGTTGCTCGATCCGCCGCCGAGTCCGCCGCCAGCGGGGATGGATTTCGATATCCGGATCATCGCTAGAAGCTGACGCCCGACATGCGCTTCGACCAGTTTGTGCGCGCGCACCGCCAGGTCCTGTGCACTTTCCCACGCAACAGGTTCGTCATCGCTGTTTTTCTTTGCCCACCCGATCGCATACACCGATTCTTGGTCCTGGCGCAGTGGGCGAATCTCGATGCGATCTGACAGCTCGATCGCGTGCATCCACGAGCAGATCGGATGAACCCCCCCAGGCCTGCTCGGCTTGCCGATTGCCAGCGCCAGGTTCACCTTCGCGTGTGCCTGAAGGGTCAATGTGGTTTGCGTAAAAGGGGATTGGTGCATCCCCAAACTCTAGCGCACCTACAATC
>WFPK01000079.1 GCA_015487555.1 Phycisphaerales bacterium
ATCACCCCCATTGCCCCCATTGCCCTCATCACCCCCGACGACACCGCTGACACTTGCTGAGGAGCCCTCCGCCTGCGAACCAATCGGCACCGAAACAACTCCGTCACCCCCCAATCTGGGGAGGCTCGCAGGCTCGGCGTGCAACGCGAGCACTTCGGGCAACCCTTGCCCGGGCAATGGGCGAGATGGGCCCAATCCCAGGTGCTGACGATCACGCTCGGCAGCAAACGATGCATGACAGCTCGGACACGCAAAGGCATCAACCTTCACCACCCCCTGACAACTATGGCAGATCCCGAGCAGATTCGCGATCCCAGGCGTATGCCGGGCAAGCGTCCAGAACTGCCGCGTCGACGGGCCACGCAGGATCGTCTCCGACGAAATCTTCCCCTGCTCAATCAAACGAGCAATCGTCTCATAAGTACACCCAGGGCGAAACGGGGTCTGATCGTCCCGGATCGACCAAGGCCCCATCTGATTCTGCGTTGCCTGCCGACTCAACGGATCAAACCGCCCATTGCACGCCTCGCATCGCCCTGTATCGGGGGTAATCGTCCCACAATATGGACAGACCAACGATCGAAGCACCGGGGCAGGCATCTCCCCGACAGCTGCCACCGCCTGCTCCATCACCACTGCCCTGGCCGATTGCTCACTTTGCTCAAAGACATCCTCAGGCATGTACACTCCTTACTATACCCTACGCAGAATTACCCCCTCCGGTTGACCCACACACGATTCCATGCCCAGATCACCCATGCCAACCCGATCATCGAATCCCATTGGCCGTATCGTCCTCATCGCCTTGTCCTTGGGATTGCTCGCCGGGTGTGCCCAATCCAAACGCGATCCTGCCCACCTATCGACACAATCCGACCCCGCCCCCCAGATCATCGCCCTGATCGAAGGGCGACCCATCACCCGATCCCAGATCGAAGATGATCTGAGCGAGCGGGCGGGCAGGCAAGCCTTGATCGACCTGATCCTCGATCATCAGCTCGAAACCCAGATTCGCCAACAAAAACTCGAGATCACCCAGGCAGACCTTGCCAACGAGGAAACGCTCTTTGTGCGCACACTCATTGCGATCGACCCAAGCGTGCCCGCTTCTGAGTTGCTCGATACCCTCCGATCATCCAAAGGGCTGGGCCCGAGCCGATACCCGCGCTTCTTGCGTCGAAACGCCATGCTCCGCAAGCTCGTCGCCGACATCGGCTCACCAAGCGAACTCGAGTACGCCCTGAGCGAGCGCATCGCCTTTGGACCAACTTACCGCGTTCGGCTCTTTGTCAGCGATGATCGACAATCCGCCATCGAGCTGCGTCAACGGGTGCTTGCCCTTGCGCCCAATGCCCAGCGGTGGGTCTTCGCTGAAGCATGCTCAACGCGCTCGATCCACCCGTCGGCTCCCCGAGGCGGACTGATCCCCAAACTCAGCATCGCCGATCCGAGCTATCCATCCATCCTCACCCAAGCCATCGCCGATGCCCACCCCGGCGAGCTCTCGGCTGTACTCTCGACCGACGCCGGGTATGCACTGGTTTTGATCGAATCCCAAGCTTCAGCGACCACGCCGACTCCCGATCAGATCCGTTCGATGCGTGCTCAGCTTGCTTTGCGCAAGCAACGCATCGAGATGGAACGCCTCGCAGATGAGCTCCTCGATGCTGCCCAGGTGATTGTGACGGATCGGGCTTTGAACTGGACCTGGACGAGTGGAAAGTGATACACATGCGCTCTATCTCGAGCTTCTATCATCTGCTCGGGTACCTGGCGATCTGGCCTGCGCTCTATGCGCTCGGTGTGTTTGTGCTTGTCTGGAAGGTTCTAGGCGATGGATACCCCGATACCGATTCGATCTTGTATGTCCTGCTTTGTGCGCATAGTTGTTATCTTCTTGATCGTGTCAAGATCGCTGACCATCGCCAGGACCCTGCCGACGCACTCGCCCTGCCGATGCGCTGGGCCCTCTTTGCACGCTGGGCAGGCCCGATCCGGATGCTGGTCATCGCAGAGCTCCTCGGCGCGATGCTCACAGGCTGGTTGATTCATCCGATGCTCGCATCCATCCCACCGATCGCCTTGGGGGTTGTACATCTTTACGCCGGGCGCAAACCTGCACCGAGTTGCCCTCGGCTCAAAGACCTCCCGGCAATGAAAGCATTTTTCATCGCCTCTGGGCATCTTGCCCTGCCGATCGCGGTGCTCTCGAGCCATCACCACAACCTACTCATAAGCCTGCACCCATCGCAAATCGCAGCCCTCCTCGGGCTCTGGCTGATCGTCGCAGGTGATGCTGCCCTGTGCGATATCGACGACCACCATGCAGATCGGGCCTATCAAACCCAGAGCCTCTCGGTCATGCTCGGACAGCGCCGCGCACGGCTGATTGCTTTGGGGCTGATCGTGCTCGGTTCAATGCTGATCGCGACGATGCCTCAGATGCTTGGCCTGGGCGCAACGCTCATCATCACCACACTCATCACACAGAAAAACACCAACCATCGCGACTTTGTCGACGCTCGGCTGCTTCCGATCGTACTCTTCTGGCTGTAGATGACAATGCTTCAATCCATCAACATCTGACTCCCACTTCCCGCTTGCATATCCTTCTCCATGCCCCCTGCCCCCCCAAAGACCATCCAACGCACCGATGAACTGGCCTTTATCGCCCGCGCACTGACCCATGAATCCCAGGCCATCGCTCAGCTCGCCTCATCGGTCGATCAGCGCTACACCCAAGCAGTCGATCTGATTGTCGCCTGCGCAGACGCCGGCGGCACCGTCATCGTCTCAGGGCTCGGCAAGTCCGGGCACATCGGTGCCAAAATCTCGGCGACCATGGCCTCGCTGGGCATCACCTCCCACAGCGTCCATCCCACCGAAGCCGCCCATGGCGATCTCGGACGATTCCGCAAAAATGACCTCGCCATCTGCCTCTCGCACTCGGGCGAAACCGCCGAGCTCATCGGGCTCGCTTCGATCCTGCGCCAAGACAAGCTCCCGATCATCGCCATCACCCGAGGGGGCACCAACGCCAAGGAATCCTCCCTCCAACGCATCGCCACGATCACCCTCGAAGCGCTCGTCGCCGACGAAGCCGGTGACGGCGATTTCCTCGCCCCCACCACCTCAACCACCGCAGCGCTGGCCATCGGCGATGCCCTGGCCCTGGCGGTCGCCCGCAGGCGAGCATTCACCAACGAAGACTTCCACGCCCGCCATCCCGGAGGCACGCTGGGCTCGTTGCTCAAACCCGTCGCTGAGCTCATCCGATTCCACGCGGGAAAAAATCTCCCCATCGCCAACGAGCACCACACCGTCGCCCATGCGCTCGAAGAGGCTTCCAAGGTCAAACGCCGACCGGGCGCGTTGCTCATCACCAACGACGCGGGCACACTCACGGGCATCTTCACCGACTCGGACCTTCGCCGACTCGTCCTCCGCGATGCCAGCGAGCTCCAATCCCCGCTCACCAAGGTCATGTCCAAAGACCCCAAGACCCTGACCGGCGACGCCCTGGCCCGCGAAGCTGTCGCGATGTTCCGGGAGTATCGAGCCGACGAAATCCCGATCGTCGATGCCGACAACAAACCCATCGGGCTCCTCGATGTCCAAGACCTCATCGCGATGAAGCTTGTGGAGGACGACTGAACATGGCGACCGATCCTTCATCTATCCCGCTGCGCATCGAGCTCTTCATCTTCGATGTCGATGGCGTGCTCACCGACAGCTCGATCAATATCAACGACGACGGGTCCGAAACCAAACGCTTTAGCGTCCGCGACGGCTACGCCTTTCGGCTCTGGCTCGACGCCGGGCTCAGGATCGCCATCATCACCGGACGCTCCGGGCAAGCCCTCAAGCACCGCATGAAATCGCTGGGCGTCGATGATTCACTCATCATCCAAGGGTCGCGCAACAAGTCCCAAGCCCTCGACGAGATCATCGCCCGCACCGGGATCGACGCATCACGCATCGCCTACATGGGCGACGATTGGCCCGATCTGCCCGCGCTGAACCGTGTAGGTTTTCCGACCTGTCCAAGCGACGCTGAGCCTGAGGTTCGCAGCGCCTGCGCCCTCGTCACCACTGCCCCAGGCGGGCACGGCGCAGCAAGAGAAGCCATCGCCCACATACTCAGGGCCAAAGGAATCTACACCCCGCCCCCCACCATCCCTTGACCCAGAGGGGCAACACGAACCTGCGCACACGACCTACAATCAACCCATGCCCAACCCCTCAGGAATCTCAACCAAAACCCTCGGCCTGCTCGCGGCCGGGCTCTTGACACTCATCTTCGCCATCATCATCTGGGTCTCCATCGCCAAGACCTCTGCGCCGACCAATACCAATGCCGACCTCTTTCCCGCGGATCCAAGCGAAATTCCCAACATCGAAGAGACGCAAACCGGAGGCGAGATGCTCGTCACCATGGTCGATAAAAACGACCCCACCCGAGTCGCGGGCACACTCAAAGCCGACCGATTCGAGCCCATCGGCGAAGGACGCCGACGCCTCGATAACCCCGAGTCATGGGTCTACCCCAAAGACGGGCGAGCGATCAAAATCACCGCAGACTTCGCGACGATGCTCATGCCCGATCCCAATCAGCCCCCCGAATCAGGCACACTCGAAGGCAACATCCTGATCCAGGCCTTCGCATCAAAGGAATCACTCGACACCCCGATCCTCACCGCCCGCTTCGATCAGCCCGTCGAGTTTGAGCGCCGATACCTCCGCCTGCGCTCGCCGGGACACTTTGAGATCACTTCGCCTCAGTTCGATTTCTCGGGCGCAGACCTCACCGTGATCCTCAACGAGCTCCGCGATCGGGTCGAGCTCATTGATGTCGTCCATGGCGACCAGCTCGTCATTCACACCGACGCCAAATCGAAAACACCCAAACGCCAGGCAAAGCGTGAAGAGGGCGGTGGGCAATGGGCAGCGGGCAATGGGCAAGAGAAGCAAGCGGGGAAAACCGAGAGCGCATCGGCAAGCCCACCCGCATCAGCCCAAGCGCCCGCAGCCTCTCAAACCATCGCCGATACCCTCACCCGATACCACATCACCCTCTCCGATCAGGTCCTCGCCCAAGTCGTCGGCTCGGGCAGCGCTGCTGCCGATCGACTCGAACTCTGGGCAGCACTCGCCGGCGGCTCACTCCCCGCCGATGCCATCAAACCCATCGCCTTCGCCCAAACCCAACCGAAAAACCAGCCGAAAAACCAGCCCCAAACCAGGCCCCAAACCAGGCCAACCCCAGCCACTCCAACCCTGTCTCTTATACACATCTCCG
>WFPK01000080.1 GCA_015487555.1 Phycisphaerales bacterium
ATTCCGGGTTCCAGTCTTTGAGAAACCGGCACACCGCATCAAACCCGGGATCATCCAACTCGTCTTGGAGTTCGAGGTGCTTGTCTCGGAATGCTTCAAATGTCTTTGCGGTACGCTCGGGCTTGGGATCGTCGGGTTTGAAGCCGAGCATGTACTGGGCGTTATCCCAGAGCAGGCATGGATTGATCCCCGAACCCGATGGCTTGGCTTGCCCCAACACCACCACCCTGCGCGGGACCGATCGTTTTTCATTGGACTCGCGAATGTCGTTGATCTCATGCGATGCCCCATCCGGCGAAAGCAATACTTCGAAGTTGATCTGCTGTCGGCTGAAACCATACGGAGCAATGTCGGATTCTGGGTCTTGTTCGAGTTGGTCGTAGTACTTGACCAATGCAGGGATGATCATGACCGCACCTCCGTGCTCTGCGGGTGCGGGACTTCGATCACACCATCGCGCATCTGGGCCCGGTAGAACCGCGCGGTCATGTTGTCGGTAAAATCAATGTCATGGAGCATGAACCCAAGATCACGATCGCCCGCAGGTGTTCCGGCGAGCTCGGACATGGGCGTCTGGCCTTCAACCAACTCAAAATCGGCAGCGAACTCCCGACATCCCAAGCATGGACGATGGAAACACTGACCGCGCCGAGCGCGTCGATTGAACTGGTCGAGGTGCTTGGCGACATTTTCATCGGGTTTGAGTGTTTCAAAGTGGGCCTCGATCACATAGCCCACATCGCAGAGCACCATCGATGCCCGTTGTTGGCGCTCATCTTCGATCATCATCCCGATATTGCCCACGCCGGCTTTCATGGCCGAGCGGGCAGAACCGGCGGGGATTTTCTTGCCCACCTCGTTGCGCCGAATGTTTGTAAAACGGATCGGCCTGAGCACATGGATTCGATCGATGACCCAACGGATCTGAGGCTTCCAGTAGATCGCCTCGACAATACCCCGCGCCGCCGAGGGCGTGATGACATCATAACTCACCCGCTCGGCCTTCATTTCGGGTCTGGTGAAGAGGGCGAAATCCCCCCACACATGCAACTTGATTCCTTTGGTCATCGTCGTCTCCTTTATTCAAATAGTCAGCTGTTCTGGCAAACCGCTCTCGCCATCCACCACAAGCCCAAGGTCCTGGTCGTAGAGTTTCTCGTCAGTCAGAATGGTTGTGTGTTCGTGAATGGTGGCGCACGCGCCGTTGTCGATGAGTTGATCGAGCTTGTACTTCGGCACAGAGACACTCAATCGCTGGGTCTTGCGAAGCAGTGAACGCGTCGGGAACGCTGTCTCCTGAAGTTCAGCAATCAACTCGGCTCCGTGCTTGCCATACGGAACCACGATGGGCACCGAGTATTCTTCGATCACTTGATACTTCTCGTCGGCTTTCCGAAAGTTGAATACAAATCCATGTGCATCGAACATCTCTTTGCTCGCGATGCCGTGCTTGTCCCATTCGGATTTGCGTTGCCAGAGGTGCAGCCGAAAGTAGTGTTCAATGGCTTCGAGTGAAAATAAGTCTTCGTGGAGTGCCGCGATCTCGTTGGTGGTCTGGCCCTGCTGCTTGATGGATTTGCCCGCATTGTCCGTATCGAAAAGAAAAACCCGCCCCATATCGAGTTTGCCGTTCCGGTTGCACCGCCCCGCAGCTTGCACGATCGAGTCCAATCCGGCCATCGCTCGATAGACCATCGGAAAATCAAGATCGACCCCGGCTTCGATCACTTGCGTGCTGATGACTCGGCATGGTTCACCATGGTCGAGTGATTTCTTGATTTCCTCCACCGCCAACGAACGATGCGCAGGGCACATATTGGCGCTCAGGTGCCACACGCCATCGGCTCCGAGTCGATTGACCAGTCCCCGATACACCTCGCCAGCGTGCCCCTTGGTGTTGAGCACCGCAAGCACCTGATCCTGATCGGCGAGTTGCTCGATCAAGTCTTCATCATCGAGTTCGCCTTTCTTGACCAACTCCACCCGGCGCATCGCCTGGGCAAGCCCATCAGGATCCGGCACGATCTCACGAACATTCTCGAGTCCGATCTCGAACCCATCGCGATAAGTCAATGCCGGCATCGTGGCGCTGCACAGCACGATGCTCGCGCCGTACCCACGCTGAAGCTCGTCGATCGCAACGAGTGTTGGCTCGATGAGATGCACCGGCAAGGCCTGGGCCTCATCAAAGACAATTACGCTCTGGGCGAGCCGATGGAGTTTTCGACATTGTGAACTTCGGCTCCCAAAGAGGGATTCGAGCAACTGCACATTGGTCGTCACGATGATTTGAGCATCCCAGTTCTCGGCGGCCAATCGCACGCGGAAAGCCTGCTGATCTGTTTCATCCGCTGACTTCCACGACGCCGAACTGTGGTGCTCAAGAACAATGCCATCCCCAAGTCCTTTGAACACTTTTTGAAAAACCTCGGCGACTTGTTCGGTGACACTCGTAAATGGAAGGGCGTAGACGATTCTACGAAGCCCATGCGCCTTGGCGTGCTCGAGAGCAAAGGCCAATGAACTCAGCGTCTTACCAACACCAGTTGGTGCGGTGATCGAAAACAACCCAGGATTCTCTTGGGCACGGGCTCGACATGCGGCGAGCAACTCGGCCCGATGGACATCGACACCCGCTGGATTCTTTGGTGTTAGCACAGACATGTGCGAGTTGAACGCATCGAGTAGTTGGTCGACCGAAACCGATGGCGATGGTCGCTTCTTGGATTTGCGCTGATCCATATACCATTCGGTCGCAAGAAAATCAGCGTCAACCAAGCACGAAAAGAGCATGCGCACAAAGAAGGCTACACGCAATCCTCTCGCTTTATGATCTCGTTTTAACCCGTTGAACGGCTTAGGCATGCTCAACTTGGGCAGATTGACGAACTCGTCTGGAAGACGCCCGAGTGCATCAAGAACTTCAGGCGCGGTTTTCGCAAGCCGTTCTTTGATCCCCGACTGTCCACTGGAATAATCGGCCAACCCGGCATGATGCCCCGCGATCACATACGCCAATGGATATCCATTGTTCTTGAACTGTTGTATTGCCAGTTGTGCGCCGGCGGTTGAATGATCAACCGTCCCACGCTTGGCGTGATTGCCGATTGCGGATTCATCCAAATAATCTTGAAACGCCTTGGAATACTTCCCGATATCATGCCAAAGCCCCGCAACTCGCCCCCAATCACCCGCTCCAAACGCCTCGGCAAACTGAGCACTGCCGAGCAACGCTGCCCCGTTCCCATCAGCTACCAAGTGGAGATGCTCCTCAAGCGGCTCCCAAGTCGATGCGGGCTCTCCTTTTCGAGTATGTGCGACAAAGTGCGGCCGGATCATGCTTATCACTATAGAAGACGCAATATGCTTTGGTCAGAATTCAATACAAGAACATCACCGATCACCACCATTTCTTGTATTTTGTTGCTTTCAGTATTCGATTACACCATCAATATCATCGAGCGCACCCGCCCCCCCTATATGCCATAGGCGGGGTATTGGCGAGAGGTGAGCGTATAAGGAAAGCAACAATGTCCACCGTAGGACTCACAGCAACCATGTCAACAGTGAAAGGAGTATTCGCACCCAGCCACTGACACGATGTTGTCAGCCAGGAGATCACACAAACTGAAACGAGGGTGCTATTGGTCTTCTTCGATGGTTTCGCTCGGGAGATATTCCTGAGGGATAGGATTGGATTCTGGAGTTTCGTGATCCCACATGATCGAGGTGATCCACCATCGCCCGTCGGTGTGGAACAGCTGAAAACTGTTGATTCCGCGGGCGTACGGCTCTGGGTCTGCTTGGGCCCGGCGCGAAGCATAGGTGCTGAAGACCTGGGCGATGTGTCCAAAGGTATTGACCTCGCGGTAGATATCTTTCTCGAAGTAGCCTCCACGTTCGAAATAGGTGCGGTTTGAACGAACAAACTCGTCGGGGCTCAGCGCAAAGGGGACCGATTTTCCATCCACAACCCGCGCCACAATGAACCTTGCGTCGGGCATAAAGAGCGAGAGGAATCGCCCCCAATCGCGAGGCTGACCCTTGGGCCCGGAAACGGATGCGTAGTAGGCATCGACAATACCTTCGATTGTGCGCACATCGTCGGGATTGGGCTCCGATGCTTTTGGTTTTTCAGGCATACTCACCGCAGGATGCCCGCTTGGGAGCTCTGGCTGAGCACGCTCTGGACTGGCACCGAGCAAAAACGCAGCACCGGCAACGAGTGCCATTGTCAAGACAGGTTTCGTTTTTTGTAACATTCAAAAATCCTTTCTCCATCGAGGTGATAACCCCGACAATCTGATCAACTATCGGCCAGCAGCTTTTTCACGCTGACGAATCGAACGGGCTTCAACTAAAAGCAAGAACGCGTATCCCCACAAAAGTGTGAGGCTAAGGGCATATCCAAGAATCAAGTATCCACTCATAATGCTTCTCCATGCCCATCGGCATCAGGGGGGCATTGGGGTTCGTCGCGCATCGACTCAAGCGATCGAAGTCGCCGATTGAGATTGAATCGAGTCACGAGAAGCCCTGCCATCAGGAGTGGTACGAGCAAGGTCCATGCCAAGAGGGTGAGGCGCATCGGGGAGGTGAGCTCGATGGATGAGGGGTGGATATCGGGAAGCAGTTCGACCGAAACATAGACCAACGGCACATCGAGAAAGGCCGCCATGCCATAGACCGCGCTGATGGTTGCCCTGCGTGTTGGAGATTTGATGGCAGGACGAATCAACAGATATACAACATAGAGCACCCAGAGCACGAGGCTGAAGGTCAGTCGCGGGCTCCAGGTCCACCATTGCCCCCAGGCGCTCTTGCCCCAGATCATACCTGTGAGCAAAAGTGTCGAACAAAAGAGCACCGTGACTTTGCCCGCAGCCCACGCGAGATCGTCCCACATCAACGAGCGGTCCCAGAGGTACCCGACACTGGCTACAAAAAGGACAAAGGCAGCGACAAACATGCTCATTGCGACCGGAAAATGGATATAAAACATCTTCTGCACCGGGCCCATTGTCGGCTCGGTTGGTGTATAGAACACAAGCATGACAATCCCGCCAACAAAGAGCACCCCGGTCAATATCCAGTACCCAAAGGCGAAGACTTTGATGCGGCGATTCATTGTTTGTCCTCGATGGCTCAAGGCAGATCGGATTTTGACCCCTTCTCCTCCTGATCGCGTGCTCTGGAACGAGCGCTCAATATCACAAAGATGACGATCGCAACCATCACCACCACCCCGCCGATCGCGACGAGACTCAGGGTTCGATTGATCGTCGGCGGTGCATGTCGAGGAGTATCGCCTACACGCGTGAGCCCGGTGATCGTCAACCCGACCACATTGTCTTTGCGCAAATCAGTGGCGGTGTAGTATCGCACCGATGTATCAGCGATCTGCTTGGTCCCCCCCAACGCAAGCCCCTTGACCTCATGCGTGTGCATCTGTTCAGGAAGCATCACAACCAGTTGCTCGATATCCCCCTGGGCGGTGATCTCAAGATCAGCCGATTCGGTATCGACCGGAATGAGATAACTCAGGTTCAGCTCGGTGACATGAGGCATCAAAGGAAGGTGGTTGATGAGTCTTGCGTCAAGAAAGCTCGTGCAACACCAATCATGGAACCCCTTGCCTAGCGAAACCTCCTGGGCCCCTTGAGGCAGTACCATTTCCATCGTGACCGGATCATCGGGTGGGTTTGCAGTGCCAAGCCAGGTCTTCTTTCCTGGGTTCATGATCATGATAATCTCGGTCACCTTGATCCCCGAGGGAACATATGAGAGCATCACCTGCCGAATCGGGATTGTCCATGCGGGCATCTCGTCGGTGACTTCATAGCAAATCACTTCGATCGTTTGTTGTGGGCGAGTCAAATCCATGAGCTCGCCGACCTCTTGATAGGTCACCCCGGCGTACTTGACCCGAACCACCGGACGGACACGGATATTGAGTGGGATGTCGTCAATAACCACAACCCCGTACTCGTCGAGCTCGGTGCGGATCGCTTTGACCACCGCATTCTGGTGGAGCAGATCGACCTCAACTTCTGTCGCCCCAATCTCAGGGGCCCCGGGTGTGCCTTGCACTGCCTGAATCGCCAGTGACCCCATCGCGTGCATCTCTTGGATTTGTTCCGGGCTCGGATCTGCCTCCGCCTGCCCCCACGCAGGCGCACCGACAACGCTGACGATCAATCCGAGCGCCCCGAACACCCACGCCCTGTGATTGCGTCTCATTGCCAACCCCCCGCCCAGATGAAAAGGTGCCAATCGTGTCTTGCTCACCATGAACATGCATTGAGGCGTGCAAGATCGGTGCCAAGAGATCGCTGGGGGATGGGTCGGCTGCGCACCAATGATGCCTTGGCGTTCACTGAGGATGCAAGGCGTTGATTCGTGTGAAACTGACGGAACAATCGAGGGACAGAGGCTCGAGCGAGTCTTAGGAGTGAGATTTGTAGCCTGTCTCGAATCCTGCGCACGAGAAACTCGATCAATCAAATCGAGGATGGACGCGGTTTAGTGCGGTTTAGTATTGGTGACAGCTCAGGCAAAGCTGGCTTCCCTGGTTCGACATTACGAGCAGTTTGGGTTCATCGGAGTATACGCTGTGGCAAGAGCCGCACCCGACCTGGTTGTCGAACAGGCGGACCCGATCATCAAGCATGGCAATGGGGGTCAGGTCTCCATCGGGGTCGAGGTGATCAGAGTACCGATATGGGCCGATGGGGTGTTCTGATACGCCAATATCGAACAGCGATCCCCCCGGAACAACCCCCGAGAGTCTGCCCGACCCACTGGCCATCGCGCCATCGTGGCAGGTGAGGCAAGTATCGGTCTCGGTATCGAGGATGTCGAGTGCCTGGAGCGCAAACCCCTGCGTGGTGTTTCTCCCGATCCGTGATTGTCCAAGATGCGCCTTGCCGATACTCACCGCATGGAGGTCTTCAAATGTGTAGGTGCCCGTATCATGACAGGCGATGCAGAGCCCGAATCCGGTTGCTGCGAGCCCAAGCCCGGCGTCGAAGCCCTGGCGTCCATTGGCATGCGTTTCACTCGATCCAACATGACAGGTCACGCAAGTCATCTGCCCGTTTATCAGCGGAAAATTGGCAGGGATGTGCATCGAGCCCGGAGGCGTGATCTCGACCGGGTGTGAAAAGAGCGGGTCGTAGGTATGGCAATCTGTACACCGAGATTCGGTGAGCTCGGCGAAGCGGGCATTGGTGTATAAGTCTGGAATCGTTCCAGATTCAGAAGCTGAGCCATGCATTGGGATTGGGTCCGTATGGACCCGGGACATCCCCGCAGCACAGAGCAGCCCGACACCCAATGCGGCGAGGAGTACGGTGTTTCGGCGGGTTCTGGTGTGCTGGCATGGGCTCGAGGGTGCGTGCAAGGCGTCTTCCTTTCGGTTCCGACGAACCCACTCTCGGATAAATGCGGCACACGCTGGGGAAGAATGTGCCAGTTTCGGCAGGTTTCCCCCCGCTTCTCCGCCCTATCGCACCAATCCGATGGGCGAGAAGATTATCGGTTGTGAATTCCTAATTGTGAAACTCTTGCTTTTTTCGGTCTTGCGAGGCTCGATTGGTGCCCGTCAAAGCCCACACATTGGTGCGGAATTGGTACGCCGTTTGCATATATAGCTGAGGACAAGAGTGGGCATCAAGGCTGGGGACGGTCCCCCGCTCCGAGTTTGCCCGGACAACAAGGAATAGGAGAACAATCATGAAACTCCGCGCACTGCTCCTCGGCGGAACTTTGGCGGCCTGCTTGGCAACCCCGGCCATGGGACAAACAATGGTCGGTGAGGCGCACGACTTCAGTGGGTCTGGGTGGTCGGATGGTGAAATTTGTAAACCATGCCACACCCCCCACAATGCGCTTCTTGATGAAGCGAGCGATCAAGTCGGTTGGCTTTGGAACCACACCCTGACCACTGCGGTCTATACCCTTTACGACGGCAACTCTGCCGACGCCGGGCCTGACGATGGCGATGCCGCCTTCGATAAGCTCAGCCGACTCTGCATGAGTTGCCATGACGGGACGGTCGCGCTTGATGCCTTTGGTGGTGAAACCGGATCGATCTTTATCACCGGCGACCACCTTGTCGGGACTGATCTTGCCAACGACCATCCGGTCGGACGGACCGCGATCTATCCGGAAGAAGGCAATGGCGACTTCCAGGCTGCCGATGCAGATCATAAGCTTGGACCATCTGGTCAGCTCAAGCTCCGTGAGATGAATGTTGATGGAACCCTCGACTATGTTGTGGGTTGCATGACCTGTCATACCCCGCACTACAAGGGATTTGACCATCAGCTTCGGATGACCAACAGCTCGAGTGCCCTGTGCCTGAGCTGCCACATCAAGTAAGCCCAACTCAAACGCCAGCGTCGGGTCTGGTTCCCTCAACCAACCCGGCGCCGGCTTTTCTGGCAGAGTCGTTCGGTCAATGCCCTGACGCCAGGTGTTTGGGGGCACAGAAAGAGAAATGAGGCATCAAGGTGATGATGAGCAGGACGAACCAGCGTCGGGTCGCATCAAAGGCACACGCTCTGCCCTTTGGGGTGATGGGCGTTGTGTCTGTTTTTGTGGCGATTGTGTTGATCGGGGGGTGCACTTCGACCCCCACCGATCGTGATTCGGATCTTGAGATTCTTGAATATTCGTTCTGGCCTCAGTTCCCTGCCGAACCTCGGGTACAGTTTTTGACTTCCTACCGGTACAGCTCCGACATCGAAACCAAGAAAAGCGCCCTCGAAGACCTGCTCTATGGCGAGGATTCGGGCGTCCTGGCCATCAACAAACCTTATGGAATCGAGGTGTTCAAAGGGAAAATCTATGTCTGCGATATCCGCAACCCCGGCGTCGTTGTTCTTGATCTCGTCAAACAACAAACGCGGATCATGACCACCCGCGGGCTTGGGGGCATGGCCCAGCCTACTGATATTGCAGTCGCGCCCGATGGGATGAAGTATGTTGCCGACGCTGTGCGAGGCGTGGTCTTCGTCTTTGATCCAAAAGAACGGCATGTCAAATCGTTCGGACACAAAGGGTTCAAGCCCGTCGGAATCGCGGTTCATCAAGGGAATATCTATGTCTGCGATTTCGCCACGCAGAGCGTGCTGGTGATGGATCGAAACGATGGAAGCATTGTTCGCACCATCGGAGGTCCGGGGGCAGAAGATGGGCTGTTCATCCGCCCGCTGGGCATTGATGTCG
The DNA here is from genome assembly GCA_015487555.1 of Phycisphaerales bacterium. Taxonomy (GTDB): domain Bacteria; phylum Planctomycetota; class Phycisphaerae; order Phycisphaerales; family UBA1924; genus UBA1924. Next base: position 9,232 of record WFPK01000080.1, read on the forward strand.
ATGATGCGGGATATGTTTATGTCTCCGATGTCATCAAGTGCCGGCTCCAACGCTTTGACTCCAATGGCGAGCTTGTCAGCGCAGTCGGGCAGATCAGCGATACCGCGGGGTCATTTGTCAGACCCAAGCATCTGGCGGTTGATACCAATGGGATCGTGTATGTCGCGGATGCGGCGTTTGATAATGTCCAGATGTTCAACGAGCAAGGGCAAGTCTTGATGTTCTTTGGCAGCGGCGGGACGCATCTCGGGGCGATGAACCTTCCTGCAGGGGTCTGCACGAACGATGATGATATCGAGCTCTTCCAAAAATATGTTCATCCGGATTTCAAGGTTGACCAGCTTGTCTTTGTCACCAATCAGTTCGGTCCCAACAAAGTCAGCGTCTATGGCGTCGGCGAGCTTCGAGAGGGCAAGACGGTCGATGACATCGCGTCGATGATCTCGGATATACCTTCGGGGGTGAAGGATGAAGGGGAGACCAATCCGCTGACCAATGATCTGCCTGCTCCTGGGCCCGATGAGGCTACAGACAGTGTCGAGCGATCTGATGAGCCGAGTTCTCCATAAGGAGATGGGCGATATGAGCGGGGAATGGAGCACATCACAGGGATCAACGCGTCCTTGGCGTCAAGGCATGCCTACAGCACTCGTGCTTTGCATCGCCTTTGTGGCTCTTCAATGGGTCGGGTGCAGCGTGGAGAAGAACTATGAGCTGCTCAACAAGTTCTTCGATGGGGTGCCTGATCCCAATGCAACCGGGCCCAGAGATCAGCTTGCGATCAGCAAAAGCCCGACATTCAGCGAGCACAGGCCATTTACAGACGATGCCTGCTCTGAGTGCCATGATGATCCATCTGCCACGATGCTGACCAAAGATGACTCGAGCGTTTGCATGCGTTGCCATACGCAAATCAAAGATCAATACCCGATGATGCACGGCGCGGTGACGGGCAATGCGTGCCTGATGTGCCACAACCCTCATCTTTCGCCTTTGGCGCATTTGCTCAGAGAGAAAGCGCCCGGGCTGTGCCTTCAATGTCACGAAATGGAGACTCAAATCCCGACGCCTTCCCACGAAGACCTCGGGCAGGACTGCCTCTCGTGCCATCGTGGGCATGGCGGGGATGCCCCCTTCTTTCTGCTCGACCAGGCCTTCACCGATCCCCAGCTCGCCCCCAACCCCGCGCCAGCCTCCGACCCAGCACCCGCCGATGGGCAATCGCAACAGCAGGAATGATTGATGGTCTTTGATCGATCGTATTCTACGCACACCCGAACGCTCGTCACTGCGATGCTCGTGTGTGTTGTGGTTGCCAGCGCGATCGCCAGTGCCCAAGACGGCACCCCGTTTATCGTCGGCGAGCACAAAGAGCTCAAGTTCTTTGAGCTCGAGAGCTTTCGTGCTTCTGTCGAGGCGTACTGGCGGTATCGTGTGGATGAGAGCACGGATGCTTCGGGGGTTTCCACACGCGATACCGAAACACTCTTTCGTGAGAGCCTGCTTCTGGGCGGCAAGGGGTTCCTTGGGAATCCAAATCTGGTCAAGCTTGATCTCAATGTCAAGCTCAGGCTTTCTCAAGAAGAGTTCGACAGCAACTCGACAGGCAGAAACGAACGCACCGCAGAGTTTCTCAGCGAGTACGATGTCAGCGCACTTATCCTTCGCAAGAGTGATTCGCCCTTGACCATCTACTCGAGACGATCAGAGGTCTTGCTTGATCGGCAGTTTGCCGATTCGCTTGACAGCATCACCACCGAACATGGCGCACGATTGACCCTGCGATCCGATTTCGCGCCCAGTGACTTTCAGTATTTCCGAAGAGAACAAGAACAAACCGGACGATTCAGCGGCACCGATTCCAAACTCACCCAAGATACCTTCGCCTGGCAAGGAAGAATCAAACCCATCAACGGGCATCGGCTCTGGTGGGACTATACCTTTTCCAATATCCAAGAGATCGGCACGCTCGTCGTCCCCAATACCTTTACGCGCCACGATGCGTTCTTCAACCACACCTACGACTTTGGAGCCGATGCCCAGCACAGTCTGCGATCATCTATCCGGTTCTATAAAGAGACAGGCAAATTCCCGGTCGAGCGGTTCCGATGGACCGAGACGCTTGATCTCGAGCATACTTCGGACTTTGAGACTCGGTACATATACATGCTTGATCAGCAAAAACGCCGAGGAACCAATCAGACGCTTCATCGTGGTGTGGCAAGCTTTCAGCATGACCTCTTCGAGAGCCTGACAACCACTGGGCAGCTCGGGGCAAGCCGGATGAGCATTACCGATGGCGACTTCGAGAGCACCCAGTACTTCGGCGACATCGGGCTGAAGTATCAGAAAATCGTGCCTTATGGCATTCTCAATGCGACGGTTGACCTGAGTTTCAATCAGACCGATGATGGGACCCGGGGTGCCTCGATTTTTATTACCGACGAGCCGCACACCTTTGGTGTTTCGGGGATCATCACCATCAACCGGCGCAACATCGTCCTGAGCTCGATCGTCGTCAAGGACGCGACGGGGATCACCACCTACTTCGAAGGCCCAGACTACACCGTGGCGCTTTTCGGCGAGACGGTCGAGATTCAACGGGTCTTGGGGGGGAATATCGCGCCGGGGCAATCGGTGCTCATTACCTATGAAGTCGGGCCAGAGCCGGCGACCACCACAGATACCACTGGGTATGGATTGACATTCCGGTACCGCTTCGACGATGGATTCCTCAAAGGGTTCAGCCCATATATGCGGTATCGGGATCAGCGTCAAAGCCGCACCAGCCGAGAGATTATTGCCAATCCACAGAATGATTTTCAAGATTTGATCTTTGGTATAGACTATGACATCGGTCGGATATCACTGACTGCCGAGCACCAAGTTCACGACAGCACCATCTCTCCATTTGATCGGACCCGATTCGAGGGTCGGTATATCAATCGGGTCAATAGCCGAAACTCCGTGAGCCTGATCGCCTACTACCAAGAGACGGATCGTGCGGATGAGAATCTTCGGACCACGGTTTCAAACCTCACCGCCCGGTGGACCGCCCAGCCAAACGATCGGCTTCGGAGCAATCTTGTGGGGATCTGGCGTCGAGAGTCTGACAACGCCGGAGCGGACTCTGACGCGTATGAGCTGGCACTCGATCTCACCTGGAGGCACCGCCAGACGATCGTGTACTGTACCGTGAGAAACGCGATCGTGCAGAGCAATACCCGTGACAGCACTTTTCAGACATTCCTCTTCGGGGTTCGACGAGATTTTTAGCACAATATAAAGGCAAGAGTTATGAGTATGCAGACAATATCACCCCCCCCACTTCCCCTTTTTCCTAGGCTCTCTGGTATCTTCAGACTGATGCGGCGATGTGCTTTGCCCATTTTGGCTATTCTTCTTCTGATTCTTCCCGTCGGCGGGTGTGCTCGACCCAAGGGGGTGATCTTTGGGCCTGTTGACCCACCGATAAGCTGGCCTCAGCCTCCTGAGCCTGCGCGCATTGTGTATGTGGGATCGCTCCGTACCGACAAAGACCTCAAGCCCAGCAAGTCGTTTGCCAGGTCCTTTGCGGACACTTTCTTTGGTGAACCGGCCAGTCAGTCGATGCTCACCCCCTACGCAGTGTGTACTGATGGGGGCAATCGCGTGTTTGTGTGCGATAGCAACGCTCAACTCGTGCATGTCTTCAATTTCGATACGCGTGCCTATGAGCAATGGAAACCGGATGCGCCTGGGGCGGGCTTTGCCCAGCCGGTGGGAATCGGGTATGACTCGATCGGTCGGCTTTTGGTCTCAGACTCGGCAGCGGGCGTGCTCTTTGCCTTCGACACCGATGGGCAGTATCTCGGCACCCTGGGCGAAGGGGTGCTTGGCAAGCCAAGTGGAATTGCAATCGACCCGGCGACCAATCGGATATTCGTCGCGGATGTCGGGTTGCATCAGGTGATCGTGCTCTCGTTTGATGGCGAGTTGATCGAGCGAATCGGAGATCGAGGAACCGCCTTGGGGCAGTTCAACTTCCCGACCAATGTCGCCTTTGGGCGTGATGGATCGCTGTATGTCAGCGATTCGCTCAACTTCCGGGTTCAAGTCTTCGACCAAGGGCTCAACCCAGTCCGGCAGGTCGGCCAGAAGGGCGATCTCCCGGGATACTTCTCGCACCCCAAGGGGATCGCGCTCGACAGCGAGGATCATCTTTATGTTATTGATTCACACTTTGAATCGGTCCAGATCTTTGATTCCCAAGGGAATCTGTTACTCACTTTTGGGCAAGAGGGGCATGCGCCAGGTCAGTTCTGGTTACCAACGGGGATTCACATCGATCAGAATGATCGCATTTGGGTTGCCGACTCCTATAATCAAAGGCTTCAGGTGTTCGAATATCGTCCGGAGGCAGAGCAATGAAATATACCCGCCTATTCATCGTTGTGGCAGCTCTCGGGTTTGCCAACGCATTGGTGCATGCGCAGCAGAGTATTGTGGACACGCCTCACAATCTTTCTGCGGGCAGCATCGGGAACATCCGCGCTTCGTTTGAGGAGCAGGTGTGCATTTTCTGCCATACCCCTCACAACGCCTCACCGATCCAGCCGCTCTGGAACCGGTATCTCCCTGTCGCTGCCTACTCGGTCTACGCGAGCAACTCGCTCGATGCCAACCCCGGTCAGCCAACGGGGGCCTCGAAGATGTGTCTCTCGTGTCATGACGGAACGATCGCGGTGGGCAGCGTGATCTCTCGGGATCAGATCATCCAGATGGCAGGCGGGATTACAACGCTGCCTCCGGGCTCGTCGAATCTGGGGACCGACCTCTCGGACGACCATCCGATCTCGTTCGTGTACGACACTTCGCTGTTGCCCAATAACCCGACCCTGACAGATCCGAATCTGCTTCCGCCTGAAGTTGCGCTTGATGTGAACCGTGAGGTACAGTGCACAACCTGCCACGATGCTCATGACAACTCCTTTGGTGATTTCCTGGTGCGCGACAACACTGATTCGGCGTTGTGCTATACCTGCCACCAGATGCCCATCACGCCCATCCCGACCCACAACGAATGCAGCAGCTGTCACCAGCCTCACACTTCGCCCAGCGGCCCATACCTGCTTATTGCCGATGGGGTTACCAATACATGCCTCACCTGCCATAACTATCGCTTGGGAGGCGGCGAGAATATCCAGACCGACATCGAGAAGTTCAGTGCCCACAACATCGATCGCTCGCTGTTTCTGGCCAACCCGTCAGACCCATCGCACGGACAGGTTTCGTGCACCGATTGCCACGATCCACATTCGATGATGCCTGGCTCGGCGCGGGCCCCGTCGATCCATCCAAGCCTTGGACAAGTCAGCGGGGTCAACGCATCGGGCGCAAGGGTCCCCAAAGCGAGCGCGGAGTATGAGGTCTGTTTCAAGTGTCATGGGGATAATGCTGCGATCACCTCTTCGTATGTCCCTCGGCAGATCACCCAGACCAATACCCGGCTGGAGTTCTCGCCCTCAGCGATCTCATCGCATCCTGTTGTCGGGCCGGGTCAGAATCCGGATGTGCCAAGCCTCAAGCCCGGGTGGAGCGAGAGCAGTGTCATGCACTGTAGCGACTGCCACGGCTCGGATACGAGCAAGCTTGCCGGTGGCGCAGGGCCCAATGGCGTGCATGGATCGAATGAAGAGCCTTTGTTGATCGCGCGGTACGAGACCGCCGACTACACCCCCGAGAGCGCCTCGGCCTACGCCCTGTGCTACACCTGCCATTGGCGCGATGGGAAAGATGGCATCCTCTCGGACCGATCATTCCCGCACAGCATCCACCTCGATGACAATATCTCGTGCTCGACATGCCATGATGCCCACGGGATATCTTCGTCACAGGGCAACTTCGTCAACAACAGCCATCTGATCAACTTCGATACCTCGATCGTTTTTCCTGATACCATCACCGGGCTGCTCAAATACGAGACGCTCGGGCGGTTTGCTGGGCAATGCTCTGTGAACTGTCACGGCGAGAACCATTCCCAAAAGGGGTACGCTCAATGAGCAGATCAGTTCTGATTGTCGAAGATGAGCAGGTGCTCCGAGAATCCATGGCGAGCCTGCTCGAAGACGAGGGGTACGAGTCCATCCAGGCGCCCAACGGGCGAGTTGCGCATGATCTCTTGCTTGAGCGTGAGGTTGATGTGGTGCTCTCGGATGTGCGTATGCCCGAGATGGACGGGATGGATTTGCTTGCGCATCTTAAGCAGCTTGCTCCCCAGACGCCGGTGATTATGATGACGGGGTATGGAACCGTTGAGAACGCGGTCGATGCAATTCGCACCGGGGCATGGGACTACCTGCTCAAACCCGTTCAGTTCGACGACCTGCTTCACAAGATCAAGCGGGCGATTGAGTTCCGCGAGATTTCGCGGGATCGTGAGACCATGGCCGACCAGCTCGCCGAGCAGTGCACCTTCCATCATCTGGTGAGTGAATCGCCGAATATGCGCACACTCTTCGAGCAGGTCCGCAAGCTCTCGACCGTCAAGAGCAATGTGCTCATTGTCGGGGCATCCGGAACGGGTAAAGAGCTCTTTGCCCGAGCGATTCATTTCAATGGCATTACCCGCAATAAGCCATTCGTTCCCGTTAACTGCGGAGCCATTCCCGAAGCACTACTCGAATCCGAGCTCTTTGGGCACAAAAAAGGAGCCTTCACCGGTGCAATTGCAGACCGGGTCGGGTTCTTTGAAACCGCCAATGGCGGGACAGTGTTCCTCGATGAGATTTCGTCACTCCCCAAGAGCGCCCAGAGCGCACTGCTTCGGGTACTCGAAGAACGCATTGTGATCCCTGTGGGCGATACCAGGGCTCGCCCGATTGATGTGCGTGTGATCGCGGCATCAAACCGGGACCTCGACCACATGGTCGAAGCGGGCGAGTTCCGTGAAGATTTGCTCTATCGGCTCAATGTTGTCAAGCTCCAGCTCCCGACACTCGCATCGCGCAAAGGTGATATCCCCTTGCTTGTGCATCACTTTATCGACAAATACAGTAAGCAGATGAACAAGCATGTTACGGGCATTACCAACGGCGCGATCCGGGCACTGCTCACGCACCATTGGCGAGGCAATATCCGCGAGCTTGAGAATGTGATCGAACGGGCAATTATCTTCGCGGAGGGGCGCGAGATTTCGCTCGCCGACATGCCCTTTACGACGGACTTTGATGACCATGACGCCGGCGAAGATCTCCGCGAGTCGATCCAGCAGTTTGAGCGCCAGCACATTATCTATTGCCTGCGTCGGCATCAATATGACAAGGCCGAGACGGCACAGCAACTGGGGATCGGCATATCAAGTCTGTATCGCAAATGTGAGGAGCTTGAGATTCCCAAAAACCTTGAGGAGATTGACCGCCAACGGGCTGGCGAGTCTTGAGTGATGTCAAAGTTGTGCCCTCTATTCCCAGTATCGAGAATAAAACGGCATCGCGTGTCTTGATTCTCCCGGGCACACGCTTGATCGTGACCTGAGCGGTGGCATGTGATTTGTTGGCGTTTACCCATCTGGGAAATGGCTATGCTCCGACGAAAACTGCTCCTTGTGCTCGCCTTACTGACCGTGTTGATGCTCGGCACCGCATTGTCGTCGGTTTTACTGATGCAGGGTGTGCTGCGCGACATGGAGCATATCAATGCGGTGGCGCTTCTGGGCACTGCTGCAGCACGGAGTCTGGGCCAACAGCTCGATCTGGTCGAATCCGAGCTTGATCGTTGGCCTGCCGATATGCCGATGGATGGTTCATCGCTCTGGAGGCTGAGCGCTTCTCTTGGTAAGCAGGTCACTGAGCTTCAAGATTCCTACCACCTAGACCTGGGCGCCCAAGGCCCTGTGCCCGAGCTGGCCCATACGCTGAGTGATCTGGAGTCGAAAGTTGGCCAGGCGATCCGGGCAGACCCGACGGAATCGGCCCCGCTGGTGGATGAGGCCCGGGCGCTCACTCGTCAGATGCGTTTGCAGGTGCATGACCTGGCGGAGTTTGGCTTTGAGTATATGAAGGCCGAGCAGCATGATCTGACACGGCGATTCCGTTGGACTGCGGTCAGTCTGGCCATTGTCTTTGTCGTGTTGATGAATGTGTCGATCTTTGTGCTCTTTCGTGCCGCGTCCCTTGTGATCCGCCCGGTGGATCGCCTGCTCGAAGCCAGCCGACACCTTGCCCGCGAGGATTATGGATACCGTGTTGATATTGAAAAGAACGACGAGTTCCACGAGCTCGCCCAGGGGTTCAACCACCTCGCCGAGCAGCTTGAGATGAACGAGGAGCGAAAGATCGAGACCCTCCGCCAGGTTGCCCGGACACTGAACCACGAGCTCAACAACGCGATTGCGATCATCGAGCTTCAACTCCGGATGGTTGCCAAGTCTCCAGGCTATGATGATACAAGCAGTCAACAGCTTCAGCGGATTCATGATGCCCTGCGCCACATGAATCAGACCGTGATCTCATTGACGCATGTACGCCGAGTTGTGCTGATGGACTATATCGAAGGGGTGAAGATGCTCGATATCAAACTCTCCACTCAACCCGATGCCCCCCCTGAGGCAGGCACTAGCGCATCGGACGAGGTGTGTGCACCATGAACCAAAGCGCACCACTCTTGAGCGAGCTGCGTTGGTTCGTCGTGCAGCGGTGGTTTGCCGGGTGTATCGTCGTCTTGAGCCCTTTGGTCTCGTTGGGCTGGATGGAGTGGAGTTTTCTCCAGACCAGGATTCTCATTGTTGGCATCGTGATTCTTTTTTATAACCTTGCATTCTGGGTACTCTTTGGGAAGGCCCGGAGCTATCTTGAAATTGAGAAGAACCAGAAGCGGTTGGCATGGGTCCAGCTCACCCTTGATCTTATGTGCCTAACAGTGCTTGTTGCATTTACCAATGGGGTGATGAGTCCGCTGGTTGGTTTGTTTGTGTTACATATGATCTTCGCGAGTCTTTTGCTTGAGCCACCTCAGTATACGCCCTATGTTGTGTGGGCGATGGCCGTTGTGATGATGTCGGTTGCACTCTGGTTTACAGGGCAATGGCCTGGCACACCAACGAGCGGGTTGGTTGCGGGGGGATGGGCGGGCGCCTTGCTCTTGACGGTCTATATCACGACCCATATCACTAACAACATGCGCACAAGCCATGAGCGTACACACGCGGTGCTCGCTGCAGCTCCCGATGGCGTGCTCACCATCAACCACACTGGGCAGATTGAACTGGCCAATCCCGAAGCTTTACGCATGTTCGGATATACCTCCTCCGAGATGCTCGGCATGCAGATTGACCACCTGGTGACATATGCTGATCTCCCCTGCTTCACTCAACAGTGCCCCGGACCCAATGATGCGCACGCCATCATCGAGCAGAGCTACGCCATCCGCAAAAATGGATCGACCTTTCCAGTCGAACTGAGTGTCAACGAGCGGAGCATGGGCGGGCAAAGTGTCTTTACCGCGGTGGTCCATGACATCACCGAGCGAAAACGAACCGAAGCAGCCTTGCACGAGCTCAACGATGAGCTCACCAAGCAGCAAGAACAGCTCATTCAGCACGAAAAAATGATCGCTGTCGGGCAGATGGCAGCGGGTGTTGCCCACGAGATCGCCAATCCGCTTGCCAACATGGACGGGCTCATCCAGCTTGTCGAACGCAACCCCGATCGGATGAGCGATCAGCTTCCCAGTCAGCTCCGCGAGCAAATCGCACGCATCACCCATATCGTCCGCCAGCTCAAAGACTTTGCCCATCCGGCCGATTCAGATCGCCAGGTTGTTGCGGTTGACGATCTGGTCAAATCGGCGATCGAGATGATCCGCTTTGATCGTCGGCATCATGCCATCTGCGTCGAGGAACAGCTCAACAACCCATGCTGCCATGTGCGTATTCATCTCCAATCCATCCAACAGGTACTCGTGAATCTGATCGTCAATGCACTCGATGCTGCAAAGGAAGGCTCTGCCCACCGGGTGAACATCTCATCGAAATGCATCGATGGGCAGGTCTGCTGCATTATGATCTATGACAACGGCATCGGTATCCCCCCGGATCAGCTCGAGCAAATCTTTGAGCCATTTTTTACCACCAAACCATTGGGTAAAGGGACGGGGCTCGGGCTTTCGATCAGCTACAACCTCATCAAGCAAGATGGCGGGCAAATCAAGGTGGAAAGCGAAATGGGCGTGGGAACGACGATCTCGGTTTTCTTCCCTGTGGCCGAGTGTGCCTGCTGAGCTTGCTGCACGATGACTTTCTCGAATTTGAGAAAAATTGATCTCGCCTCGCTACTGACAACCAACCTGACGGGGGGGCATATTGGCACGCGTTGTGTTGCTCTTTTTGGTGTCGAGCAACACTGAGCACCAACCCACGAGGATTTGTCGTGCATGAAGAGTATGAAGAATGTGACCAGTATGGCCAATGCGCTCCTGGGGATGATCTTGGTACGCCCACGGTGTGGGTTTGGGTATTGGTTGTTGCTGTCGGGTTGATCGCGATTGCGATCTCGACGGGGACTTCGAGCGTCTCAACCATCACGAGCACACAAAGTGCGCCTCCGCCCCCGACGACGATCGTGAACTCGTGCACCACCAGCGGGTGCCACACGGAGATCACCAATCAGAAGTTCATGCACGCGCCCGTGGCCGAGTCGAAATGCCTCGATTGCCATGAGTACGCCTTCCCCGAAGAGCACCTTTTCGTGCTCACCAAGCCCGACAATGAGCTGTGCATTGATTGCCACAAACCCTCCAATCTCGACCGGGTGATCCACAAACCTGTCGCTGAGGGCAATTGCCTCAGTTGCCACGATCCGCATGGTTCAGAGCACCAGACGATTCTCCGCAAAGCTCCTGGGCAGGGTTTGTGCATTGATTGCCATACCGAGGACTACGCCAAGCACGAGTTTGTGCACGGGCCTGTCGCGGTTGGTGCCTGCATCGTTTGTCATGAGTCGCATTCGAGTTCGTTCGAGAATCTTTTGATTGCCAGCCCGGATCGGCTGTGCCTGGATTGCCACGATGAGCTCACGCCTTCGCTGCTTGAGAAGAAGCATCAGCACAAGCCGATGGAGGAGGGGTGTGTTTCCTGCCATGACCCGCACGCATCCGACGAACAGTTCCAGCTCCATGCCAGCGTGCCCAACCTTTGTATCGAGTGCCATGATTGGTTCGAGGATGCTTTGAATACTGCGCCGGTGATCCATAAACCTGTGATGGAGCCCGGAGGATGTACCCAGTGCCACAACCCGCATTTCTCGCCGTTCTCCAAGCTTCAGAAGTATGCCCAGCCTGACCTGTGCCTCAAGTGCCACGACAAACCCATCAAGATGAAGGACGGGCGGGTGCTCACCGACATGAAAACCTTCCTCGATGAGAACCCAGACCATCACGGGCCGATCCGCGAGGGGTCTTGCACCATGTGCCATCATGCCCATGCAAGCCAAGACCCGAACCTGCTGCTCCAGGCCTATCCGCCCGAGTTCTATGCGCCGTTCTCGATCGAGCGCTACGAGCTCTGCTTTAGCTGTCATCAGTCTGATCTGGTCACCGACGAGCAGGGCACGGGGCTGACCAAGTTCCGCCAGGGCGATCAGAACTTGCACTGGGTGCATGTCAACCGTGAGAAGGGGCGCACTTGCCGGGCGTGTCATGAAGTGCACGCATCCAAGCGCCCCGCCCATATCCGCGAATCGGTGCCCTTTGGGTCTAAAGGGTGGCTTCTCGATATCAACTTCACCCAGCTCCCCGACGGCGGGTCGTGCGCCCCGGCATGCCATAAGGTCAAAGAGTATCGCCGAAGCGGCCCATTGATCATCGACAACGCGCTGCCTTGAGATGCGAAGGGATATGCCAATGAGACATGCAAAGCTCGTCTTGCCATCGGCCTTGCTCATGGTGGTCGTGGCCGTCGCCCACAGCATGATCGACCTCAAACGAGGGGACACCCTCCCCGCTTTGAGCATCACGACGACCCAGCAGCGCGTACTCAACACCGCCGACTTGCTTGGCAATGTGCAGGTCTATCTCTTTGCGCAAAGCGGGCAAAGAAACTCCGAGATTGCATGCCAACTCATCAACAACGCGCTGGGCGACCCCAGACTCGATGGGGTGCCGACCAAATGGGTGTATGTGCTCTCGAAGGCGAGTGATCCGTCAGCGATCGAATCATGCTGGGAGGATTCGGAGATCGAGCCGATCATTGTGCATGACACAGGCCGAGCGGTCTTTGGTGCCTTCGGGGTCATCACCGTTCCCAGCGTGGTCATCGCCGACGGGAAGAACCGGGCGGTGTATGTCCTGGCGGGGCTTGCGCCAAACTTTGACGATATTGTTTCGAATGCCCTGCTTTTGGCTGGTCAACAGATCAGCGAAGAGCAGTTTGATCTGGCAACTCATCCGAGAAACTCGCCTTTGGCTGAGAACCGAATCCGTGCCCAGAGGCTTGTCAAACTCGCCCGCCAGGCATCCCAACGAGGACTTGACGAAATGGCACGCACGCAGTATACCAAGGCAGCCCAGGTCGATCCGACCTACATCCAGGCAAGGCTCGGGCTTGGATATGTGCTCAAGAGACTCCAGGAGCTCGACCAAGCCCAGCAGGTCTTCGAGCAACTCATTGATGAGCACCCCACCAGCCCCGATGCCAGGCTCGGGCTTGCATCGGTGCTCATCGCCAAGGGAGGCGATGAGCTCGATCGCGCACAGGCCATCATCCGCCAGGTGGTCAACGAAAATCCTGCGAACCCGCGCGGACATTATGTCCTTGGGTCGTTCTATGCTGCGATGGGCGAGTGGGAGCGTGCATCGGCGAGCTTCAAAGCGTCGGCACGATTGCTCCTCACCCAAACCGACCCTGACCAGGTGCCCGAAGATGAGCTCTAAATCTGCTTGCCAAAGCGCTCACTTTGACGATGGGTCGAGCTCGGTTTCTTTGAGCGGGAACTCGATCTCGATATCGCGTGCCTTCTGGGCCTTGTAGCTCAGCGTAACCCGCTCGCCCTTGGCGCCCTCAACAAGGAAGCGGAAGGTGCTGATCCCCTTGCTGCCGATCCCCTTCTCAACAAGAACCCGCTCGGGGCGATGCTCGATGGGGGTCAATGAACGATCGAACCGATCCGAGAGCGTTCCCGAAAGCACAACCTTTGCGCCCTTGAGTGTCAGAAGATCGGGAAGCCCGATTTTTTTCTGTGCCGCGAGGGTGAGCCGGGTGGGGATGATCTTGGTGTTCTCGATCTCGATGGTGATCTCCCAGAGCTGTGTGTCGAGCTGCTCGATGCCGATCCATTTGAACTCGAGCTCGGGCATATTCGCTGCATGGAACATGGTAAAGGCGAAGTTGCGATGGCACCCCTCTTCGAGCATAAACGGCGGCGTCACGCGCGACGAATACTTCGTCCCCCCGCCGATGAGCACTTTGCCATGGGTCGGATGGTCGTACTGGGTATAGTCGGTAAAGGTCTGCCCGAAGAGCATCCGGTCTTGCCAGTGCATGCGTTCTTCGGTAGTGAACTTGCGATCGGGGTCGGGCATGATGCGTCGATTGGTCCAGAGCTCATTGGTGAAACTCACGATGCCAAGACCTTCAGCGAGCCAGTTGACGAACCCGCCATGGACGGTGTAGAGGTCGGCGTGGATCACCATATAGTCGTAGTACGGCAGCAGGTCTTCGCCAGCCTCGCCGAGCTGGTTGTAGACGAGGCGATCGGCACGCGGGTAGAGGTTTTCGAGATAGCTCGCGCCGGGCCCGCGCAGGAGCATCCCCCCGGTGTTGTGATAGCTCTGCCCGGCTGCGATGTTGGGATGTTCGAGAATGAACTGTGCAACGGCATTGGTTTCCGGGCGATCGAACGGGTAGTCGCCTGCGCCATACTGGATGGAGCTTGGCTGCCAGTCGCTGGCCCAGTTGCGGTTCATGTCGTACCCGCCCGGGCCGTCTTCGTTGATGCGTCCGTCGCCATCGTTGTCGATCCCTTCGGAACCGAGTCGGCTCAGCTCGCCTTTGGCGCCTTCGGGTGCTCGTTCGATGATTCTTGGGTCGATCTCGTTGCGTCGATAGCGTCCGTTTGGATCGAACTTCCACATGGTGGTGATGTGTCCGTCGCCGTCGAGGTCTTCTGGGCCGTCCTCGTCGAGGAGCCCGTCGAAATCGTTGTCGGTCGGACGCTGCCCGGTGCGCGCTGAGTGAGGGGTGTTGGGATTGGCAAACCATTCTGCCCGCCCATCGGGGTTCTGCATCGGCAAAAAGTAGAACGAAACGCGATCGATCAGCTCGGTGAGCTGCTCGACCTGCCCATAGCTTTTGGTGAGGTACCAGATCGAATAGAGCACGGTTTCTGCAGCCTGGATTTCGTTGCCGTGGACATTGCCGTCGATGTACATCGCGGGCTTCTCGGATGCCTCTCCGGTCTTGGGACTGTTGAGGGTGATGAGCCACATCTCGCGCCCTTGCTCGCTCTTGCCCAGGGATTCGAGGGTCAACAACTCTGGGTAGGCCTCGACGAGTTCATGGATGATCTGCGTCATCTCGTCGTAGTCATAATACTGATTCCATGAAACATCGACGCGTGAAGGAACTTGCTGCTGGGCAACAGCGAAGGGGGCGCAGAGCGCAACGACTGTCAGCACGCTGGCGATGCACCATGATCGGATTTTGGGTGTGTGAATGGTCATGGATCAGTTTCCAATCTGGATCGTTTGATTGCCGAATCGTGGGTCGATGATTTCGATGGTTTCGTTGTTGATGTCGTCGGAGCGGATAATCCAGCGGTGTTCGGAGCGCCCGGCGTTGGCGTCGATGCCCCAGACTCTCGATATGCGCTGTCCGGCGAGGATATTGTCTAGATTGGTCGCGAGTCGAATGATCGCCGGGCGGATGGACTTGCTGGTTTGCGAATAGGCGGTGGAGGTTGGCATCTTGCCTTCGTTGACGAGGGCGATGCGGACTTCGTAGAGCCCGTCGGCGAGTTGTTTGATCTCTGGGCCGACGATTGAAATCTGCGGGCGCGATGCCATGAGCTCAACTACAAAAGCGGTTTGCTCTTCTGCGAGCCCTTCGAGCAAATCCGCAGGCGGATTGATTCGTGACAAGGGAATGAACCCGCCGATCTCGACTGGGCCTAGGGTTGGATGATCGAAAGGGGTCCAATCGACGAATCCGTTGATCTGGGCCTGTTCAAAGTATTCGAGCCACTTGGCGTCATCGCTCTTCTTTTTCTTCTTGTCCTTCTTTTCGTCTTTCTTCTCGTCCTCAGCGGGCTCGGGCTCGGGCTCAACGATGCGTCGAATCTTGATCCCGGCCTGGGCTGCGAACCCCTCGACCATCTCAGGCGTCACCATCGCGATCATGGATTGATCAACCGCCTCGCCCGTCGCAGCGACATAGGCCTCCATCAGCTCGTCGATGGTTTCCTGCGAGATATCGCCGATGCCTGAAGGTGTAAGCCCTGAGTTGTCATCGGCAGTTTCGGTTTCCTCGCCTTCCGATTCGTCAACAGCCGATTCGGTTTCGTCTTCACTCTTTTCGATCTCCGGGCGAGCCCACACGGTGGTTGCAAAGCTCGGAATCCCACGCTGGGCGTAGAGCCAGGCGTGGAAGCTGCCGGCGATGTCTTCCTTTGGTGCCGATTTCTGTCCGGTTGCCTCTTTGAACAACTCGCCCGCGTGTTTGTAGAGCTCGACATCCTTGGCGTCGATGCCCTTGGGGGCTCGCCCGGTGATGTCCTTGCTCTTGGACTCGGGCAGATTCACCAGGTTATCATGCCGACCCAGCGTCAGGGCCATCACGATGTGGTCATGGTCGAGCACAAACCGGGCAATCGCCAGCGACTCGGGCTCGGAGAGTGGATATCGCCCGGCATGGGGCGCGTGCTCAGGCCAACGGTGCATGAAGTTCTGATCGAGATCAACCAGACCGAATCCGTCTTCGTTGATCTGCCCATCGCCATCGTTGTCGATCCCCTCGGTGTAGAGCGTGAAGCTCGCCCGTTGCCCGTCCTTCACATCGGGTTTGATGTTGAGCCTTGGATCATCGGGATCGGCAAGGTGGGTGGGCGGATCTTCGATCGGCGGATTGAGCCTGCGCATCATGGTGATGAGCCCGTCGCTGTTGATATCCTCGGGCCCGTCTTCGCCCATCGCCCGATCTCGATCGTCGTCGGTCGATCGGGCGTTGCCCGCATAGCCCATTGTGAGCGATTCGAGATTCCGCGCTGCCCCGTCGGGGTTGACGCGCGGGATGATGTAGATGGTCATGGAATCGAGCAGGTCGGCGTGCTCGTCAAGAATCAGTGACGCCATGCGGATCGCCATCTCGGTACCGACAAGGTATCGCCCGTCGAGCCCGGCGGTAATCAGCATCGCAGGGCGTAGATCGGCAGCCTCCTTTGAGCCCGCGAGAACCATCAGTTCGATAGGCTGACCATCGAGACTTTCACCGATCGTCTCTACCCAGGCCTGATCGCTGGAATCGGCGATCAGGCTCATCGCATCGGCAAGCTCTTGATTGTTCATATATCCATCATCCGATGCCAAAGCATGTCCGATGGGGAAGAATGCGGTCAAAATCGCCGTCGCGTACACGCTTTTCGGAAAATACCTGGCCATGCTGTTCCTTGGGATTGGCTGATGATTGAAGAGTGACCAACGGAATCGCTGGTCCGTGTCATACATGCGAGATGGAGTTCGGTTGCAGAGACATTCTATGCCAGCAAAGTTTCATCACGCACAACCTCCATCATCACTTGCAAATCAGCTTCTTTTCTGCAATAATCACGATTGCAGCCAACTCGCTGCGCCAATCTCCAAACCCAGTGGACGACGACCAAGTCCCCTGTCACAAGGACAACGAAGAATATGAGTGACCACGCCCCCGTCCTGCCCCACATCATTGCAGGCAAGAAAAGCCTCGGCTCGAACGCAACCCAGCGCATCAATATCAACCCGGGCACCGACGAGCCGATCTCCTCGGTGCCGCTCGATGATGTGGA
>WFPK01000081.1 GCA_015487555.1 Phycisphaerales bacterium
GTATCGTCCTCCAGCACCCGAGACACGGATCACCCGGGTGGTCAATCATCCATCAGAGGCCTGCTCCGCTCCGCTCCGCAGCCCTCTGATGGGACAAACCCACGCCACTGCCCTAACATAGGGAGTGGTACAGAATATGGGGGCAGGTCAAGACCATCCACGGGTTGCTCTGGCAGTGTGCGTATGACAATATTCTCGTGATCCCACACATCATGCTCATCGCGTATAAATTGACAGTTGTAGCAGTCATTGGCATCTCCGCCGCCTCGGACTTCGCAGCCTACAGGCTGGGCAGCGGCACTCCCCGGCGCAGAGCCAAAGGCTATAAGCGGGATTAAGATTTTCCACTTCATTTATGATCTTCTCTCAGCTGGGCGTGATATGGCAAGAGATACAAATACTGCAAGCAATCTACCCCCCCCATTTTTCTGTCAAGTCCATTTTGGGATTAATAAATATATTTCTTTGTGGGGCTGGCTTTTGAGATGACGGATGACTTTGAGCGATCGGCTGAGCAGGTGCGTCGCCACCATGAACACATCGGGACGAGCTGGCCGATTCTGATCGCGGGGCTCAGCGATAAGGATGAAGCGACGAAATCGCTCGGGTTCTTGGATCAGGTGCGATCGTATCCGACGCTGGTGTTTCTCAACGAGGCCAATGAGGTGCAGGCGGTGTATTCGGGGTTTAGTGGGCCGGCGACTGGGGAGGCGTATGTCGAGCAACGCCGACGGTTCGAGGCGATGATTGAGGGGTTGATTGGGGAGTGAGTTGGTACTCAACAAGACACGGCTTGCCGAAGACGGTCAAGCCGTGGCACCCGGCGAGTGAATTAGTCGCGCCATTTGTTGATGGCGACGCCGTACTCAAAGGTGACATGGGCGGATTCGTCGATTTCGGTTTTGCTCGAGCCGCTGAAGATGAAGAGAAGGTGTCCTGAGCCCGATTCTTTTCGAGTCCAGTTCCAGGTCCAGGTTTCGGTGCCGTCGTCGTTGGTTGTGCGCTCGGTGGGTTCGCCGAGCATCTGGAGGACATCTTCGGTGGTCGAGGCGTGTTTCTTGACGCGTGAGAGATCGGATGGTTGGACATAGGCGCCGTGGATCGAGGTCGAGGTGTGATGCCCGGCCAAACACCCGGTCATGGTGAGTGGGACAGCGACGAAGGCACTGGCGAGGACGACGGCGGCGATGGATAGACGGGCTGGGCAGCGTGAGGGCATTGGGGATCTCCTTTGGTGTGCTATTGTACTCGGAAACGGACCGCTGGGATTTTGGTGCGCTGACGAGTATGGAGAGGAGAATGGAGAGAAAGTGGAACAAGAAACAATCACACTCAAGGACGGGCGAGAAGTGCTCCTGCGAAGCTCGGGCCCGGGCGATGGGGCAGCGGTTCAAGCGTATATCAAGGCATTGGGTGAATCGACAGAGTTTATCCTTACATATGCTGGCGACACGCCCGAGCTTTGGGCGGTCGAGGAGCGGATCGAATGGATCGTGCAGGGCAAGTTTTACTCGTTGGTTGCGGTCGATCCGACGAGCGGCGCGGTGATTGCCAATACTGCGTACTCGTTTTCGCCTCGGGTCAAGCTGGCGCATGTTGGTGACCTGGGCACCGGTGTGCTCCCGGGTTGGCGGGGTCTTGGGCTTGGATCGTTGATGCTCAGGCGTTCGATCGAGGATATGAAGGCCAACCCAAAGATTCGTCGGCTTGAACTCACGGTGATGGTCGGCAACGAGCATGCCCTGCGGATGTATGAGCGCGTGGGCTTTGTGATCGAGGGTCGAAAAGTCAAGTCGATTCGTCAGCCCAGTGGTGAGTATTGCGATGAGATTCTGATGGGGATGTGGATCGGGGAATAAAAAAGCCCAGCCATTTGGCTGGGCTTTGGTTTCGATTGAAACTTGTTTACGCCGGGTCGGCAGCGAGGTTTCTTACGGAGGCTTCGCGGTGGATGCGCTGGGAGGCTGCCTGGGCTTGTTCTCTGGCAACGGTCTCGGCTTCGAGGAAGTCTTCGCCGAAGCGGAAGAGCCGGAATGAGTTGCCGATGACGAAGACATCGGGGATGAAGTGGAAGAAGGCTGCGAACCCGACGCCGATGCTTGCCCCGCCGAGTGCCTGGAAGCTTCCCGTCGCTGCGAGGGTCAAGCCGACGATCGCGGCGAGGATCGAGAAGACGATGTTCTGGGTGACGATCACGCGTGATCGGCGGGCGAGCTCCATCAGGAATGGCAATCGGTTGAGCTCGTCGGTCATCAGCGCGACGCCCGCGGAGTTGGCAGCGATGTCTGAGCCGCTAAGCCCCATCGCCACGCCGACATCGGCCTCAGCGAGTGCGGGCCCGTCGTTGATGCCGTCGCCGACCATCATGACGCGGTATCCATCGTTGGTGAGTTGTTTGATGAGTTCGTGTTTTTCTTCGGGGAGGCACTCGGCTTCGACGGCATCGACGCCGGTGACTGCGCCGACGCGTTTGCCGACGGATAAGCGATCGCCGGTGAAGATGGCGATCATGCGGACATTGAGCTCGCGCAGGCGATCGACGACCGCTTTGGAGTTGGGTCGGATTTTGTCTTCGAGCCCGACGGCGCCGAGGTATTTGCCATCGACGATGACATGCACGCCCGACATGCCTTCGATGCGTTCTTCGACTTTGTCGATGGCATCGGCGGCGCTGGGCATGAGCCCACGGATCCAGGTGCCTCGTCCGGCGGAGATTTTGCCGAGGGATGTTTTGGCATGGACACCTGCGCCGTGGATTTCTTCAAACTGTCCATCGGTGTCGACATTGATGCGAGCTTGCTTGGCAGTGCGCAGGATCGAGAGCCCGAGTGGGTGGTTGCTGCTCGCCTCGGCGAATGCAGCCGCTTTGAGCAGTGTTGCGCCATCGACGCCCTCGGCGGGTGCCAGGCGCGAGACTTCAAAGCGTCCGGTGGTGAGTGTGCCGGTTTTGTCCATGACGACGGCATCGACATTGGCCGAGGCTTCGAGGTATTCGGTGCGTTTGATCATCACGCCTAATCGGGCAGCAGCAGCGAAGGCAGCAACCATCGCTGAGGGTGAGGAGAGGAGCAACGCGGTGGGACAGGTCACAACGAGGACGGTGACCGCCCGCAGGGCAGCGGTTTCTTTGACCGCGTCGATTTCACTCTGTGAAACGAGGAAGAACACCACCAACGCGACCGAGAGGGCAACGGGGACATAAAACTTGGCGACTTGCTCGATGAGCATCTGGCGCTGGGTTTTGGTGGACTCGGCTTCGCGGATGAGGTTCGAGACCTTGCCGATGGTGGTCTCTTCGCCGACTTGGGTGACTTCGATGTCGATCGCGCCGGTGAGGTTGGTGGTGCCTGCGTAGACATCCGAGCCCTTTTGGACCTCAACGGGCATGGCTTCGCCGGTGAGCGAGGCCTGGTTGATGGTTGATTCGCCGGTGATCACGCGCCCATCGACGGGAAGGTTTTCACCGGGTCGGATGCGGACGGTTTGTCCGACTTTGACTTGTCCGACGGGGACGATTTTTTCGACGCCTTCGATGACGATGCGGGCGATGTCGGGGGTGAGTGAGACAAGCTGTTCGATCGCGCGTTTGGCGCCATCAGCGGTGCGCAGGACAACCTGGTCGGCGACGAGGAGGATAAAGGCGAGGAAGGCGGCGGTGCCGAACTTGCCCACAGCCATCGAGGCGAGGATCGCCAGGGCAGCGAGCGAGGACGAGGAGATATGTCGCCGCATGACTTCCATCGCGGCCGCCTTGAACAGCGGAGCGCCCAGGAGCAATGCCGAGAGGACCGCCGGGAGCGTGGCGACGAGCTCGTTGGTGGTGCCCGAGAGGTGGGCGATCCACGAGACGATCGCCAGGACGCCTCCGATGAGGTAGAGGAAAATCCACCCGTTGTTTTCGTCGATGACCTGATGGTGCGAGCAGCAGTCGATCGCGCCATGGGTTTGGGGGTGGGTGTGGTCAGAATCGTGCGAATGGTTCGGTGTATCACTCATGGCGTGTATTCACTATAGAAATCGGGGCCGAGTTGGATGGTTTGCTGGTGGCTTCTGGGCATCTACAATAGGGATGCGGGCAATGGATATCCTCTTGGAGAGCGAATCCGTGTCCTAGGGGTACGCACAGGCCGGGTGTCCGGTTCATGTATGCCGAGGCGATTGGGAGCGTGCAATGGTCAATATTCAGACAAACACCGACCAGAGTGGGAACTTGCCCAAGGTATGTATTCTGGGTGTTGGGCAGATGGGGCTGGTGTGCGCTGGGGCATTGACCAATCCTGACCCACATGGAGCGGGCGAATCGGCTCGGGCTGATGTGGTGATGTGGGGATACAACGACGATGAGAATGGGGTGCTCGCCCAGACGCGCAAATCTGACCGATTGCCCGGGTTCGAGCTCCCGGGGTGTGTGCGGATCGCGCTGAGCGATGCCGAGGCCCTCGAAGGGGCGGACATCATCGTCAATGCTGTCCCGGTGCAGTTTATCCGCGGGGCCTGGGAGCGATTGCGCGAGCATGTGCCTGCCGACGCCTCGGTGATTTCGGTGGCCAAGGGGATCGAGAACGACACGCTGATGCGCCCGACGCAGATCATCGCCGATGTGCTCAAAGATCATCCCGATGCCAAGCCTCGCGCGATGGGGTGCATGAGCGGCCCGGCGATCGCGACCGAACTGGCCATCTGCCTGCCTGCGACGATGGCGGCTGCGTCGGATCATCCCGGATTCGCCCAGACGATCCAGGAACTCTTCTCGACGAGCTGGCTTCGGATTTATACGAACCCGGATTTGTTGGGTGTCGAGTTTGCCGGGGCGACGAAGAATGTGATCGCAATCGCAGCGGGAATCATCGACGGGCTCGGCGCCGGGGTCAACGCCAAGAGCGCGCTGCTGGCCCGCGGGCTCGCTGAGATCGGAAGACTCGGCAGCGCGATGGGCGCGCAGACGAGCACCTTCTTTGGCGTCGCGGGTGTGGGCGATCTGGCGACGACTTGTTTTAGCCCCGAAGGGCGCAACCGATCCTGCGGCGAAGCACTGGGCAAAGGCGCCAAACTCGATCAATACCTCCGCGATTCGATGTCCGTCGTCGAAGGCGTGGCCACCACCGAATCAGTCATCGATCTGGCCAAGAAGTATAAGGTGGATATGCCGATCACCGACGCGGTCTATGCGGTGTTGTTTGAGCATCTCGATCCGGTCGATGCGATCACGATGCTGATGAGTCGGGATTTGCGAGAGGAACAGATCG
Source organism: Phycisphaerales bacterium (assembly GCA_015487555.1). Taxonomy (GTDB): domain Bacteria; phylum Planctomycetota; class Phycisphaerae; order Phycisphaerales; family UBA1924; genus UBA1924. Next base: position 5,247 of record WFPK01000081.1, read on the forward strand.
GGTGAATGGATCATGGGCCCATTTTGAATCGGCGGAGTATGCAGCTGCGCTCAAGGTGATCGAGGCGCTCAAATCCAACGGGCATCGCGCATACCTCGCGGGTGGATGCGTGCGCGATCTTTTGCTCGGCGAAGAGCCCAAAGATTTCGATGTCGCAACCGACGCCCGCCCCGAGCAGATTTCAGCGTATTTTCGCAAGACCGCCTCGGTCGGGGCCGCCTTTGGGGTGATGCTCGTGCGCGACTTTGGGCAGACGATCGAGGTGGCCACCTTCCGATCCGATGGCGTGTATTCCGATGCGCGTCGTCCGGATTCGATCGAGTATTCGTCGCCGAAAGAAGATGCCCAGCGCCGGGATTTTACGATCAATGCACTGTTTGTCGATCCGTTGGCTGACGATGAGGCGCATCAGATCATTGACTTTGTCGGCGGTCAGGCGGATGTCAAAGCCCGGATGCTTCGCGCGGTGGGGAATCCGGAGGATCGGCTCAAGGAGGATCATCTGCGGGCATTGCGCGCGGTGCGGTTCGCTGCTCGCTATGGGCTCGAGATCGAACAGGGCACCAAAGAAGCCATCCGAGCGCACGCCAGGGCGCTGACGGGGGTGTCGATCGAGCGCATCGGCGAAGAGGTGCGCAAGATGCTCTTGCACCCATCGCGCGTCCGGGCGTGTGTGTTGATTGATGAGCTCGAGCTCGATGACGCGATCTTTGGTAACGAGCAATCGTTCGAGCCTTCGGTGATGAAGACGCTGCCCGAATCGGTCGCATATCCGTTGGCGTTGGTTGCACTGGCGATCGGGCGCGGCTTCACGATCGGCGATGATGCCCAGACGGTGTGCATCGGGTATCGCAGGGCTTTGGATTTGTCCAATGCCGATCGTGATGGGATGCGTGGGATATTTGAATGCCTGGAGATGCTGACCAATCGGTGGGGTGCGATGTCCGAATCGGAGCGCAAGCGATTGGCCAATCGGGATTGGGCCCGCGAGGCGTTGGTGATTCTTGAAGCGATTGAACCAGCCCGGGCATCAGCGATCCGATCCCAGATCGAGCATCTGGAATCTCGCTTTGGCGGGCTTTGTCCTGAGCCATTGATTTCTGGAGCGGATCTGATCGAACTGGGCATCGCTCCTGGGCCTGCGTACAAGGCGATTCTCGATGCGGTCTATGATGAACAACTCGAAGGGCGGATCCAGACGCAACCCCAAGCGATCAGTTTTGTAGAAGAACAAGTCAGTAGACAGAAAACGCAATAAAAATGAACAGCTCGTATACCCCATCGGGATGCGACACAGAGGAGAAAGACATGACCACCGCCCCCATCACCAGCTTTGTTCCCGAGGTGCTCGATGCGACCAAATGGGAAAATATCGAGCCTTTGCTCAAGGCCTTGCTCGATCGGGAGGTGAGCTCGAAAGCCGAACTCGAGCAATGGCTCCTCGATCGCTCCGAGCTCGAAGCGGCCATTGGCGAATCGGGTGCCAACACCTACATCGACATGACCTGCGATACGAGCGATGAAGCCAAACAAGAGGCCTATACCTCGTTTATCACCAATGTCGTCCCCAAGGTCAAGCCCATCGGGTTCGAGCTCGACAAGAAATTCGTCGCGCTCGCTGAGCAATATGGTTTGACCGGCGGGCATCACGCTGTGCTCTTCCGTGATACCAAAGCCGATGTCGATCTCTTCCGACCCGAGAATGTCGAGATCGAAACACAGGTCTCCACGCTCGATCAAGGATACGACAAAATCTGCGGCAAGATGACAGTCGAGTTCGATGGCGAAGAAAAGACAATGCCCATGATGGGTAAGTATGGCGAGTCGGCAGATCGTTCGGTCCGCGAATCCGCATGGCGGGCCGTGACGGCGAGGCGGATGGAAGACCAAGAAGCCATCAGCGATATCTACGATCAGATGATCGCCAAGCGCGACACCATCGCCAAAAACGCCGGGTTCAACAACTTTGTCGAGTTTGCGTTCAAGTCCAAGCACCGGTTTGACTACACACCCGAAACCTGCTTTGCGTTTCATGATGCGATCGAGAAGCATGTGATGCCCTTCGTTGCCGAGCTCGATGCTGATCGCAAGGAAAAACTCGGGCTCGACGAGCTTCGCCCGTGGGATATTACGGTTGATCCCAAAGGGCAAGATCCGCTCAGGCCATTCAAAGGCGGGGTTGATCTGATTGCCAAGACGCAAAGCGTGTTCGATCGGCTCTCGCCCGAGCTCGCCAAGATGTTCGCCACGATGGGCGATGGGTCGAACACCCAAGGCTCAGCCGACGGCGCGATGCTCGATCTCGATTCGCGCAAGGGGAAGGCTCCGGGTGGGTATCTGTATTTCCGTGATCGGTCTCGGATTCCGTTTATTTTTATGAACGCTGCCGATCAGCACCGTGATGTCGAGACGATGGTGCACGAGGCGGGTCATGCGTTCCATTCGATGTTCTGTACCGATGAGCCTCTGGTCTGGTATCGCAGCTCGCCGATCGAGTTCGCCGAGGTGGCGTCGATGACGATGGAGTTGTTGACGATGCCGTACTGGGATGCGTTCTATCCGAGTGAAGCCGACGCGAATCGCGCCCGTCGTAAGCAGCTCGAAGGCTCGATTAGTTTGTTGCCTTGGATTGCGACGATTGATGCGTTCCAGCACTGGGTGTATCAGAACCCAACCCACACTCGCGATCAGCGGGCCGACGCATGGCTTGGTCTTGAAAAGCGGTTCGGGATGCAGGGGCATCGTGTGAGCTGGGATGGGCTCGAAGAGGAGCGTAAGTTCGTCTGGCAGCGTCAGGGGCATTTGTTCGGCTCGCCGTTTTACTATGTCGAATATGGCATCGCCCAGCTGGGCGCATTGGGCATCTGGCTCATCAGCCTCGAGCAGGGCGAAGAGGCAGCGTTGGCAGCGTATAAGAAGGCTTTGTCCCTCGGTGGCAGCGTGACCCTGCCCGAGCTCTTCGCTGCAGCCGGTCTGCCGTTTGATTTCGGTGATGAAACGGTTGGGCGATTGGTCAAACGCGTCCAGAGCGAACTCGACAAACTCCCCGAGTAAATAAAGTTCAGCTATTTGGACATTTCGCGGATCAAGTTTTCCAAGAATCCGTACAGACCCTTTGAGAGCCCCTCGGCGTCGCCTTGGGGAAATATTGAAAGAGAAGAAAGAAGGGTCATGTTATGAGTGTATTGAGAGTTACCCCAGCCATTTTGGCTGTGGCGGTGCTGTTGCCATCGCAGGCACAGGCCGGGCTGAGTGATTTTTATGCGACGGATGCCGATGGCAAAGTATTCTTTGTCGATGGACAAACGCTCCAAGCGACGCAGATTTATACGCTGATCGAAGATGGGATAGGGGTGAATGATATCCTCTATCAAAGCAACGGCACCCTGCTCTTCAATGTCACCGGAGGCATTGTTCGGTACAACCTCGAGACGCAGAACGAATCGGTCGCCTTTGTGCTGGCCGATGTGTCTGGCAAGGATGGGTTTTCGTATATGTCAGGGCTCGAAGAGACAAGCTCGGGCGATGTGTTCTTTTCGGTGAAAAATATAAGCGTAGACGGTAGTGTGCTCTTTGGCGCAACTTACAACTTTGACTCAAGCGTCTATACCAGAGGGAATGATCTGACCAACGAGGTTGGGCTCTACTATGACTTTGAAGAAATTTCAGAGAATATTTTTCTCGCAGCCGATCATGACAGAAGCGAAGTCGATGTGTTCAACATCAGCACCGGGGAGGTGCTCGAGACCTATTCCACTCCGGCGGGGTTTGTTTCGTTCTTTGAAAATGATGGGTTGCTCTTGGCCATGTCTCGGGATGGCGATTTGTATACCTTCGATGCCGACGACGGGACTTCAACCTTCTATGGGAGCATCGGGGGCGCAACAGGGCAGATGATCGGTGTGACGATCCCCGCGCCAGGCGTGCTCTCGTTGTTGGGGCTGGTTACGCTCTCGGCAACAAGACGCAGACGCTAAAAAAGACGAACACCTTTATAGGAAATGCTCAGGCACCCTCCGGGGTGTTTTTTATTGCCTACTGCTTCCAAGGCCCCACAATCGCCAGCGTCCATCCAGGGTTCTGGAGATTGACAAACAGCGTCGAGCCATCGAGGCTAAACACCGCGCCGGCGAACTCGGAGTTGCTCGCTTCGTTGCGCGCAATGCGATACAACGCGCCCTCCATCGTCACCCCCACCAAGTGCGGCGGCTTGTTCTCATCCTCGCACACCACAATGTCGCCCCAGGGCGAAAAGGTGATGTTGTCGGCCCGCTCGAGCACGCTGGGGTCATTGGGTTCGATGAAGAGATCGAGCAGATCGTGCAGCCCGTCGTCGCTGGGGATGATCCGCCAGAGCTGTCCGTGATACCCCTCGCCGCCGGTTGTTGCGGCGAAGTAGGCAGACTCGTTGCCCCACCACATCCCCTCGCCTCGGGCGAACCGGGCTGCGCCATCGTCAAACCCGCGATAGCGCAGATCGTCCTTGGGCGCGAGGATATCGTCGAGGGGAATCCATCGCACCGCGAGCTTCTGCCCGACTTGGACGCTTTGCCTGTCCCAGTTGCGTGTATCAAAGCTCGGCACGCCGACGATGCTCAACGCTTCGAGCCGCCCGCCCGCGTGCAGATCAGTCGCGTCGTTGGGCACGAACCGATAAATCAATCCGTCGTGGCGATCTTCGGTCATGTAGACGATCCCGGTCTTTGGATCGGTGCAGCAGGCTTCGTGCATGAACCGCCCCATCGCCTTAATCGGCCTGGGCTCGGCGAGGCTCGGCGAAGTCGTCGCGGGGACCTCGAAGACGAACCCGTGGTCTTGTTCAAAGCGTTCGCCTTTGACAGCAGCGGTCTCTTCGCAGGTGAGCCAACTATTGCGTGGTGTGATCCCCCCGGCGCAGTTGCGCTCGGTGCCGGCGAGCGAGAGCCAGTGTTGTTCGAGGGTCTGGGATTTGGTGTTGTAGATCATCGTGGTCGTGCCGCCACGCGATGGACGCCCGTGCCCAGCGTCGTAGATTTTCGACCGATCAATCCGGTCGAGTGATCCTTTGGCTTTGAATGGGCCTGTGGTTTTGTGGGCGTCTTCGATCTCATGGTTGCGGATGATGATCGTGCGATCGGGGTCGATTGACCCGTCGTCGTTGATGAACGGGAAGGCGCCCATCGCATCGTGCTTGCCCGGCACATGGAACCCATCGTCCATCTGCTCGCCGATCTTCGAGAAGATGGTGTATCGGAACCCAGCGGGCAGATCGAGGATGCCCTTGGGATCGCGGATCAGCGGGCCTAGCCCGATTGGATCATCATCACTGCGAATCAGCGCATCGAGCAGCCCGGCGGTTGAGCCTCGCGCAAGCGAAGCCGAGAGCCCCGTGAAACCCAAAGCCACCGATGAAGACCGGGCGAGAAAATGTCGTCGGGAGATCGAATCCATACCCAGAGGATAGCTCACAGCTGCGTTTTTCACGGCGTGATGATCCAAAAACACGATTTGGTCAGCGCAGGCCTTATAATGGATATCTGTGTCGTGAATCGGATCCGTTGGAGCTTTTTCGATGTCCAAAGCAGGCAAATGGCGTGTCTATGCCCAGCACGAGTGCCTTTACCTCACCGGCCCGTGCTACGCTGGCGATCACATCGTCGCCGCGATGAACCTGTCCGTCTGCCCAAGGTGCGGCCAGCCCTGCGATTTGTTCCACCGCGACACCTGGGCGCGGGTGATCCGGCGCAAGGTGAGCGATCGGGTGTGGTATAAGCCGAGCACCTGGGGCAAGTACCACTGGGAATACCGCTCAAAGGGCTTCCTCGAAGACGGCGGGTACAACTTTCGCAAGTTCGGGATCAACGCCAAGCAGGCCTGGGAAGCCCAGACAATGCAGCCTTCTATAGAATCTACAGAAGAATCTACAGAATCGTCCCGCGAAGCAGCACGATCGCCACGATGAAGTAGATCGTCAACCCCGACACATCCATCAGCGTCGCGACCAGAGGCGACGATGAGGCGGCCGGGTCGAGCCCCAGGCGTTCGAGGATCAGCGGGAACATCGACCCGATGAGCGTGCCCCAGATGACAATGATGAAGACCGCGCCGCTGACTGTCAGGGCCAAAGGCCAGAGGTGAGGCGTGTCGAGCATCGGGGTCAGGGCCAATCCCCAGACCACCGCGACGCCCAGCGCTGCGAGTGTCAAACCCAGGCAGAGTCCGGTGAGGAGTTCTTTGCGCATGATCCGCCACCATTGATTGAGGTGGATATCTTCGACCGCGATCGCGCGCACCAACAAGCTTGCCGCCTGTGTGCCGGTGTTGCCGCCCGATGCGATAATCATCGGGACAAAGATCGCCAAAACGACGGCTTTGTTGAGCGCCTCGTCGAAGAAGGCCATGATCGAGATGGTGAAGATCTGGATCAAGAACAACCCGGCGAGCCACCCGCCTCGTTTGCGATACATTTCGAAGATTGATGCTGCGGTATAGAGCGAGTCGAGCGCTTCCATGCCGCCGAGTTTTTGGACATCTTCGGTGAACTCTTCCTCAGCGACATCGGCCACATCGTCCACGGTGACAATTCCGACGAGGAGCCCGAGCGAATCGACTACTGGCAGGGCGGTGCGGTCATACCGGGCCATCAGCCGGACAGCCTCTTCGCGGTCATCGTTGGCATAGAGGGCGACAAACTCGTTGTCCATGAGTTTGTCGACGAGTGATTCCGGATCGGCCAAGAGCAGCTCGCGGATGTGGATGTCGTCGATGAGCGTGCCCTCGTGGTCGATGATATAGACCCAATCGACCGTCTCGGCATTGCGTCCATATCGGCGGATATGCTCGAGGGCATGCCCGATGCTCCATTCTTTGCGCACCCGCACATAATCGGGGGTCATCAGCCGACCGACCGAATCGGAAGCGTATCCGAGGATGGCCTGGGTGATGCGCCGATTTTCAGGCGAGAACCGTGCGATGAGCTTGGTCGAGACTTCAGCGGGCAACTCGTCGAGCATCGCTGCCCGGTCGTCGGGGTCCATGGATTCGATCAGCCTGGCCGAGCGTTCGGTGCCGAGCTCTTCGAGCAGCGATTCTTGCGTGCCTTGCTCGAGCTGGGCGAAAGTGTCGGCTGCGAGCTCGCGCGGGAGCACGCGAAAAGCGATCGCTGCCGATTCGGGTGGGAGTGATTCGATCAGGTCGGCCACATCGGCGGGCTCGATCACGCACAGCGCATCGCGAATTTCACGGTAGGCGCGATCGTCGATCAGGCGTTGAAGATCGGGCTCGAGGAGATGGGTCATGGAGGTGGGCACACACGATCTTATCAGCTCTGCCCAGGCGATGCCCGGCATGCACACGATGTTCTCGGACATAAGTGAGGCCTACATCCCGCAGAGGGCGCCTCGCTGCTGGCAATGTTGGGTTGTCTTGGCATTGGGATGATGAGACCGAGCGATCAGTTCGATACATCGGGGGGATACCGCCGCGTGTGGCCGAAGGGATATTTTCATGAAGCGGATTGCGATTGGATTTACGATGGCCGAGCTGATGGTTGTGATTGTGGTCATCGGCATCCTCGCAGCCCTTCTTGTCCCACGCTATGTCGGTGCGCAGACCGATACCCGAGTGGCAGCCGCGGGCGAGGATATTCTGGGGATGGTCAGGGCGTTCGAATATTTCAATGCCAACAACGGATATTGGCCAGCCGACACCAGTGCCGGAGTGATGCCCCCAGAGAGCCGGACGCAGTTCAAACGGGAGAATCCGTTCGAGAAACCATGCCCGATCGGTGGCGTCTATGACTATGACTATGTGGTCACAAAAAATGCAAGGGTGGTCAGCATCTCGGTTCGAGATTCACTCAACTCGCCTGCGCCTTCGATCGTCGATGCCCAGGGGCTCGATGCCTATCTCGACGATGGCGTGCTCAACACCGGGCGGTTCCGGAAAATCTATGGCGGGTACACCTACATCTTCCATACACAATAACACCGTTTGATCCAATCACATCACCAACGAATCAAAGCCCATCAATCCGACGGGTTCTTTTGTATAAAACGGCTCGCCGGCATCGGCACCGATGCGTGAGCCGAAGTATTTGGCGCTCGCTTCGATCCACTCAAGCGCCTTGCGGTTCTTCTCGGGGAGCACGAACTGCGTTTCGTAGGCCTTGATCGAACGCATCTTCTGCTCGACTGCGCCGGTGATATCAAAGATGAACTTGGGGTCGGCGACCCAGCGCAGGTGCGTCGCGTAGTAGTAGAACAACCACTTGGGATAGATCGTCGGGCCCAACTCTTTTTGCTCGCCCGTCCACGCATCGACGGGCGCGGGCATGTCGATCCTGGAGAGCTTGGCATCGAACCGAGCGTCTTCGATGCACCGCGTGACGGCTCGATGATCCGGGTGGGCATCTTCGGGGAAGGTCGTAAAAATAATCTGGGCCTGCCAGGCGCGGATCACCCCGGCGAGCGCATGGCGGTGCTCGATGGTGTGTTCGACAAACCGATTGGGCAGATCGAGCAGCCAGCGTTCGATCTTGCCCGTTGCGCCCTCTTTGAGAATCTCCAGCGCAGCAGCTGCTTCGGCTTTGCGGATTTCAGGTGAGCCCAAAGGCGTGGGCTCGCCATTGGTCACATCGAGGATGAGGATATCGTGCCCTTGCCCGGCGAGCTTGATGATCGTGCCGCCCATGCCGAGCTCTTGGTCATCTGGGTGCGGGCCGACGACGAGTATGCGTGCCATAGTAAAGTGTCCTTTGGGCGTCGATCCGTCCTCACGAGCATCAACTGGCGGGCCCGGGAATCTATTTAGACGAGCAAGCCTTCGTTGTGCTTGTTAGTTGTACTTATTCTCAACGACCACAAACCCATGCAAGATTGGCTCGTCGTCTTCGACCGTTTCGATTTGTACCAAGACCACCGGTGCGGGGGTGCGCTGGGCGAAGAACCCGCCCGCGCGGTAAACATCGCCGAACTCATCGACAAAGTTGCCCAGCTCAAGCTCGACGGTCTCGCCCGATGCAAACCCGGGGATCGCCAACGAATAGCGTTTGTTGATCCAAATCACCGAAGGGCCAAAGTCTCGGGTGGTGGTATTGGTGAATCGCAGGAGTGTTACATCGCGGAACACCTGCACATCGAACACCTCGCCCTGCTTGATATCCTCGGGGTAGGGCATGTGCGGGGCTGCTGTGAGCTGCTCGTTGAAGAGCTGGCAGCCGCTCAAGGCGAGTGTCACCGAGCTCGAAGCAAGGGCACAAACAAGAAGGACGGCAGGGCGGATGGCGGGCTGTTTGATCTTCACCCTCCTATTGTCCCCCACATGAGCGTCCAAAGCAACCAACCAAGCAATCAACCCTGTAGTCCCGGGGGCGACCAACAAGGCAAAAATGCCACCGAACCCACCTTCGCCATCGCCCCTGGCGCACAAGAAATCGACCCTCACGCCGTCGCCAGGGGGTTGATCGCCAGGTTCGGCCCATCGGGGATTGACCCCCGGGTCACCAAGCTCATCCCCGGATTCGATGCCCCGTTTTACCAGGCCGGGCTCGCTGGGTATTCCGATGCAGCGATGCGGATCATCGCCCGCAGGCATGGTGCTCCGGTTTGCATCACCGAAGCCTTGCTCGATCGCACCTTACTCGCCGGTGGCAAGGGGTTTGCCAAGGCCGATCTGGGCGAACTCCACGACAATGTGCCCGGCGGCATCGAAGACACGCCTTTGATCGGACAGATCATGGGCAATGACCCCGCAGAGATGGCAGCCGGGGCGATCAAGATGATCGAGCAGGGGAGACGCTCAGCAAAAGAATATCGCAAGATGGTTGATTCGGGGATCGGAGAGCTGCGATCGGATGCCCTCTTGAATAGACCAACCACCTTCGCTGCCATCGACATCAACCTTGCCTGCCCGGTCAAAAAAATCTCCAAAAAATCCCGAGGCGGGCACTGGCTCAAAGAACCCAAAGGCGCCATCGCCATCTTGCAAGCTGTCCGCGATGCCCTCCCCGCATCCATCCCAATGACAGCCAAGATGCGCATCGCCTTCAACGACACCCCCGAGATGAAGGCCAACTTCGAGTACCTCTTCGATGCGTGTTATGATATCGGGTGCGCCTGGGTGACGGTGCATGGGCGGACGGTCGAGCAGAAGTACATGGGCCCCTCGAAGTGGCAGCCGCTCAAAGAGCTCGTCGAGAAACACCCCGATCGGCTGATCTTCGGCTCAGGAGACATCTGGGATGTCAACCAAATCTTCCGCATGATCGGCTACACCGGCCTCACCGGCGTGTCCGTTGCAAGAGGGTGCATCGGCAACCCGTGGATTTTCAAGCAGGCACGAGCGATTCTCGCCGGGCAAGAACCCAAAGCTCCAACCATCGCCGAGCAGCGGCAGGTTTTAGAACAACACTTCGAGCTCGCTCTGGCTGTCAATGGTCATACTCGCGATCCCGAGCTCCTGACGGCCAAGAATATGCGCAAGTTCGGCATCAAGTTCTCGGCGCATCACCCGCAGGCCGACGAGGTGAAGAAGCAGTTCATCTCTGTGAAGACGCTCGATGAGTGGCGGGAAGCGCTGGAAAAATTTTATCAAATCTGAGCAACATTGAAGGCTGAGATATGATATACATGGACAGTGTCTTTGGTTATCCACTTCTCAGAGAAGGAATATGCTCATGTCCCGTACCCCGTACCCCGTACCC